>JBNRML010000023.1:0-5213 GCA_050309585.1 Lachnospiraceae bacterium
ATATAATATCAGCCCATATATTTGTTTAGGTAATAACGTTGTTAAGTATGGAGTATATATGGGTAGAAAAAAAGAAGAGATTACCGAACAATGTGAAATTAACGTAGATAAATGTTATATCGGAATAGCATGTAAAACGTGGGGCACACCTGGTAGAAAAGAAATTGAGTGTAAATGGGATATTAAAAGGAGAATATTACAAGTAAACTAATTTTGGATATTTTGATGAGGATGATATTATGTTTATTATTAAGAAGACTTTGATGAGATTAATAAAAAATGGAAAGCAGACGGTCATCCTGATTTTGCTTGGAGTCATGGGGTTTGTGTGTGTCGCTGTTTCATATTCGTACAATAGAAAAATTGATGCTCAGGAAAACGGATTTCTTGACAGATACAGTGATAAAAAATTTTACAACGTGCTTGATAACTTTGTGGGAGACAAAGAGATGGGCATCAGTAAGGAGTCCATTGGATTATTGAAAGAATTTAATAAAAAATTGAATAGAAGTGTAGATTTTGATTATTACGCTATTTATGAGCAGCCTGTTTATTTAGAACAGGCTGATTTTAAAGAAAATGTTATTTATGGATATGAAAATGGGGCAAAAATAGATGGGGAGGTTATCAGTTTATATAATCAGCAGCTTGAAAGAGAACTAAATTACGTATATGTGAAGGCAATGTGGTTAGACAAAAATTTTGTAAGGGATTATGGGTTGAATTTACATAAGGGAAGTCTTTTTAGCGATGATAATTACAAAGACAATTATGGAGTGATACTTGGAGATGCGTATTCGGGTGTTTATGATGTAGGCGATTATGTGAATATTGATTACTTCTTTTTTTCGGGAAGAGCAGTTGTGAAGGGATTTCTGGAAAAGGGAGAAAGTATTTATTATGATGGCAGACTGGTTAATCTGGATAATTATATTATTGTTCCCATGCCCGAAAATTGTGACATGAAAAATGACTGGTTAACAATGGGAATGTTGTATATGAAAAATTCTGGGACAATAGTCAGTGATATAAGGGAGAAAGATATTCAGAGATTGTTAAATTCATATCAAGATGACTTGGGCATGGAAGATGCATATTACATAAAGGAATATGGTGACACGGAAATAACAAATATGACAGTAAATGTAAAACGTGTGGCAAATGTTATGAGAATAATTGCCGTAATGTGCATTGTCTTATACACAGTGAGTTTCTGTATATATCGTGGAAGGCACACAATGCAGTCAAAGGGGTATTTTTCATGTTTGATTGTATGTGGATATTCATATGGAGATATTGTTAAAATGATATTCATTGAAAGTCTGATTGCTGTTGGGATAAGCTACATTGTTGGAAATTTGGTGTCTGTATTTTTAATGAACAATTTAGGATTAAATGGTGTTAAATCAATATTATTCATCAATTTGATAATTGCAGCAGTGTGTATTGTTGTTTCTTTGTTTTGCAGTGTGTTTTTGACACTAAATAAAAATATATGTGAATACATAAAGGAAGGTGTGGTAGATGAATGATTGATGTAATAAATCTGTCAAAGGATTACAAGATTCACGGGAAAACTTACAGCGTACTTTGTGACGTGTCAATGCACATTGATGAATTCGAAAAAGTGGCAATAGTCGGTAAAAGTGGAAGTGGAAAAACAACACTTTTGAATATAGTAAGTGGTCTCTTAAAGGAGACAGAAGGTGATGTTCTGATAGGAGATGCTTCTATCTGTAAAATGAGTGGGAAGGAGCGTTCAAAATTCAGGAAAAATAATATTGGGATGGTATTGCAGGATTCGTTGTTACTCCATGAACTGAATGCATATCAGAATATTGAAATACCATTAAAAATCAGAAAATACAGTAAAACTGACAGGGCACAAAAAATAGAAGAGATTATGGAGGAACTGGATATTATTGAGCTTAAGAATAAATATCCGAGGCAATTGTCAGGAGGGGAAAAGCAGAGAATTGCCATCGCCCGTGCCTTGGTTTATAAGCCCAAAATTCTTCTTATGGACGAGCCAACGGGTTCTTTGGATGGAGAAAATGTTGAGAACATAAGGAGCATTTTAAATAAACTTAGGGCAACGGTTTTGTTGGTTACCCATGATAATGATGTGGCTGAAGGCTGTGACAGTATATACGAAATAAAAGGAGGAAGCTTAACCAGGGTTAGGATGAAAAATGTTAAAAAGCAAGAGAAATGACATATTTATTATTATTTTTTTGTTTGTTGTCACATTAGGGTTTTTGTTTGTTACAAAGTATGTATTTTACATAAAACAGGTCAATCTTTATAATGGAAAACCTTACACAAAAAATAGTGTGGCATTTGTTTTAAGTGGCAGTGGTGAATCTGTAGATATAAGTAAAATAACAGAATCTGACAACATTGAAAAATGCATAATTTTAAAGCTTGAAAGCCAAAACGGAAGGTATGAAGTGATGTATTCAGGTGAGAAGTATTTGAACCTAAATACAGCGAAGGACATTGATTTCTGTTCTGGAGAAAATCTTGTGATAGGAGGTGCTGATACAGATTTAAAAGAGGGAGAGATATTAAGTATTGAGGGAATTGATTTTTGCGTGAGAGGTAAGCTTAAAAAGCATATCAGCCCAGGTATCAATAAAGGTATATTTTACACCAAATGCAAAATGAACAAAATGCAGTTATACATTCCGTATGTTATTTCTGCTGAGAAGAAGAGTGATGTTGAAAAAATATATCATGATTTATGCGTGACTGTAAAGGACAACGGAATGGACTTAAAGCGGATAGAGCTGAGTGAAGCGCAGCTTACTTACTTTATTGATTCGGAAGAAAGTGCAAAAAGTGTTTTTGTAATTATTAGTTTTTTTTATCTGATATGTATTGTGTTTATTTGTTTTTTATATATGAGAATAAACAGAAGAAAGATTTATGTCTATGAATTGTGTGGGGATATGCATATAAAAAACAAACTTTTCCTGAAATATGGAATATTTGTTGGAGTGTGTTTGTGTGTTATTTGTTTTGGGATGAAATATGTAAAATAATTAGAAAGAGAGAAGGAGAAAAAATTATGAAGAGATTAACAGTGATATTTATGGCAATATGTATGACATTAATTACAGCATGCGGTAGTAAGTCGGAAGAAGTGGGTAAAGGAGAAAGAGTTGAATTCAGTAAGGCTTCATATGAATCTTCTCAGACTGTTGAAGCTGAACTTGTTTACTGTGACAATGAAAAGTTTATTTTTAAAGATGTATATGGATTGTTTATTTACTCTTTTAAGGAAAATAAAATGCTGAATTCACTGGATGTGAAAAAGATAGGCTGTGATATGAATCAGGGTGATGATACATGTTTTTTGAAGAGTTATGGCAATGGAAAAATAATTAAATTATATACTGCGGGAAGTGATGGTATGGAATACTATTTTGATTGGGAGAAAAACGCATTATACAGCAAGCTTAATTTATCAGGAAGTAAAGAAGATACAAAAGATAATTTATCAGAATATAGAAATAAGGAAACGGGAGAATTGAGATATTCATATAACCAGGCAGAAACCCCAGAGGGAACAGTAACTTTGGTGTGTAAATCGGGAATGGCAGAGGATGTGGAATATATAATAGAAAAAAATGGTAGTGTTATAAAGAATGAAAAGATTTTTGGGTAAGAAACAGTTGAATAAATAGTGGTTGGAGAATAGCTATAAAGGCGAAGAGTAACTGCCTGTGCAGATTTCTCTTCGCCTCTTCGCGTAAAGACGCTCAGAAAGGAAGGACAAGTATGAATAAGAAAGGTATTTTAGCGATTGCAGCCATAATTTTGGTGGCAGTAACCATGGTTTGTGTGAAACAATTTGGTGGTGATGGTAAGGCTGAAAAGAAAACTGAAAGAAATTCAGAAACCGAAAAGAAGTATGATGAAATAAATAATCAAAATCCGGATGTTGACAGTCAAATTAAAACATCTGGAGAGATGTCAGAATATATGGATGCAATTTCATCGTATTTTGAGAGAGAATGTGAACCTGTAAATAAAGGATATAAGATAATTACTTTTCCTATGATTTATTATGTGGACAAGAAAGAAAGTGGAGATATTAAGGTTTATGGTATCTTTCGCACCGTAGAATACAATATAATAAATAATCAGATACAAATGTTTGGAAGAGGTGGCGGTGACAACACTGGGGTATGTATACTTCAGAAAATAAATGATGGATATGATGTATTGGAATTTGAAGAGGCAGGCGATGGTCAATATTTTATTGAAAGTATAGACAAATATCAGAATGATATTGGAAAAAATCTTTCACCGTCTTTAAAAGAATTGATGTGTGATAACACGGATATGGATAGACTTGCAAATATTATTCTTTATAAGCATGCTGTTAATAATGGTTTTGATATTAACAGCTATAAAAATTATGATTTGGAGGAAACAAAACTTGACCCGATTAATATGGTTAAAATAAAAGACAAAATATACTATGACACTGGTATTTGTGTATATGACTTGGAAGATGCAACGCCTGATATTAGAATTGAGAATGTAACTCAGGATATTGAAAATGCTTCGGAAGAAAATGTCTCAAATTTTAAAGAGTGCGAGGTAAAGAACACTGATGATGAAAAACAAATATTGGTGAAGTATGATGGTTTGTGGCATGTGTTTGAGAAATAATTATTTATTTGGTGACAATATTAACACAACAAATTAAAAAGTTGATAAATAAATATAAATTTGATATAATAAAAATGGTGTTACCATAAACGGTAGGCGGTTAGTCCCTATTTAGAGGGACAGTGGCCCTCTGAAAACATAGAAATCATCGTGGATGAAATCATACAAAGGAGGGATGCCAATGTTGACTATAGAAGGTCTCATAGCGGTATTAAGCTTTGGCTTAGGCAGCTTTGGGCTGGGATATGCAATTGGAAAATCACAAAAAAAATAATCGCCCCAAAAGTCTTCGGTAAACTGAGGCGATTATTTTAATCAACTAGTATCAGGACTAACCGTCTATCGGTAGCACCTTTTACTAATTATACTAACACTGCATGTTATGGATGTCAAATATTAATTTCTTGAGTTTCCGTACTTTTATCCACAAAGCCCCGTTTTCATAGTCATTGTCATAAACAACTTTCAAAAAATGTCCAAAATATAAGGAATCCTATTCCTTTTTGATGTATAATTTAATCACCACAAAA
>JBNRML010000024.1:0-14066 GCA_050309585.1 Lachnospiraceae bacterium
ATTCAAGTATAATATAGATGTTAAGCATTACTCTATTTCAATTATCAGAGGAAAGGGAATTGATGATAATGCGATGAAATATTTGCTTTCAAAACACAAACCTGAACAGCTTCTTTTTGTGGATGGATGGATTGGCAAGGGAGCAATTTTTAACGAGCTGAAAAAGGATATAAGTGCTTATCCGGGTGTGTCATCAGACATTGCCGTTGTGGCGGACCCGGCAAATATCACTGAATTGTGCGGCACACATAATGATATTCTTATTCCAAGCTCATGTCTAAACTGCACTGTATCCGGATTAATAAGCAGAACATTTCTGAGAGATGACATTATAGGAGAAAATGATTTTCATGGTGCGGTTTTCTATGAGGAATTACAGGAAGCAGATTTGTCTTATGAATTTATTGATTCCATAGAAAAAGAGTTTTCATTAAATTCTGATATGGAAGAAAGTGGTGTTCAAGGTCAGGGGATTGATGAAGTGAGAGAGATTGCAGCTAAATATGACATTGGTGACATAAATCTCATCAAACCAGGAATAGGTGAAACTACAAGGGTACTGCTCAGGAGAATACCGTGGAAAATTCTTATAGATGAGAGATATAAAAACAGTAATGATGTCAGACATTTGCTACAATTGGCAGACGAAAAAAATGTACCAATTGAATATTATCCGTTAAAGCATTATAAATGTTGTGGGATAATAAAAAATATGGCAGATATGTAGGTGAATTGACAGAAAAGGGTGTGAAGAAATATGAATTACGAGGAAATGGTTGATAAAATTAATGAGATAAAAGATTTTTTATCAGAGTTAGAAAATTCATCAATTGCATCAAGATACAGCTATTTGCTTCCATTTGAAGAAAACTTTATGCAGGAAATGAAGAACTATCTTATATGCCTGATTGATATAGATAATGATATTACAGAAGAAGAGACAGAGATATTTAATTCCATTTTTGGTTCACAACACACGTTACAGGAAATGAAACAGGTAAAAAAGAGTGCTGATTACAGCCAGTTTTTTGACACGGCATTGGTTTTGGCGAATGGTGATTTATTGGAGTACAAGAAAAATAACAGATATCCATGCAATGGCCAGCCGATGTCAAAAATGTTTTTGGAGTTAATTGATAATATTGCAGATGAGGTTATTTCGCGAAAAAGAGATTATGGCAGTCGTGAAAAAGTATATTATAACAAAGCTTTGGAAAATGCAAGAAGGGATATCACGTCTATTCTTGGGAAAAATGCGGTTTCAGATGAGAATCGTGTAGGTGTAAGACAGATAGACAGGGATGTTGATGCTGCCATTGGAAACATTTCAAGAACAATGTCTAATTTATTCGGCATGATATCAGATGATTTTACGTCGATGACTTCACGTTTTAATTCTGGTAAGGACACAGGCAGTTATGTGGATAATAGCGAAAGTATGTATAATGATTTCCAGAATTTTGATTTGTACAGCGGAGAAATGAATAATGGGATTAATGATGCAAATGGGCAGGGCTCCAATGAAGATAACAGGGAAAAAGATAAATCGAAAGAGAAGGATAAAGATAGAGATAAAGATGATGATAATGAAGCCACTGAAGAAAAAAGCCTTGAAGAGCTGCTTGAAGAGTTAGAATCATTGATAGGGCTTGCGGAAGTGAAGAAGGATGTCAAGTCCCTTATTAATTTACTTAAAGTAAATAAGATAAGACAGGAAAGAAATCTTCCAACCTCTCAGGTGGGACTCCACCTTGTGTTTTATGGCAATCCGGGGACTGGTAAGACTACTGTTGCCCGTCTTATTTCAGGAATATATAAACAGTTGGGATTTTTATCAAAGGGGCATTGTGTAGAGGTTGACAGGTCAGGTCTTGTTGGAGGATATGTTGGTCAGACGGCGCTTAAAACAAAGGAAGTTATAGAATCAGCACTGGGAGGAATCCTATTTGTTGATGAGGCGTATTCTCTTACGGTAAATAAGGGGGCAGAGGACTTCGGAAGCGAGGCTGTTGATACACTTCTTAAGGCAATGGAAGACCACAGAGATGATTTTGTGGTTATTGTTGCAGGGTATCCGGATCTTATGGATGAATTTCTGCAATCAAACCCTGGACTGAAATCGAGATTTACAAGATTCATAAACTTTAAGGATTATGAAGCAGATGAGTTGACACAGATATTCAAAAGACTTACAGAAAAGAATGGATTTACATGTTCAGAGAAGGCAATGGACAAGGTAATGGGGATATTTAAGGAAACTGTTGAAAATAAAACCTCGGATTTTGCCAATGGACGTTTCGTCAGAAATGTATTTGAACAGACTGTTTCAAATCAGGCAAACAGAGTATCAGAGCTTGAGGAAATATCAGATAAACAGCTTATGGAGATTACTGAAGAAGACATAAATGCATGAGTAAAGGAGCAGATGTTCTGCCCCTTAATGTGTATGTACTAGATAATGCCATAGTGTTCTGCTAGAAAACTGGTCTTTTTTGCCCAGTTTAAATGTGTTTTATATTCATTCATTCTTTCTCGTGAAGAATTTCCAAGCACAAAATCTGAATTATTAACATCCCAGTTTAATATGTTTTGAGCATCATTGTAATTCTGTCTGGTTACCTTGAATGCATTATTAACGACAGGTATCTGATTGGGATGTATTACTGTTTTACCGATGAAACCACACAAAATGTCGTCTTTGATTTCAGATATGAGGCCGTTTTCCCAATCCTCACCGGAATAGTATTCCCAGACAGGACCTGAAATAACGTAGTTTTGACCATATACAGTCACAATATCTGAAAAAATATCAGATATAGGTTTTATGCTGTGAATTGATTCATTTACATTGCGTCTGAATCCGAATAAGTGACATAAATCATTTCCACCGACGCGAATGTTTAATACAAGGTCTTCAATGGCATCTAATTTATCTTTCAATTGATAGAGGTTGTTGTATCTATAACGTTTATCTATGATTGAAGAACTTTCATAAATTGGCATCATATACATATTAGTTGAAAGTGAATTGTTTAATTTATCCAGTGAGTCAATGTATAAGTCGGCGTTGTCGAGAGAAAATTTTGGGATAATTATCCCTTTTATTAATTCTGAACATATGCCTAAGTTTTTGAAAAGACGTTCAATTTGCTGGTAATCACGGACTCTTATAAAAATATATGGAAGTGACAGCTGATTTTTTTCGCTGGCCTCATAAAGAGTCCTTAGGGAGTGTAAAAGCTGCTCCTCTGCCTCTTTGACAAAATTGTCATTTATGGTATCTTCTAAACACAATGCCAGAGAATAACTGCTTCCAAATTTGTTGGAAATAAGTGCCTGGGCAATTGTTTTTTTATTTGCCGGACAGTAGAGAAGTGGTCCGACAGAATAATATAAAGTATTGTCTTTCATAGGTATTATTTAACTCCAATATTTATTTTTGCATAAAATACAAATTTCATATATGATATCACACTATACAAAAAAAGTGTATCATTATTTTATTGACTATGCTATAATATCAACTAGTATATTAGAAGGTGTAAAAGAGTGATGGGAAGAATAATATATAGGCATAATGTTATAAATATTAATTCGATTGACACTTTTCTTAGTGTGAAGGGAGGCTTCAACAAGGGGCTTAGGGACGTATATTTTGTCAGGGTACTGGGAGTGGTTCCAAATATTGAAAAATCCATAGTTGACATAGATAAGAAAATGGATATGGAAGCCAGGCATAAAAGACTTAGTTACAAAAGAATAAAATATATGCCAAATATGAGCTCTTTTGAAGATGTTCAGTTTTATACAGAACAGTTCGAGAATTGGAGAGCTAAGAGAAGAGTATATTTGAAGAACAATAATACAGAGATGTTTTCAGATATTTTATATGATGCATTGACGACTGTGTTGACTGAGTACAAAAAAATAAAGACTTCCCTCACGGAATCAATAGAGAAAAATTTTGTGGTAAAGATGCTGTTTTGGATGGACAATATTCTTGGAGAATCATTGAAGGAATGGGATGAGCGTAAATGCTACAAGATTATTGTTGAAAAAATATCGAAAGAACAGGATTACCTGTTCTGCTATATGCTTACACTTGTTGGGTGTGACGTACTTATGCTACAATATGATGATGACGTACATATTATTGACGAGATAAAAAATAAGTCATGTTCTGTTAAGATGGGGGCATTTGGAAAAATAAATATTCCGGAATACATACCATATACAGAAAAAGTGAAGAGCAGACCTGTTAATATATCAAGACCGGATCGTGATAATAAAGCAAAACAGACCGCTGCAAAAACTTCGGAGAAAGCCGCAGGGAAGTCTTCAGAAACTGCTCCGATTAAGAAGAGAAATACAGAGAAGAGCTTTGAGGAGCTGGCAACACTTGCTTCTTCAGTGGTAATGATTACGGTGATTAACAGATATGGTGAACCAGAGGCCACAGGCTCAGGTATTATGATTGGGAAAGACGGGTATATTCTTACAAATAATCACGTTATTGAAGATGGGGCATTTTTTGCTGTACAGATAGAAGGGGATGAAAATGTGTACAAGGCAGATGGAGTAATAAAAATGAATAGAATGCTTGATTTGGCCATTATAAGGATACCAAAGAAATTAAAACCCATACCCATTTACAGAGGTAAGAAAAAATTAGTCAGAGGACAAAGGGTTGTTGCCATTGGAAGCCCATTAGGACTGTTTAATTCAGTATCAGATGGAATCATTTCAGGATTTAGAACAATAAATGATGTGGATATGATACAGTTTACCGCACCTATTTCACATGGAAGTTCAGGAGGTGCCGTTCTTAATATGCAGGGGCAGGTTATAGGTATCAGTACAGCAGGAATTGATAAAGGCCAGAACATAAATCTGGCAGTAGGTTATGAAAACATTTTGTTTTTTACAAGAGGATTTTGTTAATAATTGATTATATAAAGTACAATTTAATATATTGAGGTAAAAGAATGATTTTAGAGCATAAAAAAATAGAAAGCCTCGATGATTATTTTTTAGAACTAAGTAAACGAAGAGAAAAAGGAGTTTTTTTTTATCGCATTAATGGAATATCGGATGAGATAGAACAGTTCCTTTGTAAGTATTATGAAGATGCGCGTAAATTAGGTGTAATCGTTGAAGGCAGAATAGGGAATCCCACAGAGAGTAATTTATCGTATTACAGCGAAATAATGGGAATGGAATTTAAAATGGAGGAAGCTTTTATAGAAACAAGTATGAAAAAGTGGCTTCCAAGATTAAGTGATGATCAGAGAAAGCTGATATCATCGTCTATATTTGATTCCCTTACAGATATGCAAAACCATGGCAAGACTGAGAATATGCTGAAAAATGCGTATGTAAAGTATATGTGCTGGTTATACTATAAATTTGAGAGAATTTTATGTAAGTTAGGACAGGAAAAATTACCTAAAATTCTCTATGAAGGAACAATTAGCAGTTATGAATTATTGATTGTTTCAATTTTATCAAACGCAGGATGTGATGTTGTTCTGGTACAAAAGGATGACGATCAGAATTACAAAAAACTGGATCCTTCTTCAAGTAAATCGGAGTTATTCACTGGAGAATTGAAAAAGTTTCCAGAGGGCTTTTCCATTAGAAAAATGGCGGAGGAGCGAATTAAAGAAAAAATGGTGCAGCCGGTGACACAGGCTCAAACGTCCGGGCAAGCAACCGTGAAATCAACTGTGAAATCAACAAACAGTGGGCAAACACCTGGCGCACCTCAGATACCTCAAAATAGAAGTGGACTGCATATTAATATCAGCAGTTCGAGGACGTTGGACAGGACCAGGAATGCTACAAATGGAAATAACAGCAGCGGTGCAGACAGCATTGCCGTGGGTTCATTTAAGAATTCCAATTTGGGAAATGAACCGGTAAATCTGGGTCCCGTAATCCGATGCACCAATGCATGGATAAAAGGAGACGGACTTCCGGACATATTGGAAAGTACTACAATTCGAGGCAAGGACCAGAATTTGTACTACAATTGTTATTGCAGAATAAATGGAGTTGTAGACAGACTGACATATGCAAATGAATTGTATCAGTTTTACATTTCCATGAAAAATGCAAAGAGATATGTAGTTGTTGTCAATAATACCATACCAAAGCCATCTACGGATGAGATAATGAAAATAAAGAGAGCCAATTATGTGAGAACAGAGCAGGTTTTGGCGGGGCTGGGTGCAAATATCCAATATCCGGCAAATCCGGAATTAAGGGATATAATGGTTCGTTCTTTTGAAGAGGTTCTCACGGAGGAGTCAAAGCTGACGGGAGGCAATATAAATAAACTCATAAATAAAGGTGTTTATTTGTTATGCTGGCTGAAACGATATCAGTCGGAATTGTTTCACAATTGGAAAAAGCCGGATGTCGGGTGTTTCATTTATTTTGGTGGATGTAAGGATGCCAATGAAGCAATGTTTATGAGATTTATTTCGAGACTTCCGGTGGATGTATTGATTCTCTGTCCAAATCTCAATGAGAGATGTTGTCTGGAAGACAGAATGTTATACGAAATTAATCATGAAAATTCCATGGTGCTCAAGGAGTTCCCGGCGCAGAATGCGCGGCTTCATATCGGAACTGCAGCGTATCATGCCGAGAGGGATTTAGATCAGATAATGTACAATGATTCGATTGTTTTCAGAGACCAGCAGTTTGGAAGGGCAAATACAATTCCACTTCATACCATGGATAGGGAAATAAAGATTTTATGGAATACAGACCTGAAATTCAGGCCGAATTTCAGTACAGTGGACGGTGTGGTTAATATTCCGGTAATTTTTTCCAAGATGTCAGGTGTTAAGGACGGCAAATTAGATGAGTACTGGATTTCAATTAAGCAATTAATTACTCCGGAAACACTTGTGATTGACAGACCGCCGTTTATGACGCAGAATATGCCAAATCCTATAAGGATGCATGCAGCAGAGTTTTTTAAGAATGGAAAACTGCAAAGAAATAGAATTAAAAGTCATCCTGCTTATCAATATGGCTTTTTGAGGGAAGACATGCAGGAGCATCTTCTTGATAAACTGGATATGCTGATACAGCAGAGATTAATAAAGGGAACTTTTGAAAATGGTACCGAATATACGATTATTTCAGTTGCACTGAATCTTCCAAAATTTGTTACCAGACTTATTCAGAAGTTTGATTTTACGAAAAAGAACCCAAAGCTTATTTATGTTAATGTATCAGAAACATTACCATCATTAGAGGATACAATATATGTTACATTCTTAAATTTAATAGGATTTGACGTTATATTTTTTGTCCCAACCGGGTACAACATTGAAGGTCATTTTAACAAGAAAATAATGGAGGAACATCAATTAGGCGAATATATATATGATTTACAGGTTCCTAATTGGAATGTGGTGCCATTAACAGTTCAGAAGAACTGGAAAGATAAAATATTTAGGAAAGGATAGTAAAGAATATGGGATTAGACTTTAGTAAATCAGCAGCAACAGCCGCTGCAACTGCAGCAGCAACTCCGGAAAAGGAGGAAGTAATCGAAACTGTTCAGCCATACGATATTGTTGCGGATCGTGAACAGATGAATGCTGAATTGGTGGATTCGGCAGAAATTGATGCTTTGGTAAGCACAATAGAAGTAAACAACATGGACACAATTGTTACATTTGGCGCAGAAGCGGCAGATGAAATATCAAAGGTTGCAGATGTTGTGTTAAACAGCATGGATATGAGACAGCTTGACCAGTCAAGTGAGATGCTTAAAGCTTTGTCAAATATTATGTCAAAGTTTGATATTGAGGAGATTAAAGATGATGGCGGATTGTTTGGCAAGCTTTTTGGAAATTTAAAGAAGCAGCTTGATAAGATTCTTGCAAAGTATCACACCATGGGTCAGGAAGTGGATAAAATCTACGTTGAACTTAAGGGATATGAAGGTGAAATTAAGCAGGCAAACAGAAAGCTTGGACAGATGTTTGATGCCAATGTTGAGTATTATCATGAATTGGTTAAATACATTCTTGCCGGTGAGCAGGCATGTAAGGAATTGGAGGCTTATATAGGGCAGAAACAGGCTGAATTTGAGGCTACGGGCGATAATTCAATACAGTTGGAACTGGCAAGCTTACAGAATTCACTTATGATGTTAGAGCAGAGAACACAGGATTTGAGAACAGCAGAAAGTGTTGCCATTCAGTCAATTCCAATGATTAAGACGATGGAATTCAGTAATATGAATCTTGTGAGAAAGATTAATTCTGCCTTTATTATCACATTGCCGGTATTTAAGCAGGCCCTTGCACAGGCAATTATGCTCAAGAGACAGAAAATTCAGGCTGAATCAATGGCAGAGCTTGACAAGAAGACAAACGAGTTATTGATAAAGAATGCCAAAAATACAGTTGAGCAGTCTAAGATGACGGCTAAAATGGCAGCAGGCAGTTCAATTAAAATTGAGACTCTTGAAACTACATGGAGAACAATTATGAATGGTATTGATGAAACAAAGGCTATTCAGGAAAATGCCAGAAAACAGAGAATTGATGATGCCGCAAGATTACAGAACATCAAACAGGAATTTTTGAATACATATGGCAATACAAAACCAAGCGAGCCAAAGTCTAGAAAGAAATTCTAGTTTTGTAATATAAAATATTTAATCTAAGGAGGAAAAAATATGCCTATTAATTTATCCAAAGGACAGAAGGTCGATTTGACAAAGGGGAATCCGGGACTTAAGAGTATAATGGTAGGTCTTGGATGGGATGTAAATGCATTTGATTCAGGATTTGACTTTGACTTAGATGCATCAGTATTCATGGTTGGAGCTAATGGAAAATGCCCAACAGAGAAGGAATTTATTTTCTACGGAAATCTCAAGCATTACTCAGAAGCCGTGGAGCATATGGGTGATAACCTTACTGGTGGCGGTGATGGAGATGATGAACAGATAATGGTTGACCTTTCAAAGGTACCGGCTAATATTGAGAGGATAGCATTTACTGTTACCATTTATGATGCGGAAGCAAGAAGACAGAATTTTGGTCAGGTATCAAACGCATTTATCCGTGTTGTGGATAATTCAAATGGCAGTGAAATCATCAGATATGATTTGGGTGAAGATTTCTCCATTGAGACAGCCGTTGTTGTTGGTGAACTTTACAGACATGGAACTGAGTGGAAGTTTAATGCAATTGGAAGTGGCTTCCAGGGTGGTTTGGCTGCATTGTGTGGTCACTATGGAATTGAAGTTGCATAAGGAGGTAAAATATGGCAGTTAGTTTACAGAAGGGACAGAAGGTAAGTCTCACAAAAGGAAATCCGGGATTGAGAAATGTTGTAGTTGGACTTGGATGGGATGTTAATGCTTTCGATACAGGCGGAGATTTTGACTTGGATGCATCTGCATTTCTTCTCGGTGAAAATGGAAAAGTAACCAAATCAGAGGATTTTGTGTTTTATGGTAATCTTAATCATCCTTCAGGTGCAGTACAGCATATGGGAGATAATCTCACAGGAGCCGGAGACGGGGATGATGAGCAGATAAAAATTGATTTATCCATGGTACCGGAAAATATTTCAAAGATAGCGTTTACAGTTACAATTTATGAGCCAGAGCAGAGACGTCAGAATTTTGGTCAGGTTAGTAATGCATTTATCAGAATTTATAATGAGCAGAATGGTGAAGAATTATTAAGATATGACCTGGGAGAGGACTTTTCCATTGAAACCGCAGCAGTATTTGGCGAGTTATATAAAAATAATGGAGAATGGAAATTTAATGCGATTGGCAGTGGCTTCCAGGGAGGACTTGCTGCTTTATGCGAAAACTTTGGAGTAGATATTGAATAAGGAGCGTGTTAAATGGCTATTAATTTACAAAAAGGACAAAAAGTAAGTTTAGAGAAAAAATCCACATCAGGATTAGGTGAAATCCATGTGAATTTAAATTGGAATTCTGTTCCACAGAAACAGGGATTTTTTGCAAGTTTATTAGGCGGTAACCAGGGTATTGATTTGGATTTGGGATGTCTTTATGAACTCAAAGATGGAAGAAAAGGTGCTGTTCAGGCCCTTGGAAATTCATTTGGTTCCCTGGTCAACCCACCATACATCTCATTAGACGGAGATGACAGGACAGGTGCTGCGGTAGCAGGTGAAAATCTCCGCATTAATGGAAATCAGATATCCAATATCAAAAGAATTCTTATCTATACATTTATATATGAGGGAATTGCAAATTGGCAGCAGGCAAATGCAGTGGTAACCATAAAATATCCGGGAGCAGAAGATCTTGTTGTCAGAATGGATTCATTTAATTCGTCACAGAAGATGTGTGTACTTGCATATTTGGAGAATGTTAATGATCAGACTTTTAGTGTTGAGAAGGTAGTTAATTTCTATGATGGGCATTCGGCAATGGACAGAGCATTTAATTGGGGAATAAGATGGACGCCAGGGCGTAAATAATGTTCTTTCGGGAAATACACAAAAACAGATGTTGGAAAATTTTGAGAGAACATAATAAAAAGGAGGCAAAAAAATGTCTATTAGTTTGCAAAAGGGACAAAAAGTTAGTTTGTCTAAAGACAGGGCAGGTCTTTCAAAAATTGTGGCAGGTCTGGGCTGGGATGAAATTAAGCAAAAAGGTGGTTTCTTTAGTAAGCCACAGGATATCGATTGCGATGCATCTGCAATAATGTTGAAAAATGGAAAACTTTGTGGTAAGGATGACGTTGTATATTTTGGACAATTGAGGCATAAATCGGGTTCTGTACAGCATATGGGAGACAATCTTACAGGAGCTGGAGATGGCGATGATGAACAGATAGTAATAGATTTATCAAAGGTTCCAAATGAATATGACAGAATAGTATTAGTTGTAAATATCTATTCAGCAGCACAGAGAAAACAGCATTTTGGCATGATTCAGAATGCATTTATCAGACTGGTTGATGCCAGAAATGGCAGCGAAATGTGCAGATATGATTTAACTGAGAATTATTCAGGTATGACCGCTCTGATTTTTGGTGAAGTCTACAGAAGAGACGGAGAATGGAAATTTAATGCCATAGGTCAGGGAACAAATGACAACTCTGTTGGAGAGTTGGTAAAAAGATATTCGTAAATACCTGTGGAGGACATGAAATGAGTGAAATGATGAAAAAAGATGACCTTAAAAAGGGTTTATCAGAGCAGAAAGTAGCTGACAGTAAGCAGAAATATGGAACAAATGAGCTTGCAAAAAAGGAGCCGGAATCCATTTGGTCCATGTTTATCGGGGCCTTTGATGATATTTGGATTAAGGTTTTATGTGGAGCTTTATTTATCAAGGTTGCATTAGCTGTGCTGGGTGCATTTGTTCCTTCATTATCAGGAGGGAACGATGTAATAGAAATTATCAGTATTGTGCTTGCAATTGCACTTGCGACAGGTTTCAGTACTTTGTCTGAGTACAGAAATACCTCAAGAAGTGAAGCGTTGCAGGAAGAGTATAATAAAACCTATGCAAAGGTAATACGTCAGGGCCAACTGATAAAGATTTTGACAAGCGAAATTGTTAAAGGCGATACTATATTGATACAGGCCGGTGATAAGGTTCCTGTTGACGGATTGTTATTTGAGGGAAGTGTTAAGGTTTCCCAGGCGGCACTTAATGGTGAGTCGAGGGATGAAACAAAAAAGGCAACAGATTCCATGGAAGATGCAGATTCAACAGATTATGCTTCTTCGGCAAAAGTTTTTATGGGTTCAGTTGTAACTAGTGGTGAAGCATATATGGTAGCTACTGTTATAGGTGATGAATCTGAATTAGGTAAAATCAATAAAGCCCTGACTGATGAAAATGAAGAGGAAGAGAGAAAGGATACTTCAAGTCTCAAACTTGAAAAAGTAGCAGCAGGCGTAGGTAAACTTGGTGTTTCTGCGGCTGCAATAGCAGGTATTCTTCACGTTGTTTTGTCAATAGTCAGAACTGATTCAGCGGTGACAGCAGTCTATGTACTTTTGCTGGTAGCAGAAGCGGTAATGCTTATGGCATCCATTGTGATTATGGCTGTCCCAGAGGGACTTCCTATGATGAACAGTCTGGTTCAGTCAATGAATACGGAATCAATGTACAAGAAAAACATTCTTGTAAGTCATAAAGCTGCATTTTCAGATTCTGCATATATGAATCTTTTATTTAGCGATAAGACAGGTACAATTACTGAAGGAAATCTCTCATTGGTTGAGTTCATTATGGGAGATGGAAAAATTGTGGACAAGCTTTTGAATGTTGACTTTATTGAGGCCATTACACTCAATAACCTTGCCAAGATATCAGAGGGAAAAGCCATTGGAAGCAATAATATGGACAGAGCTCTTTTATCATATGCAATAGAAAACAATTGTGCTGATATTGAGAATATGTCAAATGTTAAGGAAATCAGCGGCTTTGACTCGGAGAAGAAGTGTGCAACTGTTGAGCTTAATGACGGAACCATTTATTGGAAGGGTGCAACAGAAAATATTATTAAGGATGTCACACACTATATTACAATAGATGGTGAACTTAAGGCATTTGGTGATGCAGAGAAAAAAGAGATTGAGATTCAGATGCACAACCAGGCGAAGAGAACAATGAAATTGTTGTCAGTAGCTAAGATATCAGAAGGTAATACAATATTGTTAGCTGTTCTTTGTTTACGAGATAACGTAAGAAAAGATGCAGTTGAAACAGTTGAAGTGTTAAATAAAGCGGGTATTCAGGTTGTAATGGTAACAGGTGATGCAGAGGAAACAGCAGTTGCCATTGCAAAGGAAGCAGGAATATTAAAAGATGAAAAAACAGATGTTGTATTAACACATGAACAGTTAGAAGCAATGTCTGATGATGAATTAAAGAAGAAACTTCCAAATTTGAGAGTTGTCAGTCGAGCAAAACCTCTAGATAAGAGAAGACTGGTAACTGTTGCACAGCAGATGGAAAGTGTTTGTGGTATGACGGGAGATGGTGTCAACGATGCGCCGGCATTAAAACAGGCCGACATTGGATTTGCCATGGGAGATGGTACTGCAGTTGCCCAGGAAGCAGGAGATGTTGTAATTCTTAATAACAGCTTAACTTCAATTAAGGACTGTGTACTCAACAGTAGAACAATGGCAAAATCAGTTGGTAAATTCTTGATTTTCCAGCTCACAGTTAATATAAGTACTCTTTTAATGAATATCATTGCTCCAATATTAGGATGGACAGAGCCATTTTCGATTGTTCAGATTTTGTGGATTAACTTGATTATGGATACACTTGCAGCCATGGCATTTGGTGGAGAGCCTATTCTTGACAGATATATGAATGATAAGCCTGTTAAGAGGACGGATAATATTTTAACAACATTTATTAAATCGGCCATTGGAGTAAGCTCTGTATTTATTACCATAGGTTCTCTGTTGATTTTGGAAAATATTGGTGGCATAACAGATTTTGTTACTCCGGATTCATGCAGTGACCCAGAGCTTTATAAGAAAACATTTATGTTTGCTTTCTTTATTTATGCTGTTATTTTTAACAGTTTAAATACAAGATCCGACAGATTTAACTTATTTGAGCATATAGGTGAAAATAAGAGATTTATCCTGGTTATGGGTGCGATTTTTGTATTCCAGACAATAATTATTGAAATTGGTGGAGAAGTGTTTAGTACAACAACATTAAATCCAAAGGCATTATTAGTGTCAATGGCATTGGCAATATTAATTATTCCAGTTGATTTAATC
Source organism: Lachnospiraceae bacterium (assembly GCA_050309585.1). Classification (GTDB taxonomy): domain Bacteria; phylum Bacillota; class Clostridia; order Lachnospirales; family Lachnospiraceae; genus Bovifimicola. The sequence goes on from JBNRML010000024.1 coordinate 13,789, forward strand.
AGAAAGATTTTTGTGAAAAAATAATATGAATTAATTTGCGAAAGCTAAAATCAATTTGAGGGTGTGGTGCAAATTCTGCACTGCATCCTTGTATTATTTATATCTGTTTAGAGCCAAGCATATTTTTATAGTTAAACGTGATGAATGCTTGCATTCGTGAACGTTTAGCTGTAAAAATATATTTGGCGGATACGCCACACCGAGAAAACGACAGTTTTCGAGGTTGGCTCTGAACAGATACTATTATTTTTAGGAGTAAAAATGATAATTTTTAATAC
>JBNRML010000025.1:0-11864 GCA_050309585.1 Lachnospiraceae bacterium
CTTAGTTCTTCAATGACTGTGTCCTTTGTATCCCGTATCTCCTGAACAGTCACATATTCCAAGTCCACATTTCCGCTATTATCACTGTACAAATCCACGCTATTTATTTTTTTGTTGTTAATCATCATATTTGCCGCGATATATATGGTTAAGACTGATATTGAACTGCAGATAATCATTTTTATTTTTTTATTCATATAATCCTCATTTCTGAGCGACTTTTAGCGAAAAGGCGAAGAGAAATCTGCTCAGGCAGTTTCTCTTCTGCCATCAGGGCTATTTGCCTTCGCTCAGAAGCAAATAGCTGTAAAAAAAACAAGGGCATCAGCCTTATTTTTTTTACACTAATCCTCCATGTCGGAGCAAATTTATTCTTGTAGACACGCAGTCGAGAAATCAGGTTATCCTGTTTCTCGACTGCGATAGCTCAAATTTTCCTTCCAAGAATAATGCCTAGTGGAGCCACAGCTCCACCAAGCAGATTTCTGTAAAATAAGATGCTATTCTACATACTAGTCAGCTAATGTTCCTGAGGTATTTGCAGGTGACGTATTATAAGACAACTTTGTTACCAACCATGAATTTAAGCCTGTAGCACTTTTCTGGTAAACATATACCTTACTGTCTGCCACCAGATAGCTCGTTTTTCTAAGAGAAGTTCCTGTCCCTGCCTGTATCAGCGTATAAACATTACTGCTGCTTCTGTACGTATGTGTTGCGGTATAGGTATGTTCACCATATATTGGAAAACTCCACGAATTTGCTGTGGCATTTGTGTGACTGTCGTTGTAGTATAAATACCAGTCATGTGAAGTTGCATATGCCGATACATTTGACAATCCTCCAGTTACCATTACTCCCATAAGCATTACTGCTGCCGCGATTTTACAAATTTTACTAATCATCATTATTTCCTCTCTCCTGTAAAATAAACTCGCATCACCTCTTTCTCCATCCCATATCACCCCTCTCTTTTTCGTAATTAAAATAGCAGTCTGCTATTTCATCTACAAGTAAAAAGGTAATGCTATAATCATTATTACCACATATTCTTTAATTTTCAATATCTCTCGCCCCAACGACGTGTCACGTGCCCCAACGACATAAGTTATCAAAAAATATTTATCAAATAAAAAAATTGTTAAAAAATTCTAAAAAATACTTTTATTTTTTAGAAAACGTGATACACTGTCAGTGTATTGTACTTATACGAGTAAAAATAAAAAATAATAAAGAAGAGCACCAGCTCTATGAGGGTTAAAAAATGAATATACTTATTATTGATGATGCAGTGGATACTTGCGAATTTATTTCACAGGTAATCACTGAGAATTTTGAACACTGTACATGCCAGACTGCAATTTCCTATGATTGCGCTATCGACTTAATTTCTAACACTGAATTTGATGTTCTTATTTTGGGTTGTATTTCTGATAAATCCAACTTGTCTAAAAATGGAATTGATTTAGGAACGTTCATCGATCTCATCCTTGAACACAGAAAAGTTCCTGTTGCCTTTGTTACCAGCTCTTTCAACTACATAATCAAAGCGGTAAATTCACTAAATTGCGTATACTGTATGATTGAACCTTTTTATGAGGCTGATATCATATGTATGATGGATAAAATATTATCTGTAACCGTGCCTAGAACAAAACTGGTTTTTCATGATTCTGTTGGTGTTTATATGACGATTAATTTATCTGATATCATCTATATACAGTCTGTACGTCATGACATTATTGTACATACAAACACCGGAGAATATGTTTTCACCAACTATAGTTTGTCAGATATAGTGAAGGATTCCTCTGGAAAATTGATGCGCTGTCATAAAAGCTACCTGGTTAATCCGGACTATTTATATACCATTGACCGTTCGAATAACTATATCCAGATTACATGCTGCGATAGTGCCGTCAATATTCCTATCGGAAGGACATACGCTGAAAGGATTTACAAATATTGTAATTCACTTGTTTATAAGAAAGAATTATAGAATAAATATATAAAATATTATAAATATCTTAAATATCAAATGTTTCAAAAAAATAGAGTTTACAACCGGAAATTCTGGTTGTAAACTCTAAAAAAATCTTTACTGTTTTGATTATCTGTTTACCTTTCCAATAAGCTCATTGATATCTTCACAGTTATGTTTTTTCATATATCCTTCAATACCATTCACAATCTCCTGTGTGGCATATGGATTAAAGAAGTTCGCTGTTCCGACAGATACGGCAGTTGCACCTGCAAGAATAAATTCAATCGCATCTTCCCAAGATGCAATTCCTCCCATACCAATAATAGGAATCCTGACTGCATTTGCCACCTGATTTACCATTCTCACCGCTATAGGTTTTATTGCTGGTCCAGACAATCCTCCTGTCTTATTTGCCAGTGCAAATGTCTGTCTGTTAATATCAATCTTCATGCCTGTTAAAGTATTTATCAGGGATACTGCGTCAGCTCCTCCCTCTTCAACAGCCTTGGCCATAACCGTAATATCTGTCACATTTGGACTTAATTTCATAATAACCGGCTGTTTTGCAATCTTTTTGATTTCCTTTGTTATCTTATATGCATTATCGGCCACCTGTCCAAAGGCAATTCCTCCCTCCTTGACATTTGGGCACGAAATATTTATCTCAAGTAAATCAACCGGTTCGTCACCCAGTCTTTCCACAACCTCGAGATAATCCTCTGTGCTCTTTCCACACACGTTGACAATGATTTTTGTATCAAACTGTTTAAGAAAAGGAATATCTCTCTCACAAAACACATCAATGCCGGGATTCTGAAGTCCAATGGCATTGAGCATACCTCCGTGGGTTTCAACTACACGGGGTGTTGGATTTCCTGTCCATGGAACATTTGCCACACCCTTTGTAACCACTGCTCCCAACTTATTTAGGTCAACAAATTCACTGTATTCCATTCCTGAACCAAAGGTTCCTGATGCTGTCATAACAGGATTTTTCAATTCCACTCCTGCAATTTTAACTGCTGTGTTCATTAGATTTCTACCTCCCTTGCTTCAAATACAGGTCCATCTGTACATATTCTTGTATTATTAACATGGGTATGATGATCTTTTTCCTTTGTTTTGCATACACATCCAAGGCAGGCACCTATTCCACATGCCATACGCTCCTCAAGGGAAATCTGAGCCTCAATATCCTTTTCAATTGCAAACTGTTTTATAGCTCTAAGCATTGGCATAGGGCCACAGGAATAAATGATATCCCCTTCAATATTCTGCTCTCTTATGGCATCAAGTACATTTCCCTTTGTTCCGCAGGAACCATCTTCTGTAGAAATAAATACATTTCCATATTTTCTCAATTCCTCCAAAAGAAACAGTTCATCTCTGTATCCCACAACAATATTAATTTCACAATCATATTTTTTCTTTAATTCCTTTGCAAGCTGTACAATAGGAGGTACACCGATTCCACCGGCAGTAAGAATGGCTTTTTTATCCTTTAATGTATATCCATTTCCCAAAGGTCCCAAAACCTTTATCTTTTTCCCCGGACCATATTGTGAAAACTCCTTTGTTCCCTTTCCTACCACTCTGTAAACAAGCCTTATGGCATCTTTTTCATTATTGATTTCACATATACTGATAGGCCTTGGCAACAATGTTGCCCCATTTTCAGAATAAAGCGAAACAAACTGTCCTGCCTTTGCATTTTCTGCAACACATGTTCTAATCCAGAGGCTGTAAATATCTGTGGCAATTCTATCCTGACAGATAACTGTAGCCTGATCCATTTTATGTTCACTCATTGCCGTACCATTTCCTCTCAAAAAATTAAATGTTTTCAGTAATATCCTTGATCATAAATTCAACTGCTGCTCTTGAAGCATCTGCATAATTTTCCTCGCCAAAGCCTGCGTACTGCTCCTGCTTATATGCAGCAATTATTCCTCTTGAAGAATTTACAATTGCACCAAGTCCATCTTCGTTAAAATAAGGTGCCAAATCCTTAGCCTTTCCACCCTGTGCGCCATAACCAGGAACAAGGATGTATGTCTTTGGCATGATTTTACGGAGCACCCTTCCCATTTCAGGATATGTTGCTCCAACAACGGCTCCTACATAACTGTATTCATTACCCATATGCTGTTCGCCCCACTCAGCAACCTTTTCACCTACAAGCTCATAAAGTGGTCTTCCATCCACAAGCTTATCCTGAAACTCTCCACTCGATGGATTTGAAGTCTTAACCAGTACGAAAATACCCTTATCATTTTCCTTACACACATCAATAAATGGATTTACGCCATCACTTCCAAGATATGGATTTACTGTTACAAAATCTTCATCAAACGGTGTGATAACTGAATTTCCGACTTTAACCTTTCCCACATGCCCAACTGCATACGCTGCTGAAGTAGAACCAATGTCTCCTCTTTTGATATCACCTATAACTACAATGTCCTTTGATTTTGCATAATCAACCGTCTTTTTAAATGCCATCAGACCCGGCACACCAAACTGCTCATACATGGCAATCTGTGGCTTAACAGCCGGAATAAGGTCATAAGTTGCATCAATGATTCCCTTGTTAAACTGCCAAATGGCTTCTGCTGCGCCTTCAAGTGTTTCTCCATACTCGTCATATGCTTTTTTCTGAATAAATTCCGGCACATAATTAAGCATTGGGTCAAGACCTACAACTATAGGTGCATTTAATTTTTTGATTTTTTCTACAAGTTTGTTTATCATTCATTCCTCTTTTCCGCACTTAAAATGCTTTATATTATTAACAATCCAAAACTGTCATGATACCTAAATCATAATAACTAAATCATGACTCCTCAAATACTATTTTTCCTCTGTGGATTGTACACTCAACTCTTCCCGTTACTTTTCTTCCGTTAAAAGGAGTATTCTTTCCCATGGATGCAAACTTATTTACATCTATCTCATACTCACAGTTTGGATTGAAGATTACTAAATCTGCAACCTTTCCCTCGGCCACATTTCCCCTGTCAATAGAAAGAATTCTGGCCGGATTGTAACTCATTTTTTCCACCATCTGCATTGGAGTGAGATATCCATTAAGCACAAGCTCTGTATAAGTAAGAGCTGCCGAGGTTTCAAGTCCCACGATGCCAAATGGTGCTTTTTCAAAGCCACCTGCCTTTTCTTCTGCTGTGTGAGGAGCATGGTCCGTTGAAATAACATCCATTATTCCATCTCTCAATCCCTCTGCAAGTGCCTTTACATCCTCTTTGCTCCTGAGTGGAGGATTCATTTTATAGTTTGCATCATTTTCCTTTATATCATCTGTTGACAGTATAAAATGATGCGGGCAGACCTCACCTGTTACAGGAAGTCCATCTTCTTTTGCCTCTTTAATCATTCTCACGCTGTCCTTTGTTGAACAGTGACACAAATGCAGTCTTGCCCCTGTCTCTTTTGCAAGAAATATATCCCTGGCAACAATTATGTCTTCAACTGCATTACTTATTCCCTTAAGTCCAAGCTCACTTGCCTTGTCATCCAGGTTCATAACTCCGCCATTCACTAAATTTATGTCCTCACAATGGGCCATCACAGGGATTTCACATTCTTTGGCAAGCTTCATGGCTTCCCTGTAAACATTTGAGTCCATAACAGATTTTCCATCTTCACTAATGGCACAGATACCGGCATTTTTCATTCCCTTTATATCTGTAACTTCTTTTCCCATCTGCCCAATTGTCACTGCCCCCACAGGCAATACTGTAACGCAGGCTTCCTTTTCAGCTCTCAAGACAACCTCTTTTACAATTTCAGGATTATCAGTGGAAGGCTTTGTATTTGGCATTGGACAAATAGTCGTGACACCACCTCTGGCTGCGGCCTTTGCTCCTGTTTCAATTGTTTCCTTATGTGTAAGTCCAGGGTCTCTTAAGTGTACATGTAAATCGATGAATCCCGGCATAACGTACATATTTTCAGCATTTATTACCCGACATACTCCTTCGTCCGGGATTTCCTTGTCAATTTTCTTAATTATCTCATCTTCAACGAGAATATCATATATTCCGTCAGTATCGGTTGCCGGATTTAACAGATGCCCTTTCTTTATTAATACTTTCAAAGTACACCTCCTACATATATTCTGCCAACAGTTCTTTATCTATGACTGTCCTGTTGTCCATGGTTTTCATAATATCCTTTATCTGAATACTGTCATTGGTATTTTCAAGATCATAAACCTTGTTTGTATTAAAGCCCAGTACAACAGGCTTAATAACATTGCTTTCATTCTCTGAGAGAACAAGTCCCTTCTCCCCGTTTGTGAGTTCCACACACACACCTGGTGTCAGGATATTTATGGACTGTATCAACGCATTCAAAACCTTTTTATCCACTCTTTCATCTGCTGCAAGCCTTATAATGGCCCGAAACTCTGAAATTGGCTTTGCATCAATTTTCATGGCTGTCATTCTGTCATACAAGTCAGCAAGTATCAGTATTTTCGAACCATTATTGATGTTCTTTTCTCTTCCCTCATAGACATTACTTCCAAGGTCGTAAATATATCTCTGCATATTTGATATCATTCTTTTTGAATTAGTTGTAATATCCGTGAATTCCAAGAGACTATAGCCTTCCATTATGGCTCTCTTAACGTTTACAGTTTCAACCTCATCTCTCTCATCACTGCAGGCAACCTTTTCATTGACCATCAAAAGACCAATGTCATGAAGCAGTGCGGCAACAACTAAGTCTCTCATATCTCCTGCTGATTCCTTCATGGTCTTACCGATAAGTGCTGATAAAATTGCCACATTTATTGCATGCTTATAAACGTAGTCGCTTGGACTTCTTAAATTCTGTGTAAAATTAATTTTCCCCTTATTTCTTCCATAAGTTGACAAAATAAGGTCAGCCATTCTGTAAATATTTTTAGCTTCCTTATGGTTAATAATGGCCTGCAAATCTTCCCTTATGCTGAACACAGCCATAGTCTGAAATCTTTCAAACTCAATATCCTCATCAGACATAGGCGGCAGTGGCTCTGCAGGCTCAAGCACATAAATTCCTATTAATTCAAAATTTTTTATACTCGCAATACCCTGTTCTGTAAGTCTTGTATCACGTCCATATAACAAAACTCCTTTTTTATTGTATATCGGCTTTGCAAGTCTCATTCCCTTTTTTAAATCTTCTGTTTTTACAAAAAGCATTGTTGTCCTCCATGAATTGTTAATACAATACCCGAAAATATCATCTCCTATTATAGAACAAATTCTTATAAAAGTAAAAGAGTTTCGACTAAATATAGCCAAAACTCTTTAACACATATATCCACGCAGTTATGGTAAATGCTGAAGCAAGCGTTGTGAGCACAACAATGCTTGAAGATAAGGTTCCCTCATGTTTCATGTTTCTGGACATCATATAGCTTGTGGCCGTGGTTGGAGCCCCCAGCATAATCAGTGAAGCCACTATTTTATCTGCTGAAAATCCCGCCATTATTGCAACAGGAATAAAAACTGCCGGCTGAAGCACAAGCTTGATAAATGTGGCAATAACTGTCGGCTTAATCTTTTTAATCGCCTTTCTTCCCTCAAATCCTGCTCCTATTACTATCAAGGCCAGAGGCGTGGTCATCACAGCAAGATTGTTTATTGTATTATACATTATTTTCGGGAAGGTAATGTCAAAATATGATAATGTTATTCCACCCAGGATGCTTAGTATAATTGGATTTTTTGCTATTCCAACAAATGATTTTTTAATGTTTTCCCTTGAGTCCTCAGATATTTTATCAGGAGATTCAAAGGTCAGAATAATTACTGCAAACACATTGTAAAGCGGCACCGAGCCTAACATCATAAGAGGTGCCACACCAATGTCACCTGTGATGTTTTTCAAAAGTGCAATTCCAAGTATGGCAGCACTTCCTCTATATGAACCCTGTACAAATTCGCCTACAATGCTTTTGTCCTTAAATAAAATTTTGGATAATGACCAGATAACTCCAATACAGGTTATTGTTGTGGCTGCACAGTAAAAAACATATTTTCCGTCAAAGGTATTCTTGATGTCACAATCCATCATATTGAGAAGCAGTAACGATGGCAGGGTTACGTTAAAATTGAATTTATTTGCCACCTTGACAAATTCATCATTTAACATTCCCATTCTTTTTAAAACATATCCCACCACCATTACCAGAAATATTGGCATTGTGGCATTTAAACTAAAATACAAATTACTCATTTCTTATCATTCCGTTTATTTTTTTATTAATTTATCTTGCAAACTGACTGTTATAAAGATTTGCATAAAATCCATTCTCTTTGAGAAGTGACTCATGATTTCCCTGTTCTATAATATTTCCATCCTTCATTACAAGAATCACATCAGCTTCTTTTATCGTAGACAATCTGTGGGCAACAATAAAGCTTGTTCTTCCCTCCATCATAGTCCTAAAGGCACTCTGAATCTTCTGCTCTGTTCTGGTGTCTATTGAAGAAGTTGCCTCGTCAAGAATAAGCATTGGTGGAAGGCATAGCATTACTCTTGCTATACAGAGAAGCTGCTTCTGTCCCTGTGAAAGACTTCCTCCATCCTCTGAGATAACAGTGTCATAGCCATTCTCAAGTCGCTTTATAAAACTGTGGGCGTGAGATGCCTTGGCCGCTGCTATCATCTCCTCCTCCGTCGCATCAGGTTTTCCCATACAAAGATTTTCCCTGATGGTACCTTCCTTTAACCAGGTCTCCTGAAGCACCATTCCATAAGAGCTTCTCAAGGAATCCCTTGTAATGCCGCGTATATCATTTCCATCCACACTGATTGAACCACTGTTTACATCGTAAAATCTCATTAAAAGATTTATTACCGTTGATTTACCACAGCCGGTAGGTCCTACTATTGCCACTCTCTGTCCCGGCTTGACCCTAAGGTTAAAGTTTTCAATAAGCTTTTTCTCCGGAACATACGAGAAATATACATCCTCTAACTTAATTTCGCCCTCTGCGTCATTAAGCACTACTGCATTTTCTTTATCAGGCACCTGTGGTTCTTCCTCAATTAATTCAAATATTCTTGCGGCACATGCCAGGGCATTTTGTAATTCCGTCACTACACCTGAGATTTCATTAAATGGTTTTGTATATTGATTTGCGTAGCTCAAAAAACATGACAACTGCCCCACACTTAATGCACCGGGATTTGCAATCGCCGTCAATGCACCGGTTATCCCCACTCCTGTGTATACCAGACTGTTTACAAATCTCGTTGAAGGGTTTGTGATTGAGGAAAAGAAAATGGCATTTAATGAACAATTTCTAAGTCTCTCATTCATTTCATCAAATTTTTCAAGGGATTCATCTTCACGGCCAAAGGCCTTCACCACCTTCTGGTTTCCAATCATCTCATCAATAAAAGCTGTCTGCTCTCCCCTGGTCTCACTCTGCTTCTTAAACATTTTATATGTTTTTTTTGCAATAAAGCTTGCAACAAAAAGTGAAATCGGAGTAATGATTACCACAACTCCTGTTATTTTTATATTAATTGTCAGCATAAAAAACAGTGTTCCAACAATAGTGATTACACCTGTAAAAAGTTGTGTGAATCCAAGCAAAAGTCCATCTGCAAAAGTATCCACATCAGTTATTACACGGCTTACAATTTCACCATGCTGATGGGAATCAATATATTTTAATGGCAGAATTTCAAGTTTTTCAAAAGCATCCTTTCTGATGTCATTGATTACTCCATAGGCAATTTTATTATTGCACAGGTTCATTATCCACTGGGCAAATGCTGTTATGAGAACCACAACACCTATCTTCATAAGGATTTTCATTATCCTGTCCATATCCACATTGCCTTTTCCCAGGATACAGTCAATGGCTTTACCTGTAAGAATTGGCACATAAAGAGTTAATGCAACGATAATGGCAGCCAGCACTATTGAAAGAATTGCAAAAAATGTATATTTCTTTATATATTTCATCACATTTCGAAGGGTTTGTTTACCTGAAGCTTTATTATTTTTCACTGTCCTCCACCTCCTTCTAGGAAACCTGTGAATTGTGAATTTCTCTGTATTCTTCACACTTCTCAAGCAATTCTTCATGCGTTCCCGTCATTACAATTTTTCCATCATCCAGAACTATAATCTTGTCTGCATGCTGTATTGATGATGTTCTCTGCGATACAATAAATACTGTGGTATCACCTTCCATGTTTTTTATCGCCATTCTAAGCTTTGCATCAGTAGCAAAGTCAAGGGCTGAAGCACTGTCATCCAGAATCAGTATTTCAGGATTCTTAACCACCGCCCTGGCAATCGTAAGACGTTGTCTCTGTCCTCCTGAAAGGTTTTTTCCACCCTGTTCCACCTGCTCGTCAAGCCCCTTTTCCTTCTGCTCCACAAATTCCTTAGACTGTGAAATCAAAAGTGCACGGTTTATTTCTTCTTCTGTTGCATCTTCTTTTCCCCACTTAATGTTTTCTCTTATTGTTCCCTTGAAAAGCACAGCCTTCTGCATTACAACACCTATTTTTTCTCTTAAAAACTCGGTGTCATATTCCTTTACATTTATGCCGTTAATTTTAACCTCACCTTCAGTCGCGTCATAAAATCTCGGAATCAGATTGACAAGTGAGGACTTTCCACAGCCCGTACCACCAATAATACCTACTGTTTCACCTTTTTTTACCTTAAAATCAATATCTGTCAGAGCTTCCTCTCCGGCATTTTTATATTTTAAGTTTACATGATTAAATTCAACCATATATTGATTTTCCGAAGCATCCTCTCTAATATTTCCTGAAGCCATTGTTGAATTCACGTTCATTACCTTTTCAATTCTTGATGCACTGGCAAGGGCCTTTGTACAGGAAATAATGAGATTTGCCACCTTGACAACCTCCACAAGAATCTGCGACATATAATTTACAAACGCAATTATTTCACCCTGGGTTAATATTCCAGCATCCACTCTTACAGCACCGCTGTATATAAGTGCAACAATTCCCCCATTTACTATGACATATGTTAACGGATTCATAACCGCAGAAAGGCTTCCCACCTTCATCTGCATATGAGTTAACATATTGTTGCTCTCTTTGAAGTTTTCAATTTCATCCTTTTCTTTATTGAAGGCTCTCAACACTCTGACACCCGAGAGATTCTCCCTTGTATTTAAAAGGACCTTATCTAATTTCTCCTGAACCTTTTTATACATCGGAATACTCATGAACATAATCACAAATACCACGATACACAAAAGAGGGATTACCACAACAAATGTGAATGCTGTTTTCACATCAATTGTAAATGCCATTATCATGGCACCCACAACCACAAATGGCGACCTCAGAAGAAGCCTCAACACTAAATTCACTCCATTTTGCACCTGATTCACGTCACTGGTCATTCTGTTAATCAATGTGGAAGTTCCCAGGGTATCAATTTCCGTATAGGATAATCCCTGAATGTGTCCAAAAAGTGCATGCCTTAAATTTGCTGCAAAGGATACTGCCGCCTTAGCCGCAAAATACTGTGCCGTTATTGCACATACTAATCCTATTACTCCCAAGGCCACAAGTATTATGCACATTTTTCCAATATATGCCTTGTCTCCATTGGCAATTCCCTTGTCAATAATGGATTTCATTACCAGTGGGACAAACAGCTCAAAGGTGGCTTCCAACAACTTAAACAATGGAGCAAGAATACATTCTTTTCTGTAGCCCTTCATATATTTAATCAATGATTTCATTTCTGTTTCCTTCCAAATGTATTTGGTAGTGTCAAGTTTACTACCTTATTTTTTATTAAAAACCTTTATTTTAGGGAGTTTGCAAACAAAAAGAGCATTTACCTCCCTTTTATGAT
>JBNRML010000026.1:0-33146 GCA_050309585.1 Lachnospiraceae bacterium
CGGTATCAAATAATCCCCTTGCCTTTCGTATTTGCCGCCCAGTTCCTCAAATAATGATTTTGCCATTGTCTGTTACCTCCACATTCTTTTTTATTTTGAATGTCCGCAAAATCCGTCCTACATCAGAAGGTCTCCACGGCACATCCAAATGATGCAACGCAATAAGTCTGTCCTGCACATTCGTTCCGGCTCCCATCTTTGCAGTTGAACCAAGCAAAAAGCGAACCTGCCCGCTTCTTACCTTTGCAAACAGCTCCGCTTTTTTAACCTCTGTATTAGCTTCATGTATGAATTTTATTTCTTCTTCCGGAACACCTTTTGACACAAGTTTCTGACGGATGTCACCGTACACATTAAAAGAACCATCACCTTTCGGAGTAGCAAGGTCGGAAAAAATAAGCTGTGTACTTTTATTTTCCGCTGTATCCCTCCATATCTGAAATGCACGTTCCACGCATGCTGCCGCTTTGGAATTCTCGTTATCCGGAAGCGAAGAATTTATCAGCCTCTGGTCAAGAGCCAGTTTTCGTCCGTCATTCGTGATTTTAAGCATATTGTCCTCGTAAGGCTCTACAAGGCTGTTTCGCACCGCTTCTGCACGATCTGCAAGGGAACGTACCATTTCTTTCTGGAAATCGCTCGGCTTTAACACCACGTTTTCATATTCTGCTTCCGGTACGGGAAGTTTTAACATATCCGCAGTCTGAATATCCGCACATTCTTTAAACAGGGAAATAAGTTTTGGAAGATTGTAAAACTTGGCGAAACGTGTTTTCGCACGATACCCTGTTCCCTCCGGCGCAAGCTCAATGGCTGTCTGCGTTTCGCCAAAGGTGGATGCCCACGCATCAAAATTTCCTAAACCAAGACTCTGCAGCATGTCATACTGAAGATACCGCATGTTGGTGTAAAGCTCGGTCATGCTGTTGGAAATCGGCGTTCCTGTGGCAAAGGTTATGCCTTTTCCGCCAGTGATTTCATCCATATACTGGCATTTTGCAAACATATCGGACGATTTCTGTGCTTCTGTCTGTGCTATACCTGCCACATTCCGCATTTTTGTATAAAGGAAAAGGTTCTTATAATTCTGTGATTCATCCACGAACAACCTGTCTACACCTAACTGCTCAAAGGTCACAACATTGTCTTTCTTTTCTTCGCCGCTTAATCTGTCCAGACGCACCAAAAGCTGTTTTCTTGTTTTCTCCATCTGCATCATAAAATGCAATAACACGCGAGGCATCGATTTGAACTTTATCCTTATCAAGGACCTTTCTTCCTGCTCTTGGATAAGCATAATACTTAATAACTCCATCTGGAAATATTTCAAATGCCCATTGTTCCTCCGTAAAGGACTCCGAGCCACAACATCCCCAGTTAGTCCAATAACGAAATCTAACCTTTGTAATGTCTTCTGAAAGGAAATTTTCAACACACCACTCATGCTCACAATCCTTGCAGAAACGATCGGGTTGACCTCCACCAATATAAACCTCGCATCCTCCAAGTATCAAATTGCCTCTTTCTGCCTCTTCTATCGCACTCGGAGCAGAATACCCATACATGATAGAGATTATATTATTTGATTTGCATTTCGGACAAATACACTGCCCCACACAAAGCACCTCCTAAAAATAAGAAAAGCATCCAGAAGACTCCCTGATGCATAAATATGGTTTATATATGGATACGGGACAATTCTATATTTTCAACGCTTTACCTCTCAATAGTGTAACTAAATTATTAGATTCTAGTATAACACTCAATCATTCTTTTTACCAGTCAAAAAGAGGCGTACCACACTTCTGATAATACGCCCCTTAGCTATTTTGCTTCCAGATGCTTACTGTATTAAAGCTTCGTTATACATGCAGCTTTCAGACATGAGTACATCTCTTGGACTGCTCATAATATTATATCTTACCATTCGATTTCAGAAAATTGTCCAGTTCCTTTTCTCCGTCATAATCCTCTACCTGACTTGCTCGAACTTAGAATCGGAAGATGTTCTTGCATCTGTTTTGATTTCCGCCACAGTCCCTTTCATATACGCCTCAAACGCCTCTGCCCCATACTCATACTCTGGCTCAGATACCAAAGCTACGTGCTGTGGTTGAATAGCATCAACTATACTTTCCTGATGTGTCTGCTCATACAGTTCATCCCATTTCTTCTCCATCTTCTGAATCTCCACATCCTTAGCCAGATTATCCACCTTATCTATAGCTGCATCCAGATGAAGTTCCAGATTCTGATACACCTTCTTCTGCCACTCCCAAGGCTTGCGGATGACTGCTACATTTGACTGTGCATATTCCTTCTTTGAATAATCCACCTGCTCCTTTCCGGCAAGAACACGAAAACTGTTTGCCAGCTGTTCATTTGCCATTCGCATCCCCTCACCAAAACCGTCAATGCGGGCAAGTGTCTGCTCAGTCTCAACAATCCCCTCACGGACATTCTCTCTGATAGATTCAAGCTTTTTCTTTACCCCAAAGAACTCTGATACCCTATTAAGTGCCTCTTTTCCCTTCTGCTTTACTGCCTTTACGATTTCAGAAGCCTTATTGTGCATCTCTTCCTTGACTTCAAAGAGTTTCTCCTTCATCTGCCGGCATCTTGCCTGTGCTCTGTCTACCATTTCCGATAAGGTCTCTTTCAGGGATTTTGATGCCTGCTGTTCCTTCATCTCCTGCAATTCCTTACGCATCTGCACCAGCTCGTTTGTCATCTGGTCAAGTTTGCTTTCAAGCATATCCACATAAGCTGCACTCTCAAACACATCTGCCGCCTGCTTTGGTCTTCCATTTGCCTTTAACAGTTCCATAAGCTCCATAATCATTTCATCTTTTGTCATTGATTTTTTCTTTTCTTCCATACTGTCCTCCAATCCGGGCAGCTTTTGGCCGCCCGTTCTTACTAATCTACTGCTCATTAACGAAAGGGAAGCGGTTCGCCGGATGCTTTCATAAATCCGTCTTTATCCTGCGACTGCTCCTTTCCCTGTTTCTGTGATTCTTCCCTTGCCTGCTCCTGCTGCTTTTCCTTCGCCTCCGCATAAGCTCTCTCAATCTCTGAATAAAGCTTTTCACGGAATTCCTTTGTTACCGGATAGCAGATGTCCTGGTAGATATCCTTGCCATTTTCATCCTTCTGCTTTGTCTTATAGGAAGGCATCGCCACAAATACCTTTTCCTTGCCCTGAAGGATATTCACATTGTTGACGATAAAACTGTCCTCAAAGTAGATTCTGGCAAGTCCACGGATATTACTGCCTTCCCTTTCATAGGGTGTAACCGTTACGGAAAATTCCGGTGGTGTCACATCCTTTTCTGTTCCTTTCTCCGGCTGTCCCTGTGCCTGCACTCTTTCATATTCCTCAAGGATATTGCTGTAAAGCTCCTCACGAAATTCTGCGGTGATCGGATTGCATACATCCTTGTAGATGGCAGAACCATCCTCACTTCTTTCGTTGGACTTATATCTTGGCATGGATACAAATAACTGTTCCCTGTCCTTATTCTCCACGATTGCGATATTGGTAATCTTAAATGAATCACCAAATACCACAGTAGCAAAGCCTTTCACATTTCCATTTTCTTTTTTCACTTCATTCACTTTAATTGCATACTTCATATACATTCCCTGACAGATAATGGTGGGGAAACCATCAGCTCTGTCTTTTCCTTTCTTTATACTGTTTTGTGTTATTCCCCATCCTCCGGTACGACAATCTCGCACTTTAAGGCTTCTATCTGGCTGATGGAAAGTCTCCCATTCAGCCAGTTGTAAAGAGTTGCTGTCATGCCGTCCTGTTCAAAGTAGATATATTCCGTTCTGTCCGCATCCGCCTCATATACTACCGTTACTGCCACATCCGGCATGAACATCTGCTCCTCTTCATCCCAGTTACATAAAATTCCTTCGTGAAGCTGTAGATTAAGCTGTGGCAGAAATACCCACCAGCCACTGACAATCAGCTGTGTATCTTCCTCTGTCTCCGCTATATCATCAGCCACATCTATGAGTCTTTCTTCCATTTCGCTTATTATCTGCTCTACTTCAACTAATCTGCACTTAATCTTCATCTGCCTTACCCTCTTTCACTGCCGGCACACAGCGGCAGACAAAACGCTTTGTTCCCTTATTGGCACAGGTAAGAAGGGTTAAGATTTCCTCATCCGACTGGTTTTTGACCGTATTGTCATACGGACCGATAATACAGGTTTCTGCCACCTCATACATATGGACTTTTCCCTTCTTATCCGTAATCTTTACCCTGTCTCCGGCTGACAGCTGGTTCAGGTTGGTAAAAAATGTTCCGTTTCTGCTGCCGTTATGCCCGCATAATACACAGTTTCCCTTTTCACCAAGTCCCGCAGTTTCCGTCATATGACCAATGGCATACCTTATCTGCGAATCGCCTGCACCCTCCAATACCGGGTATCTGATATCTATGGCTTCAATCTCAATAATGCCAATGACATCTTCCACTGAAAGTAAGGCTGCATCTTCTTCACTAAGGGAGGTCTGCTTTTTGCCCTCTTCTTTCGATTTTTCTGTCTCATCTTCATTGTCCTCCAGTGTCTTTTCAAACTGTTCGATCAGCTTGTCTGTCTCATTCTGACCATGAAAATGGTAGTAAAAAGGGACTGCCAGTAAAGCAATCCCTGTAACGATACATATACTCACAAATATTCTTTTTATTTTCTTTCCCATATACTGACCACCTCCATGGTCGAAACATTGTTAATAGTTACCTTTTATATCCGTCCATTCCTATGCGGTATGGACTTTTCTCCTCTGCCACATTGGCGGCAACATCCTTATCCTCTGAGGCAGCAAGATCCACATCCTCCACCTTGCCATTTTCAAGATCAAGCTGGGCATTCAGTTCATACTGTCTTGCAATCTTACTTTTTAGCTCTTCCTCATAGGCAAATGGCTTTTCATACTCTGCTTTGGATGCTTTCATGTCAAGCTTGTAGGATTCGATTTTTTTCTCAAGAAAATCAATATTCTCATCAATACCGTTGAACAGATTCTCAAGCTTTACCATATTTCCAACAGGACTTGTGGAAAGCTCTGCCTTATACTCTGTCCTGCCACGAAGCACCAGATAATTGACACCCATAAAGTTTTTCTCTACCAAAAGCTCGAATCCCTTGAAACTGCCTATTGGAGAAGTCTCGCCTGTCTTACATTTTGATACTGCCTCAAGCATACTTGCACCGCCATCGGTTCGCTCTGTGAAGGTCACATTTCCTACCGTAATGGCAAATTCTGCACTGGTAAGAAGTGCCGCATCCCTTGCCTTCAAATCCTCCCTGACACAGACAAGCTTTTCCTCCGCCGCTTTGATAAGCTTTGGAAAACGAATCATGAAATTGTCCTGAAGCGAGTATCTCTGGCTGTCATAAGATGCCTTTAACAGCTTTAATCTCTGCACATCATTGTCAATCTCCATCTTTTCCCGGATCATAGGGTTACCGGTGGCAACAGCCTTAATCTCTGCATAGGAAAGTGTTGCCTCATCAATATCCTCACAGGTTCTTGATACCGACTTGCTTGTCATGACCTGACTGATAAAACGCTGCTTATTCTCCACAAGACTCCAGCTGTATGCATCAAAGGTCTGTTTCGTGACATATCTGTAAACTGCCACCTCATCATTTTCATTTCCCTGTCTGATACCACGACCTTCTCGCTGTTCAATGCTCGAAGGCTTCCACGGGCAGTCTACATGATGCATTGCCACTAGGTGCGTCTGGACATTTACACCAGTTCCACATTTATCCGTTGAGCCGATGAGTATCTTTTTCTTACCTGTTCTCATATCCTTAAAGAGTGCGTCCCTCTGTGCATCGGATTTTGCGTCATGAATAAACGCTATCTCCTCTGCCGGAATTCCTCTTTTCACAAGCTCTGTTTTCAGGTAATTGTAGACATCAAACTCTCCGCCTGTTCTTTCTTCGGTTGCTGTCTGCTTCCAGTAACCATCTGTAAGCATATCCTCCGACCAGCTTCCCTTCGGCGTTCCAATGTCAGAAAAGATAAGCTGACAGCCAATCTTTCCTTCACTTGCTGCTTTCTCATATTCCACAAACACATTTTCAACTACCTTATTTAGCTTTCCATCCACATTGTTAGGTGCTGATGCTTCCAGTAGCCTTGCATCCGTACCAAGAAGCCTTGCCTCATGGGTGATTTTAAGAAAATTGTCCTCTGACGGGTCTACACCGCCGCCCCTGATACGCTCTGCCCTTGCCACGAAATCCTCCATGACCTGCTTTACATACCAGTCCGGCTCACTTTCCACAATGATATACTTCCCGCCCCGGAGTGCCGGAACCGGAAGGTCTAACATATCCTTTGTCTGCACATCTGCCACTTCACGGAAGATATTCATAAGCTCCGGCAGATTGGTAAACTTATTGAATCTGCTCTTGAAACGGAATCCGCTGCCTTCCACGGTAAGCTCCAGTGCTGTTGTCACTTCACCGAAGTTTGCCGCCCAGGAATCAAAGTGATAAATTCCCATCTGCTCCAAGGCTTCCTTCTGAAGATACAGCTGCATGACATACAGCTCACACATGGTATTGCTGACCGGGGTTCCGGTAGCAAAAACAATACCTCTTCCACCATTCAGCTCTGTGATATACTGACATTTTAACTGCATATCCGTAGACTTCTTAGCCCCGGAACTGCTGATACCTGCCACATTGTTCATCTTTGAAAATATGGCAAGGTTCTTGAAACCGTGCGCCTCGTCTACCATGATGGAGTCAATACCCAGTTCCTCAAAGGTAATCAGGTCATCCTTTCTGCTCTCCTCTGTAAGCTCCTTAATCTGTTCCTCTAATCTTTTCTTCTGTGCCTCCATCTGCTTAATAGTCCAGCGTTCTCCGTTATTTTCCTTCATTTCTGAAATCGCATAGGAAAGCTCGTCTATCTGCTGGTCTATCATTCTGGCTTTACGCTCCGGTGAAATGGGAATCTTCTCAAACTGAGAGTGTGACATGATAATGCAGTCATAATCTCCTGTTGCAATTCGTGAGATGAACTGCTTTCGTCTGCTCTTTTCAAAATCCCTTTCCGTAGCCACCAGAATGTTTGCTGACGGATACAGCCTTAAAAACTCACTTGCAGTCTGCCCTATCAAAGATTTAGGAACAACCATAACTGTTTTATTTGCAAGTCCAAGCCTTTTCTGCTCCATACAGGCAGCCATCATTTCAAATGACTTACCTGCTCCAACACAGTGTGCAAGAAGGGTATTTCCACCCATAAGAATACGGGCAACCGCATTTTTCTGGTGTGGCTTTAATTCAATTTCAGGATTCATTCCCGGAAACTGTAAATGACTGCCATCATACTCACGAAGCCTTACATTGTTGAAGGTCTCGTTGTAGTAGCTGACATATTTTTGTCTCCGCTCCGGGTCTTTGAATATCCATTCCTTGAAAGCCTCCTTCATCAGGTTCTGCTTTTCCCTTGCGAGCATGGTCTCATTTTTGTTGACCTCATAATGATATTTGCCATCCCCGTCATCAATACGGTCCTTGACTGTTACGGTTCTTAAGTTCAGCGTACTCTCAAAAATAGAATAAGCGTCCATCCGGCTTGTACCATAAGTCTTGGTAGCTGCCACTGAACGCTTATCCAGTGATTTATTTTCTATAAACCATTCCATATTCACTTTGTTAAGATTAAGCTGGATGCCGGAATTATAATACTGGCTTCTTACTGCCTGTGCTCTTCTTGGTGTGCCTAAAAGCTCATAAATGAATCTTTCATAATCCTCTTTCTCAATCCATGTCGTACCGATACGGACATCTATCTCCGAGGCATCAAGGTCTTTTGGCTGTACCTGCTCCAAGGCTGATACATTGATTGTAAACAGTGCCTTTTCTTCCTCAGAGAGTTCCGGATTCTCCATCATGGCTTTTGCCACACGAAGCTTTTCCCTCACATTTCCTGACAGGTACTCATCCGCAGCTTCCCATCCGGCGTTTGGATTGTTTGGATTATAGCCGGAAGGATTAAGAAAAATCAGTCCCTCAAGCTCCTTAATCATCTTCTGTCTCTCGAAGTCTGCTTTCAGCTGTCCGGATAAGTTTATCTCCTCTTCTGTTTTCTCAGTCTTTTCAGAAACCTCCTTGATTATATCGCTGATATCCGGATGGTAGATACTCTGCATATAGGCAAGATTCACAGTACCAAACTCATTGATGGATACATTCAGTGCTTCCACCGCCGTCTCCACCCTCTCAATAGATACCTTTGCCTTGATGGTCTGCTTATAAAACATATCTGCCTTTTTCACATTTCCATCTTCATCAATTTCCTCCAAAGAGCAAAGAAGCGGATAATCACTGTCATCCCGGAATGCCCTGCTGTTCCCCTGTGAATTGATGCTTCCATATTTGTCCACGAATCTATCATATCTTTCGTTAAGAAGCCTCTGCACATCGGCAAGCTCTTCCTCGCTGCAGCCTTCTGTCTGGATATCAATCAGATGTCTTGTCACAGTTCGGATTTCATCTAGTGCCTTTATCCTTTCTTCCACAGTAGCTGACACCTCCCTTCTTACCATCTGGGAGTTTTCTCTGAAATAGAGTTTTCCGTCCACAAAGCAGTAGGAGAAGTTTCTTACATCCGGGTCTGCCGGGATAATATCCTCACTCTTTTCCTCCTCTTCTGTCAGACGCTCAAAGTCAGTAAGCTGTGCCTGCATATTGCTGATTGCCTTATTCAGTGCTTCATACATATTGAAGTTCGGATCGTCATTGACACAGACCGTATATCTGCTGTCCTGTCCGTATATTCTTGTGTCGTACTGCATACGACCAAGAATCATTTCAGGGTGTTCCACAAAATAGGAATTAACTGCAATTCCATCCTCTGTATATCCTAAATGCACCCAGTCCGGTTCAATATCAATCTTTTTGTCCCTTTTCTGAAGGAAAATAATATCACTGGTTACTTCCGTTCCTGCATTATCCTTAAATGCAGTATTAGGAAGTCTTATGGCGCCGATAAGTTCAGCCCTCTCTGCCAGATACTTTCGGATGGTAGGATTACTCTTATCAAGCGTTCCCTTTGTGGTAATAAATGCCACAATGCCACCCGGTCTTACCTGGTCAAGTGCCTTTGCCAAGAAATAGTCATGAATACGGAAGTTGTACTTGTTATACTTTGGGTCATATATCTTATAGTCCCCAAAGGGTACATTTCCAACTGCCACATCAAAGAAGTTATCCGGATACTGCGTCTGTTCAAATCCACCCACTTTTATATGGGCTTTCTGATAAAGCTGACCTGCAATTCTTCCCGAAATATCATCAAGCTCCACACCGTACAGATTTGCTCTCTGCATTGGTGTGGGCAGACTTCCGAAGAAGTTACCGATACCCATACTCGGCTCTAAAAGATTTCCGTCACGGAAACCAAAGTTCACAAGTGCCTGATTGATACAGCTGCATATTACAGGAGAGGTATAAAAAGCATTGTTTACCGTTGCCCTTGCAGCTACATATTCATCCTCCGTAAGCAGTTCCTTAAGCTCTGCATACTCCTTTGACCAGTCATGATTCTTATCATCAAATGCCTGTGGGATTCCGCCCCATCCGGCATACAGTGATAATATTTTCTGTTCCTCTGCTGTTGCAAGCCTTCCTTCACTTTCCAGTTGTTTCAAAAGCGTGATTGCTTCCACATTCCATTTGTATCTGGTCTTTGCCCCTCCGGTCTGTAAATCCCAAAGGTTGTAGTGGAAGTTTCTTCTTTTATCCGTTATCTTCTGCTGTTCATCAGTCTGGTTACTTTGATTTGCTTCGCTTTTTGTGTCTGCTGATTCATCAATATTGCTATCCGCAGTCTCCCAGCCATTCGCAAGTGCTCTCTGTCTGGTGGCTTCCCTGTTTGCCCTGATTTCCTCCTGTTTTTCAAGAAACGAAACATAAACAGGTGCCATATTTACCCTGCTTCCGGCAATCATATCTTTATACCACTTAAGATGATCTTCACCGCAGTAATGAGGAACCTTTACCATATAGCTTAAAACCTCATACAGTTCACGGTATCCCGTGGTTACTGTGATACGCTCACCCTCCTTGTTCTTATAGTTAATGTCAAGTTCAAATGGCTTCAGTGTGTATTCCACCAGCCCATACTCATTATTGGCATATGCCTTGTGTTCCTTTCTGTCATTCAGCACCACGCCTGATAAGAACTCAAGCTTGTTAGGCATAAACAGGTCATTCGTTGCCACAAGGTCCATTAAAAAAGGCTTAAATGGTGTGTAACAGCTGCATTCCGATATGAGAATCTCCATAGCTGTACGCATATCCTCATCCATGCCTTCAATCACTTCGGCATAGTTAATCGGCTCGATAAACTGTAATTCCCCTGAAGTTTTTTGTGTAGTAAACATGGTTAATATGGCAAGAAAACCAGCCATAATTCGTCTTAATTTCTGTTTCATTCGATATTCCTCCTAAAAATTTATAATAGAAGTGCACCTCAATTTCTCATTGCACTTCTCATTGACTACACGCAGAGACGAGATACGCTTTGCGAATCTCGCTCTGATTAGCGGTCGTCAAATGTCCACTCGTGCAAGCACGGTGTCCATTTTCCTCGTCGCCATAACAAAAAAAGAGCAGGCATAAGTTTTTGGCTTATACCTGCTCTCATGATGCAGTCTGTATTCTTTTATCTGTAGCAACGGAACTCATAGAAAGTTTCGCCTGATGTTTTGGTTGTACCGGTATACATGATATTAAAGACATTATCTGACTCAAGAAGTAACATATCAGCGATATACTTTGCTATTGCTTCCTCACTTCCAAGTGCCCTTCCGGATGTTGTTGCAGCTTTGTTTAAGTCAACATTGATAAATACGCTGTAATAGCTGTCTTCCAATCCGTCCAGAGGATAATACTCATCATACTCTTCCTGCGTAATCTTTCCGGCATTCAGATTATTCAGCAGATTCTGTTCTGTTGTAACCATTCCACCAGCCTGACACTTTGAAATTGCAAGGCTTACCACCCTGTCCGGATTGTAAGAGACTGCCTGTGGCTCCGGTTTTGGTTCCGGCTTTTCTTCCGTTTTTTCCTCTGCTTTTGTATTTTCCTCTGGTTTCGGCTGTTGCTCAGAAGCTGGTTCGCTCTTTGTGTCTTTTGGCTGTTTCTCAGATTTCTGACTATCAGAGCTTTTATTTTCTTCCGACTTCTTATTCTCAGCAGTTTTTTCCTCAGAAGCTATATTATCTGATTGGTTATCCTTACCGGTATCCTTTGTATCAGCAGAAGAATCCACCTCTGCTACAGTCCCGGTGCTTTCCTGCTGGGCTGTCCCCGCATCCTCGGTTTCAACAGTTACAGCTTCAGTTGTCGGTTCAATTGTTTCATTAACAATCTCTGTGCTTCCTGCATCCTTAACCTCCATACTCAAATCTTTATTTGAGCCACATCCGACACTTCCTATCAGTACTACGGATAATAAGAAAAATAATAGTTTCTTCATATGAATCACCTATTCCCTTTCCGTAAGAGGGATAGGCTTGTGTCCTCATGACAAACTGACCTGTCCACTCTTACTCTATGTGAACAATTTATTCGGTTGTCACGGGACATCTTCTATAGGACTGTCCCGTATTCTGTGCATTGTTAGTCTCCTTTCATTTTGCTTTTTTCTTTACGCAGTTACAAGCATCTTCATGGCAAAGAAATACTTTACCAGTCTGCGATTCTTAAGATAATTCTCAAATCGAAACTTCATAAGCCACACCCCCTTTCATGGTGTTCCTGCACCTACAAAAGCCATAAACACTCTGAATACCAGATTAAGCAGAAGCAGAAAGATTTTTGCCACCTCCAATACCAGTCTGAGTATTCCTAATACTATTTTTAATATCCATTTCAATATGGTAAGTAACACATTTCCGATTCCGCTTATTACTGCCATAGGCTTTACTCCTTTCCAAATTCTCCTTGAGCAAACATTAGTGACATTTCCTGCAATGTTGCATCCTCTTCCTCTGAAACATCTTTTGTCTCGTTTTCTTTGGGTGCTTCCTGCTGTGTAGTTTGTGCCATCTGCATATAGGACTGCATCATCATAGGATTTATCATCATTCCCTGATTGCCTAACGCAGCTCTTCCCATCATTTCAGCAACTTCTTTCATAACTTTCGCAGTTATTCTCGTTTCCAGTTCAGCAATTTCTGACTGGGTAACATATCTGTCTGCCTCCTGCTTTTTCTTCGCCCCGGTAAAGGTCAAATCTTCATCTGAAATACCATTGATATACCTTAGCAACGCTTCAATAATGAAGTTATTTCTCGACTTATGAATGTCGGTATTCAGGTCTTGGAAGGTTCGATATATCTTCAAATGATTCGGGTTATTCAGATTAAGCCGAAGATTGAATTGTTCGACATCCTTTCGTGCCATATCCACTACCTCCCGTTATTCAATGCAATCCTCGCCATTTTCTCAAATCCCTTGGCATTTGCCTTTACATCAAGTACATAATGAAAATTTGGCTGATGCTTTCCAAAGTTCTTCATAACGATTGCCCCACCGCCTACAAAATAGACCGGCATCATATCAAGGTTATAACCACACTCAATTTGATAACGATATACCTTATTTACAAATTCGTAAATCTCCTGTTCCATAAGCTCCTTATACTCGTCAGGCAATGCTGTTCTGCCTGTAATCATATATTCCTGAATATCTGCTTCATCTATCTTGTGGTTCTTTACCTGTACTGCAAGTCGGTTTATGGACCTCATACAGCGGATTAATCCTTCATTCTGGGTATCGCATTTTGTACTGTCCGGTCTCTTGTCAAGAATCATCATACTGTCAATCGTCCATGAAGCAATATCGACAACCAATGCTTTTTTACCAAAGGATGCTAACATACCGGCGATTGCCGCATAGCACTGTGGAAAGACTGACACATTCATAATGTGTGCCCGATACAAGTCATTTTCAAAGGTAAACGCTACAAATTCATTCTTTGACAGATATTCGATGAATGGTTTTCTTTCTGCTGAAAATCTTGTCAGTGGAAGTCCTACTGCAAGAGCAATGTCTGCTTCCTTCAATCCTCTGCTTTTCATTTCCTTTGCCATTGCCACTAAAGTGAGCAAATAGAAGTTCTCATTTTCCACCTTACTGTCAAGCACTTCCAGTCGTTCATCTCCAACAGCAAAATGTCTATTGTCATATTGAAGAACATTATCCGTAAATGCCGGAACATTCGGCAACTCTTTGATTGATGTGTTAAAGCAATAGTTGCTTGTCTTCATCTGTGACCAGCCATGGTCAATTCCAATTATTTCAATACTATTGTTCATTCTGTGTTTCCTCCGTTTCCTAAATTCTCGCCCTAACATACTCTAAATCTCCTGTATAAGGGGTATCCACCAGATACCAGTTACGGTCAATATCCATTTCCATCCGGGTTTTTACCCATTTGTCATCAACCTTGACTTCCAAGCATTCTCCACAATGGAATCCGATATGTTCCCATAAATCTGATACCAGCAATCCATATCTGCCATTTTCACTGTTGTAGCCAAGTCTGCCTTCAATCTTCTTTTCTTTATTTGCCATAGCCATCCCTCCCGATATACTACTTTGATTAGTGTTCAAATGCTTTTCTTTATCAAATGTTTCTCTTTTTTGTATCTCCGCTATTCTTTGATCTGCTATAGCCGATACTCTAACTGCTGAATACAGTATCAAATAACTTCCTGCAATCAGAATTATTACGAGGACTTCAATTAGCACTTTGCTCATACAATCTCTTCCTTTCAAAACAAAAAGTAGGACTATATCAGCCAAACGAAATTTCTCCGTTTTAAATGCTAATTTAGTCCTACCTAAATAAATTCTATTAAATTGTCACCTCACTTGGATGCACGAACCACACTCAGGTCATGACTCCTGAATTGTTGATGCAATGTTTGGATTTCGGTTTGATTTGTCAGCGCTGCCTTATCATATACCGATTTTAGGTATAAAAAAATAAGGACTAAATTAGTGCTAACCCATTGATTTTACTGGGTTTCTCTAACTTTGTCCTTATTATAACATGGTCATCATTGAAAGGATGAATACATAAGAAATCCAGCACAAACATTGGAATGACAATAAGTGGATCAATCGACTCATCAAAAAGTGTTTCATCAAATGCTTTGCACAACAAATCGATTGCATCTGATGTTTCCCACGCAGCAACTGGCTGAAATCTCACCTTCTTATTTCCAGCGCCATCCACTTCTGCAATTACATTGTCTGTTGTTTTAAAATATCCTCCAGCATCCGGTCCCATAAATCTATATAAATCTCTATGAAGCTGAAGAATTATCCCTGACTTTATTTGCACATAATCATAATTCTCATGAATTGTATTAAGCACATCTCTGTATCCCGCAATTTCCTGCTCAGCTCTACTTCTAGGAGTTGTTTTATCCATTACAAGCTTTTTCAATCTCTCATCTGAAGTATAGATACCTTCGATTTTATTCGAAGCTTCTGTACTTTGGATTTTTGCAATTTCCATTAATTCTGTTAGCTGATCAGCATGAACCTCGATAAAGAGATTCTGTTCACCCTTAAACTCATGAATCTTTGTAAGTAGTCCAACTATTTCCGGAGTCAGCATTTTCCCCCATCGTTTTGTATAATTAAGTTCTCTCATTCAATAACCTCATTTTGATTTTAATTATATCATTCGAACATTCTACGACATAATTAATTATATATTTTAATTATATCATTGTCAATTTCATTTTTATCATTACAGAGAACTTTGATAAAAATGATTTCTATAATGATGCAATTGAAAAGAGGCTGTCTCATTTGCATTTATCTAATCAATAACCTTCCTGATTCCCATCCATACTGTAAGTTCTGTAAATCAAAACTTTAATTTAAGCGCTTCACAGCGTAAAATACGAATTGTTAATTTTCAGAGAGATAAGATTCTTATCTCCTTGTTTGCTAAGCTATGGTGGATAAAATATGGGTTTTTATCGCATAAAAGAGGACTACAATCGGTATCTCCAGAATTATGAAATAGCTTACGGAAATAGCTTTAGTTATACATTGCTTTATTAACATAATTATGCTATAATCATGTCAAAGAAAGGAGTGCAGAATTATGCCACTTATTATGCCTATTAAGGATTTACGCAATACAACTGAGATTTCTAATATCGCACACAAGGAACAGGAGCCTATTTTTATTACCAAAAACGGATATAGCGATTTAGTTGTTATGAGTAGCGAATTATACGATAAATTTGCAAGAATGAATCGCATCGACCAAGCAATCTTCGAATCCGAGCAAGAAATTGCTAACGGTGCAAAAGCAGTTGACGCCGAAATAGTTTTTGCAGAATTGGAGAAAAAACATTTTGGATAAATACAAGGTAAAAGTCACCCCCAGAGCAATCCGTGAATTAGACCAGATTTACGAATACATTGCAAATGAGAAGTCGGCTCCTGAAAATGCCAAAGGACAGGTAGACAGAATTAAGAAGTCTGTTTTAAGCCTAGACACATTTCCGCAGTCCCATCAAGAGCGTAACGAGGGCAGATATGCTGGAAAAGGCTACCATCAGTTACTGATTGATAATTATATCGCCATTTTCCGCATTGATGAACCATGCAAAACAGTTTACGTAGTAACAATACAGTATCAAGGACGGAATCTATAAAACAAGCACCAAATGACACTACAAATCATTTGGTGCTTGTTTTGACTTAAGTTATAATAACTAATAATCATTCAACAGAAATGACATAGTAATAAATTGGCTGTCCGCCAAAATTAATATCCACTTCAACATCCGGATAGAGTTCCTCAATCTTTTCTCCAACCTCATTTGCGTCATCTTCTGTTACATCAGAACCATAGTATACAGTTATGATTTCTGTATCATCATCAATAAGTTCTGATATCATCTGTATGGTCGTGTCAAATAAATCTGTACCGACGGCAACAATTCCCTGATCTCCGATACCCATAATATCATTCTGTTTGATAACCTTATCATCAATCTCTGTATCTCTTACAGCATATGTTACCGAACCAGTCTTAACATTTCCCATTTCTTCAATCATCTTGTTCTTATTCTCTTCAACTGAGAAATCCTGCATATAATTGATAATAGCTGTAATACCCTGTGGAACTGTCTTTGAAGGAATAACTACAACCTGCTTATCCTCTGAAAGGCTTGCAGCCTGCTCTGCAGCAAGAATAATATTCTTATTATTTGGGAAAACATAGATTGTGTCTGCGTTAACCTTATCAATAGCATTTAAAACGTCCTCGGTACTTGGGTTCATCGTCTGACCACCCTCAATAATCTGGTCAACGCCTAAGCCTGTGAGAATCTCATTCATACCCTCACCGATAGATACCGCAATAAATCCAACTTCTTTACGCGGCTCATTATTTGCTGCTTCTGCTTCCGCATTCTTCTGCTCTTTTGCAATCTTTTCTGCATCTTTGATGAGCTTTTCCTGATGTTCTTCACGCATATTGTCAATCTTCATTTTTGTAAGAGATCCGAATGTAAGAGCTTTCTGAATAGCAAGTCCGGGATCATTTGTATGCACATGAACCTTAACAATATCATCATCCGAAACCACTACAATTGAATCACCTATTGACTCAAGGTATGCCTTGAATTCCTGTTCTTTTGCAACATTATATTCTTTTTCAAGCATAATGATGAACTCTGTACAATAACCAAATTTGATATCATATGTCTCTGGCACTTCTGAGCCCTGAACCGGTGTACTGCCTGAGCCAATCTCAATTTCATAATCAACTTCTTTTCCAAGGAATGCATCATACGCACCCTTTAACACCTGCATAAGTCCCTGTCCGCCTGAGTCAACAACCCCTGCCTGTTTTAAAACAGGCAACATATCAGGAGTGCGGCTGAGCATATCATCACCGGCCTTTATGATTTCATCAATCATAAACTCAAGATCGTCTGTCTCTAATACCACTTCATTTGCTCTCTCAGCCATTGCCTTTGCAACTGTAAGAATAGTACCTTCCTTTGGTTTCATAACTGCTTTGTAAGCAGTCTCAACTGCCCTTTCACAGGCATTTGCCAGAACTACTGCATCTATTGTCTCGAAAACCTTAATCTCTTTTGTAAAGCCTCTGAATAACTGAGATAAAATAACACCTGAATTTCCTCTTGCACCTCTGAGACTTCCAGAAGAAATAGCCTTGGAAAGATTTTCCATAGTAGGATCAGCGATACTGCTGACTTCCTTCGCTGCTGACATAATGGTCAATGTCATATTTGTACCTGTATCTCCATCAGGTACCGGGAAAACGTTAAGCTCATTTATCCATTCCTTTTTTGCTTCAAGGTTCTTCGCACCTGCTAAAAACATTTTCTGTAATGTCTTACCATCAATATTTGTAATCACAATTCTATCCTCCTTAGACTAGTCAATGACACGCACGCCTTCAACAAAAATGTTTATCTTCTTAACCTTTAATCCTGTTAATTCTTCTACCTGATATTTAACATTTGAAATAAGATTGTCAGCAACTGCTGAAATACTAACTCCATAAGCAACAATTACATGAAAATCAATAACTAATTCATTATCTTCATCAACAAAAACATTTATTCCCTTTGAAAGATTCTCTCTCTTAACAAGTTTGACAATACCGTCCTTAACGCTTACCGTAGCCATGCCTACAATACCAAAGCACTCAACAGCAACTGTACCTGCACATTTTGCAATAACAGCATTATCAATAACAATATCTCCAAGATCGGAATTGATTTTTCCTTTCATACTTCCTCCATTCCTCACATAATCGTATGTGAACAATAATATTTAGTGATATTATATCATCTTTTCAAAAAAAATAAAGTATAAAATAAAAAAATGCTTGCATAATCAATTCTTATCTGTTAAAATATCATTCGTGTTAGGTCTCAAGTGACCAAAGTACATTTAAGGAGGTGCTTAAGATGGCAAAGTGTGAAATTTGTAACAAAGGTGCTCACTTCGGAAACGCAGTTAGTCACTCAAATAGAAAAACAAACAAGATGTGGAAATCAAATGTAAAATCTGTTAAGGTAAGCGTTAACGGAGCTGCAAAGAAAATGTACGTTTGTACTTCTTGTTTAAAATCAGGCTTAGTTGAAAGAGCATAATTTAGTTTGAAAATATACAGGATTGTCGATTAACGAGAGTTGAATGACAGTCCTTTATTTTTTTGTATCATCTCAAAAAGAGTCAGGGAGAAATGTGATTGTCTGCCCTGACTCTTTCATTTAACAGGATAAATAAGATTCCATATTTACCATTCTTTATTTTTTATTTCAAAATGTCGCAGAAATCAAAGGTTGCAAAATAATCCTCTGGTGTTTCTGCTCTTCTTATCATCTGAACACTTCCGTCTTCCTTTAATAACAACTCTGCAGATTTTAATTTTCCGTTGTAATTGTATCCCATGGCAAATCCATGAGCACCTGTATCATGAATTACCAAATAATCTCCAATGTCAATTTTTGGAAGCATACGGTCAATTGCAAATTTGTCATTATTTTCACACAATGAACCTGTCACGTCATATTTGTGATCTAATGGCTCATTTTCTTTTCCCATAACGGTAATGTGATGATATGCTCCGTACATTGCAGGACGCATTAAGTTTACAGCACATGCATCTACACCAATATATTCTTTATGTGTATGCTTTTCATGTATTGCTTTTGTCACAAGACATCCATAAGGTGCTAACATATATCTTCCGAGCTCTGTATAAATAGCTACTTCTATTTCTGCCGGAACAAGTATCTCTTCATAAGCCTTCTTTACACCTTCTGAAATTGCATAAATGTCATTTGGCTCCTGGTCTGGTCTGTATGGAATTCCAACACCACCTGATAAGTTGACAAATGAAATCTGAACTCCTGTCTTTTCCTTTATTTCAACTACTGTTTCAAATAAAATCTTTGCGAGGGTTGGGTAGTACTCATTTGATACTGCATTACTTGCCAAAAATGCGTGAATACCGAATTTCTTTGCTCCCAATTCCTTAAGTCTCTTATAACCCTCGATTAACTGTGGTTTTGTGAATCCATACTTTGCATCCCCCGGATTATCCATAATGGAATTGCTGATTTTAAATAATCCACCCGGATTAAAACGGCAGCATATTGTCTCAGGTATTCCACAAATGTCATTTAAGAAATCAATATGTGTAATGTCATCCAAATTAATCTGTGCATCTAATTTTCTTGCAAGCTCAAAGTCCTCAGCAGGAGTGTCATTTGATGAAAACATAATTCCATCTCCTGAAAATCCAAGTTTCTCAGCCATCATTAACTCTGTGAGTGATGAACAGTCCACTCCGCATCCACACTCTTTCAAAATATTAATAATAAACGGATTTGGTGTTGCCTTAACTGCAAAATATTCCTTGAATCCTCTATTCCATGAAAATGCATCCTTCATTCTCAATGCATTTTCCCTAATTCCTTTTTCATCATACAAGTGATAAGGTGTCTTAAATTCCTTGTCGATTTCCTTAAGCTGCTCCAGTGTTACAAACGTTTTTTTCTCCATAATGTACCTCCACTTATTTTATGTGTTCATGTGTAAAGAGATGATCCTGACAATATTCATGATTCCCTGAACATTTTGAACAATATCTAAACGTCAATTCCGGGAAGTCCCTACTGTTTCTTCCGCAGATATCGCATTTATGAACCATATTACCATTAAACTGATTAACCTGCTTTTTATACTGCTTCTTTCTCCTTATTTCAGCCGGAGAAACCTTTTTATAATTCCTTGTCATCAGGAAAAATACCACAAAATTCAACATTGATACAAGTGCTGATACTGCCATGGCATAATATTGTGGTGCGTGATATACATACCCTATATAGATTCCTGAAAATACTGTGTATGCAAAAAACACACCGTCAAAAATTCCAAGCCACTTCATCTTCACCGGAATGATAAAGAACAAGAGTAATTCCATATCAGGATACACACATGCAAATGCCAGAAATAATGACAAATTAAGATAATATGTGGAAAATGTCATAACCGTATCAAATATAAAATATGCACCAAAAGCTGCAATTATATGGAAGATAACTCCCATGAAAAAATACACATTAAATCTAAATGCCCCCCATACACGCTCCAGATTTGTTCCAATTGAATAATATAAATAAAGGGCAATTATCATAAAAATAGGCGATGAATCCGGCGGCTGCATAATAAATGTAAACAGCCTCCAAACCTGTCCCTTCATTACCATGCTTATATCTAAGGCAAGGTACTGTGAATATACCTGCGGCATAAACATCTGAATAATAAATCCCACAACGTAAAGAACGATTATGTAATACATAAGGTTCTCAATGGCGTACCTGCCATACTTACGTTCCATTTTCGCAAAAAATCCCACTATATCAATCTCCGTTTCTTTTTTATTAACATAAAATCTTAATGAGAAATATTATAGTTATTTATTTTTTATTTGTCAAATATTTTGCTTTACAATATTGCACCAAACCATACACCAGAGGGGGCATAAGTCATTTTTTGTTGAATTTTAAGAGATAATGATATATAATAGCTTAGTTTGATATAGAAATACCTATTAATAATATAGTTTGAGAAATACACAGATGAGGTGCTTTATGAGTAACAAATATTCTTTAGGAATTGATATTGGATCAACAACTGTTAAGGTTGCTGTTCTTGACGAGACAAACAAAATCATTTTTTCTGATTATGAAAGGCATTTTGCTAACATTCAGGAAACCCTTGCAAAATTATTGGCTAAATGCAGGGAAATCACAGGTGAAATTGATGTTCATCCAATGATTACCGGTTCTGGTGGTCTTACTCTTTCAAAACATCTTGACATTCCTTTTGTTCAGGAGGTTGTCGCTGTATCAACTGCATTAAATGACTATGCGCCACAAACAGATGTTGCCATTGAATTAGGTGGTGAAGATGCAAAAATCATCTACTTCACAGGTGGTGTTGAACAGAGAATGAATGGAATATGTGCCGGCGGCACAGGTTCATTTATTGACCAGATGGCATCTTTGCTTCAGACAGATGCTACCGGATTAAACGAATATGCCAAAGATTATAAGGCAATTTATCCTATTGCCGCAAGGTGTGGTGTATTTGCAAAAACAGATATTCAGCCACTTATTAATGAAGGTGCAACAAAGGAAGACTTATCGGCTTCTATTTTCCAGGCTGTTGTCAACCAGACAATCTCAGGTCTTGCCTGCGGTAAGCCTATTCGTGGAAATGTAGCATTCTTAGGTGGACCACTTCATTTCTTATCAGAACTCAGAGCCTCATTTATCAGAACCTTAAATCTTACAGAGGAGCACATCATAGCTCCGGAGCATTCGCATCTTTTCGCAGCCACTGGTGCAGCATTAAATTCAAAAGAGGATACCATTCTCTCTCTTACTGATATGATTGACCGCTTATCAAATGGAATCCAAATGGAATTCGAAATAAAGAGAATGGAACCTCTCTTTACAGATAAAGAAGATTATGACAAATTTATTGGTCGCCATAATAAACATAAGGTTGCCTCAATGGAATTGAAGGATTATGAAGGAGACTGCTTCCTCGGTATCGACGCAGGCTCAACAACTACAAAGGTTGCGCTTGTGGGTGAAGACGGAACACTGCTTTATTCATTTTACAGCAATAATAACGGCAGCCCTCTTGCAACTACAATTAAGGCTATTAAAGAAATATATTCAATAATACCTGACAGTGCAAGAATCGTCTATTCATGCTCAACAGGGTATGGTGAAGCATTAATCAAGGCTGCTCTTATGTTAGATGAAGGCGAGGTTGAAACTGTTTCCCATTTCTATGCTGCTTCTTTCTTTGAACCAGATGTTGACTGTATCCTTGACATCGGTGGACAGGACATGAAGTGCATTAAAATAAAAGATAAAACCGTTGACAGTGTCCAATTAAATGAAGCCTGTTCTTCCGGTTGCGGTTCGTTTATTGAAACCTTCGCGAAATCCCTTAACTACTCAGTCATTGATTTTGCCCAGGAAGCACTTTTCGCAAAGAATCCTGTTGACTTAGGTACACGATGTACAGTATTTATGAATTCAAATGTTAAACAGGCACAGAAAGAAGGTTCCGAAGTATCTGATATATCAGCAGGTCTTGCTTACTCTGTTATAAAAAATGCATTATATAAGGTAATAAAAATCACAGACCCTAAGGATTTAGGCTCAAAGGTTGTTGTCCAGGGTGGTACCTTCTACAATAACGCCGTACTTCGAAGCCTTGAAAAAATTCTTGGTTGTGACGTGGTTCGTCCGGATATTGCAGGTATTATGGGTGCTTTCGGTGCCGCATTAGTTGCCAGGGAACGATATGATGGTTCATCAAAAACAACCATGCTCCCTATTGAAAAAATAAATGCATTAGAGTATTCAACTACAATGTCGCGCTGTAAGGGATGTACAAATAATTGTCTCCTTACAATTAACAGATTCACAGGCGGCAGACAGTTTATTACCGGTAATCGTTGTGAGCGTGGAATCGGAAAAACAAAAAACAAAGAGAATATACCTAACTTGTTTGAATACAAATTACAAAGAATTTTTGGTTACGAAGCACTTAACGAGGATGAGGCCCCACGTGGAACAGTTGGTATTCCAAGAGTATTAAATATGTATGAAAACTTTCCATTCTGGGCAGTTTTCTTCAAAGAATTAGGTTACAGAGTAATTTTATCTCCTAATTCAACAAGAAAAATTTACGAGCTGGGTATCGAATCTATTCCAAGCGAATCTGAATGCTATCCGGCAAAGCTTGCACACGGACACATTTCCTGGTTAATCAAGCACGGAGTTCCGTTTATTTTCTATCCATGTATTCCTTATGAAAGGAATGAGACTCCTGATGCAGACAACCATTACAACTGTCCAATCGTTACTTCTTACGCTGAAAACATTAAAAATAACGTTGAAGAAATTGTAAATGGTGAAGTTAATTTTATGAATCCTTTCATGGCCATGACTAACCGTGAAGTTCTAAAAAATCAGCTTATAAAGGTGTTTAGTTCCGAGTTAAAGATTCCGGAAAATGAAATTGCCAATGCTGTGGATAAGGGCTGGGATGAACTTACACAGGCAAGACAGGACATCAAAGACAAGGGTGAAGAAGTCTTAAAATACATGGAAGAACACAATAAAAGAGGTATTGTTCTTGCCGGACGCCCATACCATATTGACCCTGAAATCAATCATGGTATTCCAGAGCTTATTAATTCATATGGCATCGCAGTTCTCACAGAGGATTCAATTTCTCATTTAGCTGAAGTTGAAAGACCTATAAGAGTTCTTGACCAGTGGATGTATCATTCAAGATTATACAGGGCAGCAAACTACGTAAAAACAAGAGAAGATTTGGATTTAATTCAGCTCAACTCCTTCGGCTGTGGTCTTGACGCTGTTACAACTGATCAGGTAAGCGAAATTCTTACAAATTCAGGTAAAATTTACACAGTATTAAAAATTGATGAGGTAAATAACCTCGGTGCTGCCAGAATAAGAATCCGCTCATTATTATCAGCTATCAGGGTTAGAGAGAAAAAACAGGCCCTTGAAAACACACAAAGACATATCGAACCGGCAAACATTGTTAAGGTTGAGTTTTCAAAGAAAATGAAAAAGGATTACACAATTCTTGTTCCTCAGATGTCACCTATTCATTTCGATATGTTATCCCAGGCATTTAAAACCTGCGGATATAATGTTGAAGTAATGGACAGTGAAAATCGTCATTCAGTAGATGTTGGATTGAAATATGTAAATAATGATGCCTGCTATCCTTCTCTTATCGTCGTTGGTCAGTTTATGGAGGCTCTCCTTTCCGGAAAGTATGATTTAGACAAAACTGCCATAATAATAACTCAGACCGGTGGCGGATGCCGTGCCAGCAACTACGCAGCTTTTCTCAGAAGGGCATTGGAAAAAGCCGGCATGTCACAAATTCCTGTAATCGCCCTAAGTGCTCAGGGAATTGAGAAAAACTCAGGCTTTAAAATAACTCCAAAATTGGCAATCAAAGCTATTCAGGCTGTTATTTACGGTGATTTATTCATGCGTGTTCTCTACAGAACCCGTCCATATGAAAAAACTCCTGGCTCAGCCACCGAATTACATAACAAATGGAAACAAAAATGTATTGATTCCCTGAAAAAATCCGGCACATCAAACAGAGAATTCAAGAATAACATAAAAGGTATAATCAAAGATTTTGATAATCTGCCACTTCTTGATGTCAAAAAACCAAGAGTAGGTATCGTAGGTGAGATTTTGGTTAAGTTTTTGCCTGCCGCAAATAACCACTTAGTTGATCTTCTGGAAAAAGAAGGTGCTGAAGCAGTAATGCCTGACTTATTAGATTTTCTCTTATACTGCTTGTACAACACAAACTTTAAGGCAGAGAATCTCGGTTCAAGCAAAAGAACAGCTAAAATTTCAAACCTGATTATATGGTATTTGGAAAGCATGAGAAAAACTATGTCGGAGGAACTAGAAAACAGCAACAGATTCACTCCACCTGCTCATATAGAAGATTTGGCTAAATATGCTGAGCCTGTTACCTCCATAGGTAATCAGACTGGTGAAGGATGGTTTTTAACAGGTGAAATGTTAGAGCTTATCCACAGTGGTGTTCCAAACATTGTATGCACACAGCCTTTCGCCTGTCTTCCAAATCATATCGTAGGCAAGGGTGTAATCAAGGAACTTCGTCGCCAGCATCCGGAAGCAAACATAGTTGCAGTTGACTACGACCCAGGTGCAAGTGAAGTAAATCAGTTAAACAGAATTAAACTTATGCTCGCTACTGCTCAAAAAAACCTGGCCGAAGAATCAGAAAAATTGTATTAAAACAATAATAACGAAAAAGACATTCACTATATGGATGATTACTCCAATAAAGTGAATGTCTTTTTTTTAAATATTTTCTATCTGCCAGTCTATCTGCCCAATACCATTTGCTCTCAAAAATTCATTTGCCTTACTAAAATGCTTACATCCAAAGAAGCCTCTGTATGCAGATAACGGACTCGGATGTGGAGCCTTTAATACAAGATGTTTTTTATTTGTAAGCATCGCAGCCTTGGACTGTGCCGGTTTTCCCCATAACATATATACTATTGGTCTGTCCTGTTCATTCAAAATCCTGATTGCCGCATCTGTAAATTCAGTCCAACCAAGCTTACTGTGAGACATAGCCTCATGAGCCCTTACTGTCAAAATCGTGTTAAGCATTAAAACTCCCTGTTCTGCCCATTTAACCAGATAACCGTTATTTGGAATATAAAGTCCCAAATCATCATTTAATTCCTTATATATATTTACAAGGGATGGGGGAATTTCAACTCCCGGCTTTACCGAAAAGCTAAGTCCATGGGCCTGATTTGGCTCGTGATACGGATCCTGTCCAATTATTACCACCTTAACCTTCTCAAGAGGAGTTAAGTGAAATGCATTAAATATTTCCTCTGACGGAGGATATACAGGGTATTTTGAATATTCCTCTTTTATTTCATTGAACAGATTTTTATAATATTCTTTTTTGAATTCTGGTTCTAAAGGTTTTAACCAGTCATTACTTATCGCTGACATATCTCACCGGTACTCCTGCCTCATGTAAATATTTTTTCAAATCCATTATCTCTAATTCCTTATAATGGAATAATGATGCTGCCAAACCTGCATCAGCCTTTCCCTCAGTAAGAGCCTGAAGGAAATGCTCCTTTGTTCCCGCCCCGCCTGAAGCAATAACAGGAATCGAAACATTTTCAGCAATGGCTCTTGTAAGTTCAATATCATAGCCCGCCTTTGTTCCATCACAATCCATACTGGTAAGTAATATTTCACCAGCACCAAGTTTATTGACTTTCATAGCCCATTCCACAGCATCTATTCCAGTGTCAATTCTTCCGCCATTTTTGTAGATGGTAAATCCTGACCCATCAGCTCTTCTCTTTGCATCGATGGCAACTACAACGCACTGACTGCCGAACTTATCTGCAGCATCACTAATAAGTCGCGGATTGTTAATTGCTGCTGAATTCACAGATATCTTATCAGCTCCCTCTCTTAAGAGCTCCTTGAAATTGTCAACTGTACGAATACCACCACCTACAGTAAATGGAATAAACACCTTTTCAGCAACTTTTCTTACCATATCCACTACAGTTTCCCTGTTATCTGATGAAGCAGTAATATCAAGGAAAACCAGCTCGTCTGCACCTGCCTTATCATAGGCTGCAGCAACTTCCACAGGATCACCTGCGTCCTTGAGATTAACAAAATTTATTCCCTTTACTACTCTATTATTATTTACATCCAAACATGGAATAATTCTTTTTGTATGCATAATTTCTATATATCTCCAATCAAGTAATCTACATTAAATTTCTGCAAAGTTTCTCAAAATCTTAAGTCCCACATCACCACTTTTTTCGGGATGAAACTGGCATGCGAAAACATTATCCTTTTCAACAGAAGCATCAATAATGGTACTGTATTCTGTCACAGCTTTCACAATTGAAGGATCCTTAGCCCTCAGATAATAAGAATGAACAAAGTAAACGTATTCATCATCTTCAATGCCTTTAAACAGCCTGCCATCATTCATAAATCTCAACGAATTCCAACCGATATGCGGTATCTTAAGTCCTGGTTCATCAGGTATCCTGAGAATTTCTCCTTCTAAAATACCAAGTCCCGCTACACCATCCGACTCATCACTTTTCTCAAATAAAAGCTGAAGTCCCAGGCAAATTCCAAGGAAAGGCTTTTTATCATCTACAACCTGATGTATTGTGTCAATCAAATCATATTTTTTTAGCTTTTCCATTGCATCACCAAAGCTTCCAACACCTGGCAAAAT
Organism: Lachnospiraceae bacterium; assembly: GCA_050309585.1. GTDB lineage: Bacteria > Bacillota > Clostridia > Lachnospirales > Lachnospiraceae > Bovifimicola. The sequence continues at coordinate 27,012 of JBNRML010000026.1, forward strand.
CACCTTGTCCGCATTAAGAATTTCCTCCTTATCACGGGTAATTAAAGCCTCTTCACCAATGAATTTCAGAGCTTTTTCAACACTTTTCAGATTTCCTGCATCATAATCAATTATTGCTATCATATATTAGTCCTCTCTATTCTATATTAACATTATGAGCATATTCTATTATCTTTTTCTCATACTTAACTGAATCTTCAACTAAAAGAATACTTCTGGCAGTTTCAACATCTATACCATAATACTTATTTAACAATAAGTCAATTTCGTCCAGCTTTGAAACTAAAATATCATATGTTCCAAGCTCGCGACCTCTGTCAAGGCACTTATCATAACTGCGAACCCCATCTATCAATGCTTCTAATGCGTATGTATACATTTCAACCTCTTCATATGCATTGAAGTCGTTAATATGTTTTTCAACGCGCATTACGTTTTCCACCTGATTATAGAATTCCTTGTCCTCATCCTTAAGTTCCATACCAGATATGGCGTTATACGCCTTTGTGTACTTCTTATCAACATAATACCCTGTTGCTTTATCAATTTTAGATTTGTAGCTGAAAAACTGCGAACCGAAATATGTTCCAACAATCAATAATGCAATAAACGTCACACTAAAGATTACCCCTAAAGGAGTTATTCTGATAATTTCATCTCTCTGTCTCGGTGCCTTTTTCTTAATCTTTTTTTTCTTAGGTGGCTTAACCTTTTTAGGCTTCTTTTCCTTTTTTTTCTTTTCCTTCTTTTTAGGTTCTACCTCCATTATATCATCAAGACTGTCAATGTTATCTAAATCTTTTAGAATCTCTTCATTAATTCCACTTTCTATATCATTACCCAGTTTTCCAAAATCGGCTATATCTCCCAATTCTAATGATTTTAAATCCTCAAAGGTATTTCCAGCAACATCAAGCAATTCTTCGGGATTTATATCCGAATCTGCCTGCTCATCACCATTTTTCCCCTTCTTCTTTTTTTCTTTTTTAGGCTTCTTTTCTTTCTTTTTGCGTTTCTTTTTGCCTTTGTCATCCTCTTCCATATCCATAATCAAGGGATCTTCTTTTTTTTCATCCCCTTCATATGAATCAAGAAGTTTCATAATATCATCAATATTATCTTCCTGGGGAATTTCACTTGGATTTATCTGATTTTCATCATTTACAGTACTTGACTTTTCTGCAGATTCGTCTTGGCCTTCTTCCTCTTTTTCTTCAATCTGCTTTTCTTCTCTGGCTGCTGCATGCTTTTCTTCTCCAGCACTTTCTATCGCTTTTGTATCTTTTTCATTTCCGGATACTGCCGCCTTTTCTTCAAAAGCATCTAATTCAATATCATTGAAATCAATATCTTCAATGCTGTCTAATTCATCCTCAAACCATTTATTAAAATCTTCATCACCAAAGTCATCACTCACTGAGTCCACTAACCCGTCAAGATATTCTTCTTCTGAATTTTTAGCCATTATTTTCACCTCAATAACAATTTTAAGGCCGACTGAAATGCCGGCCTTAAATTAAATTACATTACTTAATCAAACCATCAATAATCTTTACAAGATTTCCAATCTCTGGTTTAGACAACTGTGCATCAGCGCCTAATGCCTTTCCTTTTGCTCTCATTTCATCATTAACAAGTGATGAGAATATAATTACAGGTATCTGGAAGAGTACTTCATCCTCCTTCACCAGCTTAGTTAATCTATGTCCGTCCATCAGAGGCATCTCAATATCTGTAATAATGCACTTAACCTTATCAAGGACTGTTCCTTCTGCCTTGAATTCCTGTAATTTATCCCAGGCTGCCTGTCCATTTTCGTTCTTTATTACATTTACATATCCAGCTTTATGTAAAGAATCCACGATAAGTGAGCTTAGCAGAGCCGAATCCTCAGCAATAAGAATAGTGGACTCATTTCTGTTTCTCACTCCTAATGAATCAATTTCTGATACCTTAAGTCCGGTTTCCGGATTAATGTCCGAAACAATCTTTTCGAAGTCAAGAATAATAATAATTTTTCCATTTATCTTAACGATACCAGTTGCAATACTTGATTCTGCTGTATTAACCGTCTTATCTGGTGTAATGATATCTGCCCAGGATACTCTGTGAATACCACAAACAGTCTGTACATGGAATGCAATGTTAAGTCTGTTAAAATTTGTAATAATCATCATGTCCTGCGAGTAATCACTGCTCTCTCTCAGATTGAGCTCTTTCGAAAGATTAATAACCGTAATCATTGTATCACGCGGCATAAATATACCTTCTATGCTCTTATGTGAATTTGGAATAGGTGTTACAGGCTGATATGAAATAATTTCCCTAACCTTGGCAACATTAATTCCGTAATTATTCCCCCCTATTGTAAACTCCAGAATCTCAAGCTCATTTGTTCCATTTTCCAATAAAATATTTGTTTCCATAAAAAACTTCCTCCTAGTTTAAGCGCTTTATTTAAGAATGATCACTGAATCACTACCATCAGAATAGTCTAACGCAACTGACAAAGTCCTAACATCCTCTTTCTTGTCAATCTGAGTATGATAAATCAAAACAAACTGATTTGATCTTCCCGCCTTAAGAACACCTTCATAAGTGTTAAGGGCATTTAGCAGAAGAGTAAGCTGCTCATTGTATTTTTTCACATCATTTACAATACCTTTATATTTTTTTATCTGGGACATCATATTCAAATTAATATCTGAGTTTGTAGTGTTTGTAAATTCAAACTTGATAACCATAATTTTTCCATTTTCCAATGCCTTAATTACAACATTGTCCGAATCATCATCACTGGAATATCTGTCAACAATATCATAATCCACAAACCTTGCCGAAATACCCTCTGGTAATCTGAATGCCTTAACTAAATCAGACTCAACATTCGATTCACTGCCATTTTCTCCATTTGAAGGAATGTCAGTAATTTCCCCACCCGGCTCTGTCTCTTTTTGTGTCTCCATCTCTGTTTGCGGCTCTGTTTCCTCTATGTTCTCCCCCTCTTCATTGATGTACCTGTCCCTGTAATTCACATCATGTCTGAGAACTGTCTTCGCAGCGTAATTAGCAATTATATCCTCCTGTTCCTCTGTGTATTCAAACTTTACGCATCCACACAGGGAAATGCTTATTATTGAAAAAAACATAGCCACCAGAGCATTTCGATTAATTCTTTTTTTCATCATATTTATCTTCCATCTTCGACCTTTATAATCAAATTCTAATAGGTTTATTTTACCATTTTATTTAATAATATTCAACCAAATTCTATATCAACTTCAAACCAGAAATTAACCCCATTTTCCATATTTTCCACACCACATTTATTTCCATGTGCCTCCATGATTGCCTGTACAATTGATAAACCTATTCCACTTCCTCCGTATTCTCTGGTTCTGGCTTTATCCACCTTGTAAAATTTAATCCAGATGTTATCGATTTCTTCCTCCGGAATTCTTTCACCATAGTTAAAAACATTAATTCTCAGCTTATCATTATTCTGAACAAAGCTCACAATAATTTTCTTCACATCTCCAATGTGATTTATTGCATTGGTCATATAATTGGTAATGACTTCCTCAATCTTAAATTCATCTGCATATACATAATTCTGTGTATATTCATACTCAACACAAATATTCTTCTGCTTAAGCATATAGTCAAGTTTTTGTATAACACCATTTACCACCAACCCAATATCAAATTTCTCGTACTGAAGTTCATTTCCGCCATATTCAATCTGATTAAGAAGCAATAAACTCTTTACAAGTCTGTTCATTTTTGACGCCTCATCAAGAATAACATCGCAATAAAAATTTCTTGATTCCTCATCATCATTCACACATTCCTTAAGTCCCTCTGAATATCCCTGAATTAACGAAATAGGTGTCTTCAGTTCATGAGAAACATTCGAAATAAATTCTTTTCTCATTTTATCAACTTCTTCTTTTTTCTTGATATCCTGAGTGAGTCTGTAATTTGCCTGCTTCAACTCAATGAATGCCGACTCCAGTTTTTCCGACATTTCATTCATGTTTCTGCCTAAAACACCAATTTCATCCTTTGAATCACCCGTATATTTTATTTCAAAATTCTGTTTCGACATTTCTTTGGAAATATTTGCTATATCCATAATTGGTTTGGTAAATCCAACGGAAATAAAATAAGTAAAAATTATGGATATAACGCAGACAACCATACCAGTATAAATGAAAAACTGATTTGAAATACTTACACTCTCCTTGATATTTTCAACAGCCATTCTCATAAGAAAAATTGTTTTCTTATTAAAAAAACCTGTGATTTCCAAATATTCCTCTGCCTGATTATCATCTCTATAATAACTCTGCAGAGTATATTTATTAGTCTTTTTAATTATCTTTGTATTTCTGTCATCAGGCTTAAAATTAATCTCCTGCAAACGATGCCTTAAAACTTCTGCGTTGCCAAACTGCATCTCAATGGTATCAGCGGTATCAACAACAATCATTGTAATACCATATTTTTCACATGTTTTCGCAACAGAGTTCATTTTTTCAGTCGTAATCGGAGTTTCCTCACTCAAAACCTCATTTATTTTTTCATAACCTCTTATCATGCTCTTCTCTTTTGTTCTTAAATAATAATCCTGTAAAAAAAACTTATTCAAAAACAAATAAATCAAAAAGCTCCCTGCCATAAGAGAAAAAATCAACAAAATGAGTTTAAATCTAATTGAATCCTTAAATTTCATATTGCTATCATACCTCAAATTTGTAACCCATACCCCATATTGTTTTAATGCAGTCTCCGCACTCTCCCAGCTTGCTTCTCAGTTTTTTCACATGGGTGTCAATGGTTCTGGCATCTCCAAAATAATCATAATTCCACACATTATTCAATATCTTTTCCCTGGATAATGCTATACCTTTATTTTCCATAAAATACTGCAGAAGTTCAAATTCTTTAAAACTCAATTCAATATTTTTACCATCAACACTCACCTGATGTGCAGTTAAATTTAATGTTATACCGGCCTCCTCTAAAATCTTTTCATCAGACAGCTTATTTGATCGTCTTAACAGTGAGTCAACTCTGGCAACCAAGATTTTAGGGCTAAATGGTTTGGATATATATTCATCTGCTCCCAGGTCAAATCCCAAAAGCTCATCCTCTTCCTCTGATTTAGCAGTCAGCATAACAATAGGTATCTTTGACTCCTTCCTGATTTCTTTGCACACCTGCCATCCGTCCATCTTTGGCATCATAACATCCAGAATAAATAAAGAGATCTCTTTGTCTGTGTAAAAATAATCTAGTGCCTGTTCCCCGTTTTCTGCCTCAATAACCTTATACCCTTTTTTGGTAAGAAAGTCATTGACCAGTTTCCTCATTCTGCTCTCATCATCTGCCACCAATATTTTTAATTTTTCCATAGCTTATCTCATCTCCAAACATTTTCTAACATATTGTATGTAATTTTAACATCAAAATATGTTGTTTTTGTGAACAGTATTTCTACGGTAAATTATTTTCCCTCTCTTCCAAAGATTTCTGCCAGTCAATATATTCATTTTCAATACTTTCTCTAAAATAATCCTCATCGAATTTTTTGCTATTTTCTGAGATTATGAACATAACAATAATCATCAGAATAAGAAAACCATTTACAATGAGCATTTTCACATACAAATCGTGATACTTTTCAGCTCTTTTCCTTGCCTGTCGAAGCTCACTCTTCTCTTTTCTTAAACTCAAGTCAGGCTGTTCCTTTTTTTCTTCTTTTGTGCTACTAATGGCCGGTATTGGCTTTATCTCGCTCTTATCAAGTCCTTCCACCGATGACAATCTTTTTTGCAGAGTCCTTAAGTATTCCATTCCAACCGGAGTACAAAAAATATTGTCTTCTATGATTTTATTGTATACCTCAAGAACCTGATTTGCATTGGAAGTGTTTAAGGATGCCGATATTCTGTTTATGTATTCCTGTTCTTTTTTTGCTGACTGATAAGCTTCCTCATCATCAAATTGAAAACCTTTTATTATTCCCATCGGATATCCTCCATATTTTTTTCATATAATAATATTATCACAAATGCAAAAAAATAAAAACTGTTTTGCTTTATTTATTAACATAGATTATTATAGTCATAC
>JBNRML010000027.1:0-5512 GCA_050309585.1 Lachnospiraceae bacterium
ATATAATATAAAAAGTTAATGCGTAAAGCATATTATAAGACTTTCAGAAAGGAAATGAATCAATGAGTCAGGCAAAAGTTGATAAATATAAAAAGGACAAGGCAAACAGAAAAAAAATCATGGCAAAACAGAAACGTCAGGCTTTCCTCCGTTCTTCTATTTTGATATTAGTTGTCATTGCCTTTGTAGGTTTCTTTGGATATTCTGTTTATAAAGAGTATATTTATAAAGAACCAGTCAAAACAGAAGAACCTACTACTTACGTTCTTTCAGAAGAAGAAGTTTCAAGTGTATGGGCTGCTACCGAAAACGAAGATGAAACTACTACTACTGCAGACGGTTCTGAAAACGAAGAAGAAACCACTACCCCTGCAGAATCTGAAGCATCTACTGACGAAACAGAGGCTGAATAATAATAATTAAGACCTAGATATATTCTTAGCCAAGAATTATATATCCAGGTCTTTCTTTTAGCTTAATCCCTGCTTATCGCCACGATTTAACATTGTATATCCAATAAAAATTATTATCATACTAATAAATATACAGCCATAAAACGATATTCCCCTGCTTATTAAAGTAAGACGTGCAGAATTTATTGTGCTGTCCACATTTTTTAGTCCCCTGATAAGAAGATAATCCGTGGTTCCCACCCCGCCCGGTATGGGAATGCTGTTAGCACCCAAAGACGCCATCATGTGAACTACCCATACTTTCACCGCTTTTCCAGGTTGTCCGCCAACCGCCAGATAACAAAACACAGTTACGAAGCTCTGACTTATTCTCTGTAAAACATTAAATATCAGAGCAAATATTATCATCTTTTTTTTCCCTGCAATTGAATAAGAGCATTTCTCGTAATTCTCTAACACAGAAAATAACTTTTCCATCTTTTTTTCAGGATCCTTAACAATCCTGATTTTATGTCCTAATCTTATTAAACACGATGCCAGTACGTTAATTATCTGTTTCCTTCTCAATAGTATATAAAAGCTAAACATCAAAAACAGCATAGCTCCAATCCCTATTAATACCAATGTTTTTCCAAATGCTCCGTAACCCAAAAAAACTTTCCAATCCATTAAAAATGCAATTGTACCTGTTATTACAAAGGAAAGACTGTACAGCATCAGATTTACTAATAAAATAACAGTAGTAACAGAACCGGGAATCCTGTCTCTCATCATAAAATAAGCACTTGCCGGCTGTCCTCCGCTAGCTGAAGGCGTGATTGCCGAAAAATATATATCTGCAGATGAATACAACATACCTTTTATATGAGTTTTTCTATTAGTCAACCCTTTGACAAGTACCTTTAATGCCATACCCTCAAAAAATATAAATCCCGGCATCACAACAACCGCTAAAATAATCCATAAAATATTTGCTCTTGATATTTCATCACATAAATCAACAAAAGAGCACTCCTCATTTGTTTTTTTTATCATCAATATACTTATCGTAGCAAGTATTATGAATATAACCAAAAATCGTATATTCTTTCTTAACATTTTCCACCCTGTTTTTCTTATCTATTTCCATCCAAAATGCCACAGGCACAAAAACCTCTACATTCTTTCAGGAGCATCAAATCCAAGCATATTTATGCTGGTTTCCAAAATTGCCTTCGACACGGCAATAAGGTTAATATACCCGGATTTTTTATTCTCGTCCTCACAGGATAATATCTTTGTGTCATGATAGAACTTGTTGAATGCATTTGAAAGTTCGTATACATACGCACAAATCTTATGCGGAGCCAATTCTACTACCGCATTTTCCACAACTTCATTGAATTTTGCCAGAACCAGCATAAGTTCCTTTTCTCCCTGTGTTTCTGCCGGAAGAATATTGTTGTGAACTACTTTCTCACCTTCAAAAAACTTATTTAATATCGATTTAATTCTGACAATCGTATACAAGATATATGGACCTGTATTTCCTTCAAAAGAAGTAAATCTGTCTATATCAAAAATGTAGTCCTTTGAAGCCTGATTTGATAAATCACCATATTTTAAGGCTGATAATCCAACTATTTTTGCTGTTTCCAATGCCTCGTCCTCTGAAACAGAGCGGTTTTCCATAATCTTATTGTATACTGCAGTATTAATCTCCTTAATGAGATTTTCCAGACGCATTACACCGCCGTCACGTGTTTTAAATGGCTTACCATCTTTTCCATTCATTGTGCCAAAGCCCTGGAATGTAAGTACTGTATCATCATTCACAAGCTTAGTCTTTCTAGCACAACGGAATACCTGCTCAAAATACAATTCCTGTCTTTTATCAACAACATAAATAATCTGGTCAGGCTCAAAAAGCTTCATACGCTCTACAATAGTGGCCAAATCAGTCGTATTATACAATGTTGCACCATTTGATTTCAAAATCATGCACGGTGGAATTTCCTTTGTATCAGTTTCTTCCCTAACATCAACCACCAATGCACCCTCACTGATTCTGGTATAATCATTATCCTTCATATATTGAACCATATCCGGAATATAAGGTTGTGCATCACTCTCCTTTTTCCAAAGTTCAAACGAAACATTTAAATTATCATAATTCTTCTTCAAATCAGAGACTGAGACATTGATAATGTGCTGCCATACTGCAAGATACCCTCTGTTTCCATTCTGAAGTTCAAAGGTTGCCTTTCTCGCTTCCTCTTTGAAATCCTCATCTTCCTTGGATTTTGCGTTTGCACATGGATATATCTCCTCAAGCTCTGAAATTGTAAATGGTGGTTCTTCCGGATATTCACCTGTATAACTCTCATCAAAATACACAAGTTCAGGTTTCCTCAACTTCAACTCAACAATAATGAGTCCCATCTGTAGTCCCCAGTCACCCAAATGAACATCGCCTGTGACATCATGACCTGCAAACCTGCACATTCTCTTAATGCTTTCTCCAATTACGGCAGAACGAAGATGTCCAACATGAAGAGGCTTGGCAACATTTGCTCCGCCATAATCAATTATAATTTTTCTTGGATTTTTTACATCCTCACAGCCGTATTTTTCTGATTGTCTCATATCCTCAATATACTTGGCAAGGAAACTCGTGCTAATTCCAAAATTAATAAATCCCGGCATAACAGCACTTATCTCAGAAAATAATTCATTTCCCAAAAGCTTCTCAACTATCTCATTAGCAATCATTATAGGTGCCTTTTTATAGGCCTTTGCAGCTGCCATGGCTCCATTACACTGATATTCACATAAATCAGGTCTGTTTGAAAGTGTGACCTTTGCATATTTCTCATCATAGCCACATTCCTTAAAGGCACTTTCAAAAACCTCTGTAAGTATCTCAATCACTTTCTTCATTTTTCCATTTCTCCTTATTCAAATCCACATAGCACATTAAAGCACTAAACAACATAATTATATCTTTATTCCATTTAATTCCAATAACTCTCTGGCACTGTCAATAGAGTCAACGCCTTCTTTATTCTTGACAGGAGCAAATTCCTTATTTCTCTCAACTTCAAATACAAGGCAGTCATCTAACATGCTAATCATATCAAGAATCAGGGTTTCAAACTTATATCCATTAGGCTTATCAGGTGAAATAATCTGCCCTTCTTCATTCATATATGGCACTTTCTTTTCCACAATATGATTTACCATTTTATTCTCATTAATGTCAATAAGCTTATCTACCCTGAACAGGTAATTCAATATAACACCATAATTATAGGCTGGCTCTCCGTAGGCATCCTTTGCATCTCTCATCTCATCTGTGAGCTCATAATACTCTACAATTGAAGGTTTGCCATTTTCTCTGCACATAACACCAACTCTTTCATCAGGTGAAGCCTTTCTAACAACCTTTGCTCCACAAGGGCATGAAGATGAAATGGTTGCACCCACAAATACCGGATCTGCAATTCTCTGCAAAACATTATCTACAGAAAACACATTTAACCACTCTATTTTCATAATATTAATCTTATCTAAAAGACCTGACGAAACCATGGAAGAAAACCATCCTCCATTGCCATTAGGAGAAAGAGCAATCTTATCCTTCGCTTCCATGAGAATTTTTCCATTAAAATCCACACTAGGTGCCATGTCCTGAACAAAGAAATATATAAATTTCCTGTCATATCCAAAATAATTTTTTTCCTTAAAAAATGCTCTGGTATCTGCATCATTTTTCTGGCTTGTCATAATAAAAAGAGGAACATAGCAGCCCGTAACGTTGACTACTTCCAAAAGATTGTCAATCAATCTCTCGAAAATATACATCTCTTTTGTTTTACCAATATTAAACATTCCCTTCGGCTTGTCAAAACCAAGCCTTGTTCCCTGACCTCCGGCCAGAAGTACTGCTCCAACCTTGCAATTTCTTATGGCTTCTATTCCTGTTTTTTCAAACTCTCTCTTTTTCTCAGAAATTTCTGTCAACCTCATCGCCTGTAAAGGTTCATATACAGATTTTTCCTTTTCATCTTTTGTCCCAATTAAATCAAGAAGTTCAAATTTAAGACCATTAAGCTGATCTTCATACAACTCCTTTTCCTTTTTATCAAGTTCATCATAATAACGAAGTAAATGTTTCTGGTCATAAACTTCAATTTTTTTCATTGTTTCTTCTTTAATCATATTTCCTCCTTATTAGGAACATATTTATTTGCAAAAAGAACTTTGCCTTTGCAAAGTTCTATAAATACATATCTAAATCATCATCATCATAGGAACCATTTTCATATTCTCTGGTCCAGTCAATATTATTGGTTCTCTTAGGTCTTGCCTGTTGTCTTGCAGGCTTAGCATTCCTTCTTTCAGCCTGTTTTTTCTGCATAGCCTTCTTTTCTTTTTCAATTCTGTTTTTAATCTCTATCTTATCAGGCTGCTGCTCCTTAACCTTTGTATCCTTACTCTGCTGCTGTCTTCTTTGAGGTCTTGAATCTTCATCACTGTCTTTATCATAAGGATTTACCCGATTCCTGTCTCCGTAATTTTTCTTAAACGGTTTGTTACCTGCTGGCCTTCCACCATTTCGAGAATCACCATTTTTATTATATCCTGTGTTCCCACTATTTTTCGTACCATTGCCACTCTGTCTGTATTCTCTTTTTTCACCGCTTTGGAATCTCTTTCCTTTATCCTTTCCTTCTGAATTAGTCCTAGTGTTTCTGCTGCGACTTTCGCCACCGTTATTCGTAACCACAAATGTTCTCCTTCCGTATACTTTTTTATAAAGCTTTTGTAAAAATGTATACAAATATTTTATATTATTTTAATAATAAGTCAACATATTTTATCCAAAAAAATAAAGTTGTTATACAAAAACATATTGGATATAATATATAACTGTAAAATATAATTGTTGGCTCTTAACAATTGCCATAATATAAAAACAGAAAAGGAAAACAAGTTTGAAACAAAGAGGTAGCGGGTAGCCAAAAATTAAAGGGCATGGCAAACAAGCCATCTTTCGGTGGCTAAAAAATAAAATATAGACACAACACCTAATCAGGTAACAGGAACAGTATCATCTT
>JBNRML010000028.1:0-8114 GCA_050309585.1 Lachnospiraceae bacterium
AAATAATACACAGTAAATTTTTTCCAATATTAATATTAAAGTTACACTTATTTTAATGCCTCAATAATCTTCACAAAATTCATTCCATGAGATGCCTTGACAAGAATAGTATCCTTTTCATTGATAATACCACTCTTCTTCTCAATAAAATCTTCGATATTCTCAAAATAATACTTTTCCCTACTATTATCCAATGCATCATATGCATTTTTCATAAGTTTTCCGATAAAAATGATAACATCAATATTTTTATCGCACAAATACTGACCAATTCCCTGGTGAAGTTTTTCTTCATTTACTCCAAGCTCAAACATATCACCAAGTATTGCCACCTTTCTTGTGTCAGCAAATTCAAGGACGTCAATACTTGCTTTCATTGAAACCGGGTTTGCATTGTAGCAGTCGTCTATTACGGTGTATTTTTCCGTCTCTATTATATTATTTCTACCCTGAACAGGTTTTAATTTTTCAATGCCTCTTTTTATTTCTTCATTACTGAGTCCAAAGCTTTTACCTACGCAAAGTGCAGCAAGGGCATTGTAAACCATATGAATACCCGGAATATTTATCATCACGGAAATAATATCTTCTCCATAATGCAAATCACAGGCTATTCCTTTTATACCTTTTGGTGCTACATTATCTGCAAAAACTGACAATCCGGTATTATTCATACCATAAAAAACCGGTTTTATCCCATTATATTCATTTATTGTAATAAGCTTATCGTCATCACCATTAAGAATAATCGTTGCATCATCCTTAATATTCTTAAACATCTCTGTTTTAGCCTTTAATATACCATCCCTTGAACCAAGATTTTCAAGATGACAAAGACCTATATTTGTAATCACGGCAACGTCAGGCTTAGCAATCTCTGACAGTCTTGTCATCTCTCCGAAATTGCTTATTCCCATCTCCAAAACCGCAATTTCATGCTCCTCCCTGAGTCTGAAAACAGTAAGAGGAAGTCCTAATTCATTATTAAAATTGCCCTCCGTTTTTAGGGTGTTGTATTTTTCAGACAGAACTGCATGAATAATTTCTTTTGTACTGGTTTTCCCCACGCTTCCAGTAACCCCAACAACTTTTATATCAAGATTTTCTCTGTAAAATTTAGCTATTTTTTTAATGGCAGCAAGGGAATCCCTAACCAATATATATGGTCTTTCCATATCTAATTCTTTTTCAGAAATTACCCCAATTGCCCCCTTTACAAATGCATCTTCAATAAAGCTGTGTCCATCTACCCTGTTTCCCTTAATGGCAACAAAGACACTTTTTTCCGTAACCTTTCTGTTATCTGTTACTATATCTGACACTTCAATATCAATTAGGGGATTTTGTGTTTCTTCATCTATTCCCAATAACTTTCCATCACATACATCAGCAATGCTTTTTATAGTTAATTTTTTCATAAATTTAATATTATCCTCTCATCGAAACCTGAATTAATTTTTCACACAATTCCGGAAATTCTATTCCAATGGCCTTTGCTTCCTGTGGAAGAAGGCTGGTAGGTGTCATACCAGGCAATGTATTCGCTTCAAGACAGTAAATTTCCTCATTTTCATCTACAAGGAAATCCATTCTTGCATAATTATCAAGATTTAACACTTCAAATGCATGTACTGCTTCAGCCTGAATTCTCTTTGTAAGTTCCTCACTTATTTCTGCCGGACACACGTCCTTTGTCATTCCAGGCTGATATTTATTTTTATAATCATAAAAACCTTCAAGTGGAATAATTTCAATAATAGGCAATGCCTCACCGTCTATCACACCAACTGAAAATTCTCGTCCCTTTACGTACTCCTCAATGATTACATAATCCTCAAGACTGAATGATTCCTCTAAGGCCTTTTTGTACTCTTCATCATTATTGACAATGGAAACACCAATACTTGAGCCTCCGCAACATGGCTTTACCACGCACGGATATGTTACATTATTTTCCTCTAACAAAGAAACATAATCTGTTCCTTCTGCTTTTTTTATTTCAAATCCTGCCGGTGTTGGAACATTTTCTGACAAAAACATTTTTTTAGTCATACCCTTATCCATTGCAAGGGCACTTCCCATATAACCTGAGCCCGTGTATTTCACACCGCACAAATCCAATGTAGCCTGAACCTTTCCATCCTCACCGTTAGCTCCATGTAATGCCATAAATACAATGTCCGACTCCATACATATTGCAAGAACATTTTCCCCAAAAAACATTCTTCTCTCTTTCATTTTTCCATGCAACTCAGAAGAAAATTCGGCTATTCTTCCCGATTCCTTTTCCAAATCATATTCTCCATCAAAAAAGTTATCTTTATTTATATCGCTTTTGTATGTACCAAAAAAAACATCCAAAACTCTGGCATTGTGCCCCTTTTTTCTCAAAGCCTCACATACTTTTTTCCCTGTTACTATTGAAACTTCTCTCTCTGTACTTGTTCCGGCACATAAAACTACTATATTCATCAAACTTACCTCCGCTAAATGCTGCAAAAACTCATAATGCCTCAGTTATTTAAAAAACAACTGCTTCTAGTATACTATATCATCATTAACTTTTTTGTCAATTAATTCATAGCCTGAACTGACATACTCATCAACTGCTTCTGATGCCATTTTTAACTGTTCCGCATCAGAATAAATATCGGCCATTGAAAACTGCATATCTCCGCTCTGTCTGATTCCAAAAAAGTCTCCTGGACCTCTCATTTTTAAATCCTCAGAAGCAATGTAAAATCCATCATTTGATTTATTCAAAACCTCAAGTTTTGAAAGCTTTTCCTTATCATTGCTGGAGCTTACAAAAATGCAATATGACTGATACTCGCCTCTTCCAACACGCCCCCTTAACTGGTGAAGACTTGAAAGTCCAAAGCGTTCAGAATTTTCCACCATCATAATAGTGGCATTTGGCACATTAATCCCTACTTCAATAACGGTAGTAGATACAAGGACCTGTATTTCGTTCTTAGAAAATTTCCTGAGTATTTCATTTTTTTCCTCGGCCTTCATTTTTCCATGAAGATAGCTGATACAAATGTTTCCACTCAGTTCTTTTTTTAATTTTTCCGCATAATCCACAACATTTTCAGCCTCGAGAGTATCATTTTCCTCAACCATTGGACAAATCACGTAGGCCTGTCTCCCGTTATTGACCTCTTTTTCGATAAACTTGTAGGCATTTGGCCTGTATTCCTTTGTTACCACACAGTTTTTTATCCCCAGTCGATTTGAAGGCAGTTCATCTATTACAGATATATCCAAATCCCCATACAAAATAAGTGCTAGAGTTCTTGGAATCGGTGTTGCACTCATTACAACACCGTGTGGCTTTATTCCCTTGGTCATAAGCTTCGACCTCTGTAAAACCCCAAACCTGTGTTGCTCATCAATGATGACAAGAGCAAGCCTGTCATATTCAACCTTATCCTGAAATAATGCGTGTGTTCCAATTATTAACTTAGATTTTCCGCTTTTTATCCTATTATATACATCCTTTTTCTGCTTTTGTGTCATTGAACCAGTTAATAGTTCAACACCAAAATCGAGATTATTATCCCTCAAAAGACTTACCATGGTATCAAAATGCTGTTCTGCCAAAACTTCTGTCGGTGCCATAATGGCAGACTGGAGTCCCGCATTTGCAAAATCAAGCATCATTAAAAATGCCACAATCGTCTTGCCTGAGCCTACATCTCCCTGTATCAGCCTCATTGAAGTAAACTCTCCCGAAAAGTCTTTTTTCATATCCCCCAGCACCTTTTTCTGTGCATTGGTAAGCTCAAATTTCAAACTGCATTTTACTTTTTCTGACACTGAAAAATCATTTATTATATATTGATTTGGTATTTTTGTCTCTTTTTCCTTAAGTTTTCTCATCCTGAAAATAAAATCAAAGAATTCGTCAAAAACAATTCTTCTTCTTGCTGTCTTCAGTTCTTCAAAGTTCCTCGGAAAATGAATGTTTTTATAAGCATGTTTTTTATTACACAAATTATATTTCTGCCTATATTCCTCAGTAAGATAATCATCTATTTCTTCCTCTTCCAATATATTTTTGACGGTTTTTGTAACCAGATTATTTGTCAATCCTTTTGTCAGTGAATAAAGCGGCTGCAAAGTATTAAGCTTTTCATCATATTTACCCAGAGGATAAATTTCCGGCTGTTCCAGGGTTGGCATATTATTGACATATTTTATTCTTCCCCTGAAAACATATTTCATTGAATACTTTAATGTATTTTTAAGATATGGCATATTAAACCAGGTCACTTTTATTATATCACCATTATCATCTCTAATATTTGTAGAAATAATGGTTAAATTTCTTACCTGCTTCATATCAGGATTTTTTAACACAGTTCCCTCAATTGCAATGATAAGCTTATTATCAATTTCCTTTACACAGACAGGCTTTTCGTACATATCATAATTTCTAGGGTAGTAATTAAGCAAATCTTCCGTCGTATATAATTTTAATTTATTAAACAGTTTATTTGTTTTTTCGCCGATTCCCTTTACTTTAATAAGTTCCATTTGAGCTTCCTTTACAATTCATTATTTGTTGTTTATAATTATATCACGTCGACTGGCGTCTCCGTGTTTTTTTTCGCCTTATGTCGATGTCCGCAAGCGCACATCGCCGCAAGGCTCATTATATCACAATATTTTAAAACAGAAAGGACATACACTTGAATAACGCAAAAAAAATACTGTTCACAATATTATTTCTTTTTGTAACAGTAATATTCCAGATTATTTCCATTGTCAGACTGGAAAAGTTTGACAACATACTAGATGACAAATTGGCAACACGTGCCATTGCATCGCAAAACACAGTGATTAATAATTCTCATTCGTCATCCCCTGTTAATGAAAACCATGATAATTATGATAATTCTGATAATCATGATAATTCTGAAAACAAGGATAACACTACCGGCGAGCCTAATCCAGGTGCTGAAAATATTCATGATAATCAGGAAAACAATGATAAACATTTCTTATTTATCGGTGATTCCAGAATTGCTTCCTTTGAAAAACTCACTAACGCAGCAGACTATTCAGATTTTTTCTGTGGCATCGGTATCAATGTGAACAAAATACTTTCAGATAAAATAACGGTTCGCGGTGAATCCCTCACCTTAACTGAAACCTTATCAAAATACAAATATGACACCATTGTTATTTGTCTGGGCTTTAATGAATTAGGCTGGAAATATGAGGACACATTTATTGTACATTACAGTGAACTTATTGATACCATCATTGCAAACACAAATAATACAAACATTGTGGTTAATGGTATTTTACACATTTCCAGAAATGCAAAGGTTGATAATCAATACGAAAACAATGACCGCATAAATACATATAATGAAAAAATCACTGCCCTTTGCACTGAAAAGAATGTTACATATTTAGATTTAAATTCCAACTTTTGCGATGAGGCAGGTTTTCTCCCTGATGACTGCGCTGCAGATGGAATACACTTAAATAAATCTAACTGTGATAAATATCTGGATATTCTTTTGCAAAAGTACCCGCTTGAGTAGAGAAACGTGTTCCAAAAGTCACAAAAAAGGAGCTGTCGCTTTAACGAATGAAAATTCGTGAAGCGGCAGCTTCATTTATGCGTTTTTACGCTACCGCATTAGCATTAATCTGATCAATAACCTTCCTGATTCCCATCCATACTGTCTGGTCTGTAAATATCTCTACTACACTTCCCTTATCAGTAAATGGCGATTCCCGAAGCACAGAAAGATCTTTCATCATACCATTGTGTACAATATACTCAACAATCTGATTTACAAAATAAATCTGTCTGCTGTCAAGATTTGTATCGTTCAGGAACTCTGAGAATGCTTCCTTTGCAGCATTCATGTCAAGTCCAACGATTTCACGAACAAACTCACCTAAAGGCTTATGTCCATATTCTTTTTCATAGTCGTCCTTTGAGCCAACTTCTTTCCAAAGGATTTGTTCCAGGCTTTCTATATCCACCTCTGTAAGTGGCTGATTTGTCTTAAGCTTTGCAATTGCAATATTATCCTGATGCTGACGAACGTAGAATTCAGCTTTTGCCTTATAATTCTTCAATTCATCATTTTCGAGCTCGGAATCATTCCACTCTGTAGATAAAATTTCATCTGTAAAATCTGTATCGTACTTAATGTGACCCTTAGGCAAATACTTCATAAGATTACGAAGACTTACTCTGATATGCTCAAATTCATCAATTCCGGCATTGTCCACATAATCTGTGTGAAGAATCTTATTGATTAGTTCTGACTGCACCTGAATCTCAGGAATATTGGCAACACTGGCAATGCCTTCAACCTTTTTAAAAAGATCACTTCTATAACGACCGTATCCTTTACACGCCAAATATGCCAATTCCATTCCATACATCAGAGCATCAAAACGAACTGCACTTGCTTCATCACCATCAGGCATAATAAGTGGTGCCAATTCTTCACGAACCATCAAGGTATCTTCAAATGTTATTGATTGATAATTATTCTCCACAGAATATGTGTCAACATACTTAAGATGCTGCCTTACCGCAAAGTTTTCTCTGTTCAACTCCTGCACCTTACCGGTCATCATTTCAACCAGTTTATTTCTGTATGCAATAAGCCTGTCTATCTGATATTCAATGCTTTGAAGCTTATACGCAATTTCAAACTTAAGTGAGAATATAGCTCCCTGTAACGCAATCATATTGGCTGTAGGTCTTCCCTGGTTCATACGAAAAAACTCAAAGTTTCCACAGAAATCAAAGATATAAAACTTACCTTTATCTTCTCCGTCTATAAGTCCCGGGCAAAGTCTGGTGCCACGACCAATCATCTGCCAGAACTTAGCTTTACTCATAACCTTTTTAAAAAATACAAGGTTTAATACTTCCGGTACATCAATACCGGTATCAAGCATATCTACAGATATAGCAATCTGAGGCATTTTCTTTGGATCAGAAAACTCATCAATTGCACTCTGCGCATAGGTCATATAATTGTCAATTACCTTTGCAAAAGGCTGACCATTTTTGCTTAGTTCTGGATACTGCTTATTGAACACTTCCAGTATCTTCTCTGCATGATCATGATTCTTTGCAAAAATAATTGTCTTACCAATCTTCTGACCATAATCCACCTTAAGTCCGTCCTTCATAAGCACATGAAGCACCTGCTTAATGGTATCCTCGTTAAATATCCAAGTATTTAAGGCTGACGAATGAATCCTCTCTGGCAATACTCCGTCTTCAAATTCAAAAGTCTCTTCGTATGCAGCCTTGTCCTCTTCAGACAACTCATCATAAGCAATACCTTCCTCAATAAATTTGAGCTTTGTTTCAACAGTAGTAAAGTCTACAAGATAGCCATCCTTTACCGCCTGAGCAAGCTCATATCCATATGTAGGCACACCATTTTCCAAATCAAAAATCCCATAGGTATTCTTATCAATCTCATCCTTTGGAGTTGCCGTAAGACCTACCAATGGTGCATCGAAATAATTGAATATATCTCTATACTTGTTATAAATAGATCTATGTGCCTCGTCACAGATTACGAGTTCAAAATGTCCACAAGTAAATAACTTTCCGTTATCATCCTTAACTGAATCAATACAGTTCATCATGGTCTGATATGTAGAGAAAATACAGTGAGCTGTGTAATTATCTTTTTCCTCCACAAGATTTGAACACGACAAATCAGGCAAAAGATTTACAAAGTTTCTTTTTGCCTGCGTAACTAACGAATTACGATCCGCCAGGAACAATATGTTTTTCACCCATCCAGCATCCAAGAGAACCTTACATAAGGCAATTACAGTTCTTGTTTTGCCGGAACCGGTAGCCATTACAAGAAGTGCTTTTCTACGGTTACGACTATCAAATGCATCACATACCGCTTTAATTGCACCTTCCTGATAATAACGGTCTGCAATATTCTTATCCACAGAGATATGTTTAAGGCTTCTTCCCTGCGTTAAAGGCGTTGATGTCGGATAGGGCAGACACGATTTCTTCATACTGTTTATCAAGCCTGCCGCCTAATTTATAGAGCCATGTGGGGACGTGTTTCCGCTTGGTTTCCATTGAG
>JBNRML010000029.1:0-7084 GCA_050309585.1 Lachnospiraceae bacterium
ACGATATCAGTGAGCATACAGCTGCCGGAAGCAAGCATGCCATAATTCATGTCTGCAACGAACTTCCTTTCTGGTTTGGGAAGGTTTCTGGAAATTTTATTGGAAAAAGTTAAAATTTCCCGTTTCATTTGATAAGTATTTGATGTAAAATTGACCATAAGGAATCCTCCTTCTTTTTGTTTAGTAGGTTTTTGTTTGGTCACTTAAATCATACACCAAAAGGGATGAAGATTCCTTATATTTTGGGCAATTTTTAAAAGTTGTTTATATTATACCCTGTCAAAACAGGGGGCTGTGGATAAAACTACGGAAACTCAAGAATGGAATGTCCTTGACAATCATTATAACATATGATACTATACAAGAACTCTTTGCACTGCATACAAATCTACAGTACAAACTGAACAGACCGTGACAGTATGTCATGGAGTCGGGTCACATAAGTGACAGTGGTATCTATCATCCACGGGACAGTAGTTGCTAATACTGATTCGTGGGTGTTTTTTTTATACTTTTTATTAAAAACTTTGTTATAAAATCCCACATATGTTTAGTGCCATAGAGTTATCTTAAAATGTACTCTCGGAATCTTTTGTATATGAGTTTCTGAGATGGATTTTTACTGGACAATGAAGTTTTCGCAGTGCGTACACGGTGTGAACGACGAGAAAACTGAAGAAGTACAGTGAAAATATAGCCAGAAAGTCATATGCGAAAAAGATTCCGAGAGTACATTTAAAATAATTGGAGGTAACAAGTATGGAAAAAAACAAAACAATGACAGTGAGTAACAAAGACAATGAAACTGATTTTCAGAGGGTGGCAAACAGAGTGTCACTTATTACTATTATTGGAAATGTTGTGCTGTCCGTGATTAAACTTTTGGCGGGAGTTATAGCGCATTCCAATGCGATGATTAGTGATGCACTCGATTCAGCATCTGATGTATTCAGTACTTTCGTGGTTATTATTGGTATAAAACTGGCATCAAAGAAGCCTGATAAAGAGCATCCTTATGGACATGAGCGTATGGAATGTGTGGCGGCCATTGTCCTGGCT
This sequence comes from Lachnospiraceae bacterium, assembly GCA_050309585.1. Classification (GTDB taxonomy): domain Bacteria; phylum Bacillota; class Clostridia; order Lachnospirales; family Lachnospiraceae; genus Bovifimicola. The sequence continues at coordinate 1,060 of JBNRML010000029.1, forward strand.
ATAGTTCTTTTTATCACTGGTCTTGGAATTGGTATGGACGCATTAAGAAACATTTTGAATGGGAACTATAGTGATTTACAGGTTCCGGGAATACTTGCATTGATTGCGGCAATTGTATCAATTATCAGTAAGGAAGGAATGTACTGGTATACAAGATATAATGCAAAGAAAATTGATTCAAGTGCGTTAATGGCAGATGCGTGGCATCATCGTTCGGATGCATTTTCTTCAATAGGGGCATTAATCGGAATTGGAGGAGCAAGACTTGGATTTCCTGTCATGGATTCTATTGCCAGTCTGGTGATTTTTGGGTTTATTGTAAAAGCTGCCTTTGATATTTTTAAGGATGCCATTGATAAAATGGTGGATCATTCATGTGATGAAATGACAGAAAAGCAGATTTTTGATTGTGTTATGAAGAACGAGAATGTGCTGGGGGTAGATTTACTTCAAACACGAATTTTTGGAAATAAAATTTATGTGGATGTGGAAATTCAGGCAGATGCGTTATGTACATTGCAGGAGGCACATGATATTGCAGAAGCTGTACATGATGATATTGAACAGAATTTTCCGAAAGTTAAACATATTATGGTTCATGTGAATCCAGCGAAGTAAAACATAATAATCCCTATATGGTATAATTTGTTCGATAATAAACGAAAGACACCGAAAGGGTATAATATAGAAATGAATAAAATTGCACAATTTTTTTAAGAAAATAGAAAACAAGCAGGATTAACCCAGGAAGAATTTACACTTAGATCGGGATTAGGATTAAGAACCCATCTGAAACAAATGGGAATGAGGTAGAAATTCAAAAACTCAATTGGAAACAAGGAGTGGTACTCTTCTTTTTTTACGATATATATGGATTTATTAGTTGGAAAAAACGAGAATTAGAGCAGAATTAAAAATATTTTGTAATTGTTCAGAGCCAAGCAAAATTTCATAAAACAGGTGTAAAATGCAAAGCATTTTGGAGGAATTTATGAGAAGTTTATTTGATATAGACACAAAGGATTATGATATAAATGGCACTACAGTTAATCGTCCATCTGCCAGAGGAATAATAATTAGAAATGGTAGATTGGCAATGATTCATAGTGTAAAATATGATTATTTCAAGTTCCCAGGCGGTGGAATAGAAAAAAATGAAGATATAACCAGTGCGCTTATGAGAGAAGTGCTGGAGGAAACAGGTCTAACTGTTATTCCAGAGTCTATAAAAGAATATGGAATGGTGCACAGGATTCAAAAGGGTGATTATGAGGATGTATTTATACAGGACAATTATTATTATTTGTGTGAAGTAGGGGAAGCTATTACGAAACAAAAGTTAGATGAATATGAAAAGGAAGAAATGTTTACACTTGAGTATGTTTTGCCTGAACAGATAATAAATACTAATGAAAAATGCAAACATGCCGAAGCAGACCAAATTATGCTATATAGAGAATGCAGGGTAATTGAGATATTGAAAAATGAAGGTTTGGTATGAAGGAGAAAAATATAGAAAAGTCTGTTATTTATGAAACACATAACGAAACACAGTTTATGAAAGGCATATTAATACGTCGAATTCTTGATAATAATAATCCCTATAAGGTATAATTGGTTTGATAATAAATGAAATGACACCGAAAGGGTATAATATAGAAATGAATAAAATCGCAGAATTTATTAAAGAAAATAGAAAACAAGCAGGATTAACCCAGGAAGAATTTGCACTTAGATCGGGATTAGGTTTAAGATTTGTAAGAGAATTAGAACAGGGTAAACCTACAGTTCGTATGGATAAAGTGAATCAGGCATTGGCAATGTTTGATATGGAGGCGGTTCCGGGAAGAAAGGGTGATTAAGAGTGGATGAATATAGGAGTGCATATGTTTATGTGAGAAATATATTTGCTGGTGTATTAAGTGAGACCGATGAAGGATATGTATTTCAGTATAATGAGAAATATATTAATAGTGATAAGGCTACTGCTGTTAGTCTTACATTACCTATTCAGAAAGAAGCGTATAAATCAAAAACACTATTTTCATTTTTTGATGGGTTGATTCCAGAAGGATGGTTATTGGATGTTGTGGTTAGAAATTGGAAATTGAATTACAGGGACAGATTTGGGATTTTGCTGGTTGCATGTAAAGATTCTGTTGGAAATGTGTCAATAAACTGGGGTGGTAGATAATGAATTGTTTGTGCTGTGGTAAAAAAATAAGTGACAATGCGACGAAAAATGAAAAAGATACATTATGGGCATAACAGATGTGTGAGAAAATTCTTTAGTGTAAATAAATTACCTCTTATTGATATATCAGACGATATGTTAATAGCAATAGCGGATGAGAGTACGGCTAAGGGCTATACAGTTACTGGTGTACAGAAAAAGATGTCATAAGTGAATGTAAAAATTCGTATCTTACAGATGAGTTTAAAAAAAATTAACAGAATTAATTATGCAAAGATGCGATAATTTGTACGGTTGATTTGATGAAAAAAAGGAATTGTAAAGTGGAAAATAAAAAAGAGAATTTGCTATATATTTTAGGTACAATTGGGACACTTTTGGTCAATGCAATACTACAGCTGTTTTGTCAGCACTTAATAATTGGTAATAATTTAATATTGGCATTGGTTGGTGCATTGTTTTTTAGACTGGTACCAACAATTATTCTTGCGTGGCTGATTTCGTATTTCTGTAAGAATAAGATTAGTTCTAAGATTCCAAGGATTATTACTGGGGCTGTAATTTCTTTTGTGATTACAGGGATATGTCCGTTTTTTCACAATGATTTGGCTCATTCAAAAGTATATGGCAGCCCATTGATTTATAGTGTAAAGCTAATTGATGATATCACAACAAAAGACACTACAATTGTAGAGGCAATATCACCAACCAGACATATAAAGGAGTATACATACAGCACTGGAAGACGTACGGCAGAGGAAGAGTATTGTTGTATAGACTTTAATGGCTTATCTGTAATTGTACCAGCGGATGTATACAATGAATTATATGCATTGTCTTATGAACTTGATTTTGAGGATTACAGGGGAATTTTTGATGAATATAAATACAAGCTGTATTCTGATTTGGAGATAAAGAAAGATCTGGATTTACAGGAAGACACAGATTACTTCTTTAGAAAATTTTGCTTTCAGTATGTTTCAACGGCACAGGATTTACCTTATAAGTGTACTATAGAATACTATAATGGTTCCAAAAAGATAAAATCAATAAATGGATATGATTTTGATACAGAGTTGGCAGAAATAAACAGTGAAGTATTTTCGATGCGATTGAATAATATAATTCCTTTATTTGATGAGGCTATATCAGATTATGAAAAACGGAAGAAAAAGAGCACGATTATTGATAGTATTAAAGATAAAGAAGGGACTGATATTGGAACGCTTAGAATTGAAATGACTAATAATGGATTTATAGAGGATATCGATTATAAGGTTATACAGGTAAACAGTAAATGTATTCAGTTGGAACAATCGTTGATTTGGATTATATTAAGGAAGAAATTCCAACATTATATGTTGTGACGGGTGATTCTTCAGAAGATTTATTAGAATTTCCAGATTTGGGTGGTTTAACAAAGGAGGAAGCAATTACTGTATTAAAACAGACAGGATTTAATAATTATATTGCTGATACAGCAACTGCAGGAAAATATGTGGGCTATGTTTACACAGTAGGTGAAGGAAGAGGAACGCTTGTACCAAAGCAGAAAACAATATGGTTTTGCTACACAAGTGAAAATTGAAAGAGAATAATAAATTCATCAAAAAATTTTAAAAAGTTAAAGAAAAGTTTATTCAATAGATACTGACGCAGATGACAAGGAATTTATCCGAATTGAAGAATATATAGGTAAGGATAGTGTTGTGGTTATTCCGGCAGAAATAGAGAATATAAAAGATGTAAGAATATATGGTTTTAATACTCCGGAAACAGAGGTTACAGATTTAAGAATTCCTGGCACTGCTACAATCTATTCAGAAGCATTTTCTTATAAAACCAGTCTGGAAACAGTGGTTATTGACGAGGGCGTAACAATACTTCATGAGGGTATGTTTGCAGGATGTGAAAAACTTTCAACAGTTGTGTTGCCAGATTCGATAGATGAGATTGGAAATAATGTTTTTGGCGAGGCAACATCATTAAAAGAAATAAAGATTCCGGATAAAGTAACAGAGCTTTGTGCTAATGTGTTTAGATGTATAACAGATGCCAAATTGAATTGGGAGATAATATTTTGGAAATTGATATGCAAGCATTTTTGGAAACAAAGGACTCAACAATTGTAGTTAAGAAGGGTTCGGTAACAGAAAAAACCATTGACGAATACTTTGATGAATGTAAAGTATACTTTACAAATGGTAAAAATAATTTAACAATTGAAAGAAAGTAGTAGATATATAAGGTGCATATATAAGGTACAAATCTAAGTCATAACATTAGTTGATTTGGAACAATATAATTTACATTGGCTATTACAGTCAGACACCTGTAGTGGCCATTTTTTCGATTATGGACAATAAATGTAGTTGGGAGATGTAGTCAGGAGATGAGGATAGGCCAAAGAAAAAATACACATTGACAATAATAAAGCCTATATGGATAATTGATTTAATGATAAACAAAACGAAAAAGCAAGACAGGTAGTACAAAGGAAAGAATAGATATTTTAAAAGTGGTAGTTATCGAACTTGGAGTTGTATTTATTCTGTTGGGGAATTATATGCCAAAAACGAGAAGAAATAGTCTTGTTGGCATAAGAACCTTATGGAGTCAGAAGAATGATAAGACATGGGCAGTATCAAATAGAATGGGTGGCATATTCATATGTTGCGTATAAAAAATATGGGGATACAGATTAAAGGTTTTATTTGATAAATGAATGACAAATAAACATTTCAAGTTGGAATTCAAGCATATTACACGGCTGTTTATTTCGTTTAGAATATTTGCCACAGCCTTGTTCACGGCAACTGCTTTACTTGCTGTTTTTCTAGGGACCAGAGTGAGTTTACTTATTATAAAAACGGGTGACAGGATTAGGAATAAGTTAGTAAGGGTGATTTTGGGACTACATTTGGTCAGGTTTTAATAATTGTTATGTTGGCAATTGCTGAGTGTATTTTCATCATTATTCCGTATGTTCAAACAGTAATAGTTTTGATTTTACGGAAAATAGTTAAGTAGATGTTAAAAATACATTTTGAGTAAAGTAAGGTGAGTCATTTGAAAGGAATTCTTAGTAATGGAAAAGAGAGAGAAAAACATGAAGTTCGAGTCATATGTGAGTTTTTTTAAGAGTATCGTGGATCAGGATAGATGTGCCGTAGTAATATGCAATTCGGAACACGAGATTATTTATATGAATCCTGCTGCTGTACTAAACTATGAAAAATGGGGTGGAGAAGAGTTGATGGGAAGAAGCCTCATGGACTGTCATAATCAAGTGTCCAGAGAAAAGATTCAGCAGGTGGTTGATTGGTTTATGGAAGATGATAACCATAATATTGTATATACTTTTCACAATGAAAAGCAGAATAAGGATGTGTATATGGTTGCTCTTAGGGATGAAGGAAAGCTTATTGGATACTACGAGAAGCACGAATATAGAAATAAGGAAAAAATGAAACTTTATGACTTGTGGCAATAAATGATAGATACAATAAATTGGTAAAAGAGGCTGCCACCTTAACGATGAAATTCTGAAATATGAAAATCGTTAGTGCAACAGCCTTTTTTTTGGTGAGATATTTTGGGACTTCTTTAAAAAAGGTTATCTTGGGACATAAATTGTCAAAAATGGTACATTGGGTTGTAAAAAACAATATTTGTTGTAGAGTTTAGATGAGAGGGGTAAATATACATTTTTTATCAAGTCTTTGGTGGAAAATATGCATAAATGTAGAAGTAAATTGGTAGTAGTATTATTTTTGTTGGTTTTTATTTTTTTATTAACATCATGTGCGACTGTGAAAAAAATAGATAAAA
>JBNRML010000030.1:0-17363 GCA_050309585.1 Lachnospiraceae bacterium
TTTTGTGGTGATTAAATTATACATCAAAAAGGAATAGGATTCCTTATATTTTGGACATTTTTTGAAAGTTGTTTATGACAATGACTATGAAAACGGGGCTTTGTGGATAAAAGTACGGAAACTCAAGCACAATTTATCTTGAAAAAATATGTAGTTATGGTATAATATTGTACATAGATAACTCCTTAGAAGGTATGTGTTATCTATACTGAAAAATCGGGGAAATAAAGGCGTGGGAAGCCTATTTTAACGGATTTTTCAATAATGGGAAAAGGAGATGGACAGCATGAGATACGTGATTACAGGAAGAAACATTGATGTTACAGAGGGATTAAGAAACGCAGTACAGGAGAAGATTGGAAAATTAGAAAAATACTTTAATGCTGACACAGAAGTGATTGTTACACTTAGTGTTGAAAAGGAAAGACAGAAAATCGAGGTTACCATACCTGTTAAGGGAAACATTATCAGGTCAGAACAGGTAAGCAGTGATATGTATGTATCTATTGATTTAGTTGAGGAAATTATAGAGAGACAGCTTAAAAAGTATAAAAACAAAATCATTGAAAAGAAACAGGCGAAAGACAGTTTCAGTCCGGAGTACATAGACAAGGACTATGATGAGGATGATTCGATTAAGATTATCCGTACAAAGAAATTTGGCATTAAACCTATGGATCCTGAAGAAGCTTGTGTACAGATGGAATTGCTTGGACATAACTTCTATGTGTTCAGAAATTCTGAGACAGAGGAAGTTAACGTAGTATACAAGAGAAAAGGAAATACATACGGATTAATTGAACCAGAGTTCTAAAAACTGAATTTTTGAGAGTATTTGATGCCACTTGGTTTGTAAAAATTAAGTGGCATTTTTTTTCCTTGAATAACTAATTGAAAAGTGATAAAATACCAAGTATATGTAAAATTATTATAATGACTAGGAGAGTATCATGAGTCTTGCATCAAAAATATTTGGAACACATAGTGAGAGAGAAATAAAGAGAATAAAACCAATTGTTAAGAAGATTGTTAATTTACGCCCGGAAATGATGAAGCTGTCAGATGAAGAACTTCGTGGAAAGACAGACGAATTCAAGAAGAGGGTTAAAGATGGTGAGTCCCTGGACAGTATACTTCCGGAAGCATATGCTGTTGTCAGGGAGGCCGCAAGAAGAGTTTTAAACACAGAGCACTACGAATGTCAGCTCATGGGTGGTATTATTCTTCACCAGGGTCGTATTGCTGAAATGAAGACCGGTGAAGGTAAAACCCAGACATGTTTGTTGCCTGCATATCTGAATGCCCTTACTGGAAAGGGTGTACACGTAGTTACGGTAAATGATTACCTTGCTCATCGTGATGCTGAGTGGATGGGACAGGTTCACAGATTTTTGGGACTTACAGTAGGCTGTGTATTGAACAGTATGGAAAATGATGAGAGAAGAGAAGCTTATAAATGTGATATTACATATATTACAAATAATGAGCTTGGATTCGATTATCTTAGGGATAATATGGTTATCTACAAAGAGCAGCTCGTTCAGAGAGGTCTTAATTATGCCATTGTGGATGAGGTTGACTCGGTGCTTATTGATGAGGCCAGAACACCTCTTATTATTTCCGGACAGAGTGGAAAGTCCACAAAGCTTTATGAGGCCTGCGATATTCTTGCAAAACAGTTAAAGCGTGGTAAGGATATGCCTGAGCTTTCAAAGTTAGATCTTATTATGAAAGAAGAAATAGAAGAGGATGGAGATTTCATCGTTGATGAAAAGGACAAGGTTGTAAATCTTACGGCAGAAGGTGTGAGAAAGGTTGAGAAATTCTTTGCAATTGATAACCTTGCAGACCCTGAAAATCTTGAAATCCAGCACAATATCATTTTGGCCTTAAGAGCCCATAATCTCATGTTCAGAGATCAGGATTATGTTGTAAAAGATGATGAGGTATTGATTGTTGATGAATTCACAGGACGTATTATGCCGGGTAGAAGATACTCAGATGGACTTCACCAGGCAATTGAAGCAAAAGAGCATGTAAAAGTTAAGAGAGAGAGTAAGACTTTAGCAACCATTACATTCCAGAACTTCTTTAATAAATATGAAAAGAAATGTGGTATGACAGGTACTGCACTTACGGAAGAAATGGAATTTAGAAATATTTATGGAATGGACGTTGTTGAAGTTCCGACAAATAAACCGATTGCCAGAGTTGACCTTCCGGATTCGGTTTACTCTTCAAAGAGAGGAAAATTAAAAGCCATTGTCAGGGAAATCGTTGAGACACATAAAACCGGTCAGCCTGTATTAGTTGGTACTATTACAATCGAGGCTTCTGAAGAAATCAGCAATATGTTAAGAAAAGAAGGAGTTCCGCATAAGGTTTTGAATGCCAAGTTCCACGAGCAGGAAGCAGAGATTGTAGCTCAGGCAGGTGAGTTTGGTGCGGTTACAATTGCAACAAATATGGCAGGTCGTGGTACTGATATTAAGCTTGATGAAAAATCAAGAGAGGCTGGTGGTCTTAAGATTATTGGTACTGAGCGCCATGAGTCGAGACGAATTGATAACCAGTTAAGAGGTCGTTCAGGACGTCAGGGTGACGTGGGTCAGTCACAGTTCTTTATTTCGTTAGAGGATGACCTTATGAGACTGTTCGGTTCAGAAAAACTGATTTCCACATTTAAGGCACTTGGAATTCAGGAAGACGAGCCTATTGAGCACAATATGCTCTCAAAGACTATTGAGAAAGCACAGAAGAAGATAGAAGGAAATAACTTTGGTATCAGAAAAAATCTTCTTGAATATGACCAGGTAAATAACGAGCAGAGAGAAACCATTTATGAAGAGAGACTCAGAGTGTTAAATGGCGAAAACATGAGGGAAACGATTTATAAATGGATAACAGATGTTATTGAGAGTCAGGTTGATATGTGTATTCCTGAGGATGCACCGGCAGATGAGTGGAATCTCACAGAGCTCAATCAGCTTGTTATACCTATCTTCCCGTTTGATTTGATTACTCTTAGTGATGAGCAGAAGAAAAAATTCAAAAAAGCAGATATGATGCAGTATCTCAAGGAAAAAGCCGTGAAACTCTATGAGGCAAAGGAGGCAGAATTCCCAGAGGTTGAGCAGATTCGTGAGCTTGAGCGCGTTGTACTTCTCAAGGTTATTGATAGAAAATGGATGGATCACATTGATGATATGGATCAGCTGCGCCAGGGTATCGGATTGCAGGCATATGGTCAGAGAGATCCATTGGTTGAATATAAAATGTCAGGCTATGAAATGTTTGGCGAAATGATTCAAAATATAAAAGAAGACACTGTAAAGCTTCTTATGCATGTAAGGGTTGAGCAGAAGGTTGAAAGAGAACAGGTAGCCAAGGTTACAGGAACAAACAAGGATGATTCTGCTGTAAAGGCTCCAAAGAAACGTGAGGCCGACAAGATATATCCAAATGATCCATGCCCATGCGGAAGTGGAAAAAAATATAAACAGTGTTGTGGAAGAAGGTGATTAGGTGGTTGAATTAGATCAGTTCAAGTTTAGCCTTGGTCAGTATGATGAACCGCTTATGGAATTGAGGGATTCACTTTGACCTGGCTGGAAAAGAAGCCAGAATAACTGAGCTGGAGAGGACAATGGAAGCTCCAGATTTCTGGGATAATCCTGAAAATTCCCAGAGATATATGAAAGAACTTAAGAGCTTAAAGGATGTCACAGAGCAGTTCGAGAAATTGAAAAATCAATATGAGGATATAGATACTCTTATTCAAATGGGATATGAGGAAAATGATCCTGCCATTATTCCGGATATACAACAGGAGTTTGATGAGTTCAAAAACGAATTTGAGGAGCTCAGGGTTAATACACTGTTGTCTGATGAATATGACAAAAATAACGCAATACTTACATTGCACGCGGGAGCCGGTGGTACGGAATCCTGTGACTGGGTGAGTATGCTTTCAAGAATGTATCAGCGTTTTGCTGAAAAAAAGGGATTTTCTGTTGAGATACTGGATTATCTTGACGGAGAAGAGGCTGGAATAAAGTCGATTACAATGCAGATAAATGGTACAAATGCCTTTGGCTATCTTAAGTCAGAGAGAGGAGTTCACCGTCTGGTGAGAATTTCGCCATTTAATGCGGCAGGAAAGAGACAGACCTCCTTTGCTTCCTGTGATGTCATGCCTGAAATTGAAGAAAATCTGGATATCGAAATCAATGAGGATGAGCTAAGAATTGATACTTACAGAAGTAGCGGTGCAGGTGGACAGCATATAAACAAAACCTCATCAGCTATCAGAATTACGCATATACCTACCGGTATAGTTGTGCAGTGTCAGAATGAGCGTTCGCAGTTCCAGAACAAGGACAAGGCAATGCAGATGCTGAAATCAAAGCTTTATTTACTAAAGAAGGCAGAAAATGATGAAAAAGTGTCTGATATAAGAGGTGAAGTTAAGGATGTAAATTTTGGAAACCAGATTCGCTCTTATGTAATGCAGCCTTACACCATGGTAAAAGATCATAGGACAAATTTTGAGAGTGGAAATGTGTCGGCAGTCATGGATGGAAACATAGAGCCATTTATTAGTGCTTATCTCAAATGGTTAAGTCTTAATAAAAAATAATAAACGGAAAGGGGATTTCTTATGGAATTTAAATCTGTAGTATTTTATATTGGTAATGAAGAGTACGGAGTGGATATTAATATTGTTCGAGGAATTGAAAAGGTAATTCCAGTGGTGCCAATGCCAAATACAAATCCGATTATAAGAGGTATTATTAATCTTCGCGGAGACATAATTCCTATTATTAGTCTGAGAAGAAAATTTGGTAAGGAAGACAGACCATACGATGATAATACTAAGTTTATTATTGTAAAGACAGAGACATTGCTTGTGGGAATTGAGGTTGATGCAGTCGGCGAAATACAGAATGTGGAGCCACAAAATATATTTGACATTCCTAAGATTCTGGATTCTGATGATACAAAGTATTACGATAAAGTCATAAATAAAGATGGAAGACTCGTAGTTGTTCTTGATATTAATAATATTATGAAGGGCAATGAGTTTGAAGAATTGGAAGAGACAATTTCACAGATGAAATAAAAAATAGAACTCTTTCCCGGAGTGAATGAAAACATACATCCGGGAAAGGGTTTTTCTTTTTGAAGAATGGTTTTGAGGTGGTCAGAGAAGTGTAAAAAGTACTTGCATTAATTTTACTACTGTGGTAAAATTCCTTGAGTGAAAAACAAGTGTATTTTAAGGACGAACACGAAGGAGGCATTGGGGTAATGGAAGATAATAATAAATATTATGTATTGAAGAGAAAAGCCGTGCCTGAAGTCCTTTTGAAGGTTGTTGAAGCGAAAAGACTGTTAGAATCAGAAAGAGTTTTATCGATTCAGGAGGCTACTGAAAAGGTTGGACTTAGCAGAAGTTCATTTTATAAGTATAAGGATGACATATTTCCTTTTCATGAAAATTCAAGAGGAAAGACGATTACCTTTGTGTTACAGATGGATGATGAGCCGGGACTGTTGTCAGGAGTGCTAAGGCAGATTGCCGACAGCAATGCCAACATTCTTACTATTCATCAGACAATTCCTATAAATGGAGTTGCTTCCCTGACAATGAGTGTTGAGGTCAGATCGGAGACAAAGGATGTTTCGGAGCTTATTCAGTCCATTGAAGAAAAGGAAGGAATACATTATTTAAAAATTTTAGCTAGAGAATAATTTACGAAAGGTATCGCTAGGCGATAAAAGGTTGGAAAAATGATAAATGTTGCAATTTTAGGTTACGGTACAGTTGGTTCTGGTGTTTATGAGATATTTAACAGAAATAGCCAGGTAATCAAAAAAAATACAGGAAAGGATGTAAAGGTTAAGTATGTACTTGATCTGAGGGAATTTCCTGATGATCCTGTAATGGATGTACTGGTACATGATTTTAATGTCATCCTAGATGATCCGGAAGTTGAAGTGGTTGCAGAGGTTATGGGCGGTGTTGAACCGGCATACACGTTTGTGAAATCAGCGTTATTAAAGGGAAAAAGCGTATGTACATCAAATAAGGAATTAGTTGCAAAGCACGGTCCGGAGCTTATTGATATTGCAAAAAATCAGGGAAGAAACTTTTTCTTCGAAGCTAGTGTTGGCGGCGGAATTCCAATTATCAGGCCATTAATGCAGTCAATAACAGCAGACAAAATAAACTCAATCACTGGTATCTTAAATGGTACAACAAACTACATTTTGACAAAAATGTGCAAGGAGGGTCTTGGATTTGATGAGGTCCTTAAGGAAGCACAGGATTTGGGATATGCCGAGAGAAATCCTTCAGCAGACGTTGATGGGTTTGATGCCTGCAGAAAAATTGCCATACTCACTTCTTTGGCATATGGAAAGAATGTGGATTTCGAAGATATATATACAGAAGGAATCACAAAGATTTCTGATGTGGATTTCAAATATGCAAACAAGATGGGCTGTTCGGTAAAGCTTTTCGGTTCAGCAAATAAAGTAAATGATGATATATTTGCGATGGTTGCACCTGTAATGATTGACAATACAAATCCACTTTTCAATGTTGAAGGAGTATTTAACGGAATATTGGTAAATGGAAATGTATTGGGAGATGTAATGTTCTACGGAAGCGGTGCAGGAAAGCTTCCTACAGCAAGTGCTGTAGTTTCAGATATGGTAGAGGCAATAAAGAACCTCAACAATAATGTTGAAATCAACTGGACAAGTGAAAAACTTGAATTGGCAGACATCAAGAATTCGGAAAAGAAATTCTTTGTAAGAATTCAGGGAAATGCTGCTGAGAGAAAGGAAGAAATAGAGAAAGCATTTGGAAGGGTGTCAGTAATCGAACTTAATGAAGTTGATGGCGAGTTTGCTTTTGTTACAGAAAAAATGGCAGAGTGCAAATTTGAAGAGGCAGCTTCTAAGACAGAAGGAATTATTAACAGAATCAGAATGCAGTGATAATTAAAAAAATTAGAGCCCACCTCAAAAACCGGTGTTTTTGAGGTGGGCTTATTAAATAAATATATTTTTACAGCTGCAAATAATTGCAAATATGTTTCAGTTCTTTTTCTATACAGCATAATCAAAAAACTGTCCTGCCAGTGCTTCGGAATCAAGAAGCTTTTGATTTTTCTCATATGGATTACTTTCGTTGTATTTAATCTGTGTGGTTGTTGTGCCGCCTGCAACATAGGAGCGGCCACATTCAGGACAGGTTGCGGTCTTTAAATTTACATTTGCCGAAATGACCTTTCCATCCATTTTAGCTGCATTGTCATAAGCATTGGCAACGTGCTCCTGTTCGTGTGCCCTTACGGCACCGGCTGACATAGAAGGAGAAATATGAGCGGCAGATTTAAAAGAAACCATTTCATCAGAACCGTCCTGATATTTTCTCTCTTTGCAAGTCTGACATTCTATTCTTCCGGAACGCTTAAGAGAACGGATTTGTGCATCATTTCCACTAGAAACGTCGTCACGGGATAATTTTGCTATTCTGTCCACGGGTACATTGTTATATACAAAACTTCCATAGCCTGCGGAATAACCATAAAGTCCACCTATCATACAAAAACTCCTTTCCATAATTAATGCACTATCATACAAAAGATACCGAGAGTACATAATTAATTTTTATCACGAATATCTATAATCTAAAGATATCCTATTTGATTTTCATTGTCAACTGAATTCTTTTTTTAGCAACATCAACGCTCATAACCTGAACGTCAACAATGTCTCCAACGCTCACTGCATCTAATGGATGCTTGATATATCTCTCTGTAATCTGGGAAATATGAACAAGTCCATCCTGGTGAACGCCGATGTCTACAAATGCACCGAAGTCAATAACATTTCTTACGGTTCCCTTTAAAACCATTCCTGGTGCAAGGTCGGTTATGTCTAAGACATCAGTTTTGAGAATAGGTTTTGGCATTTCTTCTCTAGGGTCTCTGCCAGGCTTTTCTAATTCTGAAACAATGTCTTTGAGGGTTATTTCGCCGACATCAAGCTCTTCTGATAATTTTTTGTAATCCTTAATAATCATACTGATTCCAACTAATTTTCCACCCTTTAAATCATCTGGATCAAAATTATATTTTTTCATAAGTGCCATGGCGGCTTCGTATGACTCTGGGTGCACACTTGTGGAATCCAGAGGATTTTTACCATCGCTTATGCGCATGAATCCGGCACACTGTAAAAATGCTTTAGGTCCAAGCTTCTCTACCTTAAGTAATTGCTTTCTGTCAGTAAACCTTCCGTTTTCTTCGCGGTATTTAACAATATTTTTTGCCACAGCTTTTGAGATGCCTGAAATATATTCTAAAAGACTGGCAGAGGCTGTATTTAAGTCAACACCAACTCTGTTAACGCAGTCTTCAACTACACCTGAAAGTGCCTCGGAGAGCTTCTTCTGGTTCATATCGTGCTGATACTGTCCTACACCTATTGATTTAGGGTCAATTTTTACCAATTCGGCAAGTGGGTCCTGCACGCGGCGGGCAATAGAAGTAGAACTTCTCTGGCCTACGTCAAAATTAGGAAATTCCTCTGTGGCAAGCTTGCTTGCAGAGTAAACGGAAGCACCGGCTTCGTTTGTGATAACATAGGAAACTTTGGATTTGCAAGCCTTAATAATGTCAACAATAATCATTTCAGATTCTCTGGAAGCCGTACCATTGCCAACTGAAATAAGTGAAATGTTGTATTTATCAATCAAATCCAAAACAATCCTTTTAGATTCCTCAACCTTGTTTTGAGGTGCCGTTGGATAAATTACGGTTGTGTCAAGAACCTTTCCTGTAGGGTCAACAACTGCAAGCTTACAGCCTGTACGGAAGGCAGGGTCCCAGCCTAAAACAACCTGGCCGGAAATAGGTGGCTGCATAAGAAGCTGAGTGAGATTTTTGCCAAAAACCTTAATGGCATTGTCTTCCGCAGTTTCAGTGAGCTCATTTCTGATATCCCTTTCGATGGCTGGAGCAATCAGACGCTTATAGCTGTCAGCAATTGCAGTATCTAATATTTCAGTGCATGCAGGATTTTTTTCAGTAACAAGCATTTTATGTAAATAAGAAATAATGGCATCCTCGTCTACAGAGATTTTAACAGAAAGGATTTTTTCTTTTTCACCTCTGTTAATGGCCAAAATTCTGTGTCCGGCGATTTTATTTACAGGCTCTTCAAAATTGTAATACATTTCGTAAACGGATTCTGCTTCTTCATCTTTGGCAGCAGATATGATTTTTCCGTTTTTATAGGTAAAGTTTCTTATATAAGTCCGGTAAGTTGCGTCATCTGAAATAAATTCGGCAATAATGTCCATTGCACCATTTACAGCATCCTCGTAAGAATTTACCTCTTTTTCTGCGTCAATGTAATTCTCGGCCTCTTTTTTTACATCATAAGAAGTTAACTGTGCAATAATGGCTGTCGCAAAAGGTTCCAGGCCCTTCTCCTTTGCGATGGTTGCTCTGGTTCTCTTTTTTGGGCGATATGGAAGATATAAATCCTCCAGGGCAACCATGGTTGAAGCCTCATTTATCTTATTTTTGAGTTCTTCAGTTAATTTCCCCTGTTCCTCAATGCTGGAAAGAATGACCTCCCGACGCTCGTTTAAGTTCCTTAAATATGTAAGACGCTCATCTAAGTTTCTTAGTATTTCGTCATTTAATGAGCCTGTTACTTCCTTTCTGTAACGGGCGATGAAAGGAATGGTATTTCCTTCATCTATTAATTTTATTGTAGCTTCTACCTGAGACACCTTTATGCCAAGCTCATCAGCTAAAAGTTTTGAAATATTTATTTCTGACATATTCATCCTCCAATCTTAAGAAATGTACTCTCGGAATCTTTTTCACATATGCCTTTCTGGCTATATTTTCACTGTACTTCTTCAGTTTTCTCGTCGTACACACCGTGTACGCACTGCGAAAACTTCATTGTCCAGTAAAAATCTATCTCAGAAACTCATATACAAAAGATTACGAGATTACATAAGAAATGTACTATCAAACAGTCATAGTATAAATTAAGAATGAAAAAAAAACAACTTGAAAAATATGTTGAAAAGTTATGGTACCTGTGATATTATTTAGGTATATTTTGGAAAAAAGGAGGATGAAAAATGGAATACAATCAGTTTAATCCACAGAATAATCAGTTCAACCCAAATATGGGAAGACCATCAGGTGGTTCAAACGGTATCCTTAAATGGATTGGTTTGGGATGTTCAGCATTCGGAACATTACTTACAGTTATTTTCACAATTATCACATGTTCAAGAGGATATGCGGCATCGGCGTTTGGTAAAATGTATTCAAGCAAGAGATCAATCCAAAAAGCTGGTCAGAAGATGGCTGAGGATAATAAGATATTAGGTCTTTCATTATTCTGGATTGGTGCATTAATCGGTATGATTATCGCTATCGTGGGTCTTGTACTTACTATACTTAGCAAGGAAAAAGGTGCTCAGCTTGATAAGCTTGCCATGGTAGGTGTAGCAGTAGCAGCAGCTGGTATTCTTTACGGTCTTATTTCTATATCTACAATGTGTTCATATGGATGTTCATATAACTGCAGCTATGAAGACAGAATGGATGAGCTAAAGAGTGACTATGATGATGATTGGGATTAATTAAAATCCATAATCATAATTCATACTTTTCTAAGTAGTGCAAATATGGTATAATCACTGCAAATCACATATTCGTGATTTGCAGTTTTTTCTTTTATGTAAAAAACTATAGTAGTTAGACTGTTGACTTTGAAAAGAGGAAAAATGGAACGAGAAAGAAAACAAAACAATATAAAAGATGAAACAATGAGTTTTGAGGTGGATATAAAGGCATCGGATTTGTATGAGTTTATGATGTACAGCAATTATGTATCCATTCGGGGAGCGGTGTCAGTTATTTTTTCGATAGTGTGTGTGATTGGAACAATTATATATTGGAAAGAAATAACAGTGGTACAACGTGTGATAATGCTTTTTATGGCATCACTATTTACTGTTGTTGCACCGCTTGAATATATGGTTCGTGCAAAAAAACAGGCTTCGAAAAATTTCAGCAAAACCTATATTTATACCTTCAATGATAGCGGAATTACAATAGCATGTGGAGAAGAAAAATCATCACTTCCATGGAATCAGGTAATGAAGGTAATTAGTACGAAAAATCTTGTGGTAATATACTTTACCCAGATTAGGGCATTTATCCTTCCGAAGAGAATAATTGGGGAAAGATTTAATGAATTAAAAAAAATTATGGAAGAAAACACATCCTGCTATAAGTTTTCAATGAAATAGAAATATTGTCGTTCGGATATGGAGGTTAGTATGAAAAAAGACTCTGAAAGAGCTCTTTTTTCATACAACGAATTGAGACGGAGCCTCAATTCGAGCTATCGCAGTCGAGAAACAGGATAACCTGATTTCTCGACGCGTGTCTACGCAAATAAATTTGCTCCGACATGGAGGTTAGTATGGTTTACGAATCAAATTCGCCGGAAGAAACTTTTAATATAGCAAAGGTGTTGGGAGAAAAGGCACAGCCTGGGCAGATATACACCCTTGATGGAGATTTGGGCGTGGGAAAAACGGTATTTGCCCAGGGCTTTGCAAAGGGAATAGGTGTAACAGACTATGTCAATTCACCAACATTTACCATAGTACAGGTATATGAAGATGGAAGGCTGCCTTTGTATCATTTTGATGTGTACAGAATAGCTGACCCGGAAGAAATGTATGAGATAGGTTATGAGGAATATTTTTTCGGGGAGGGAGTTTGCCTGGTGGAATGGGCAGAGCTTATTGAAGAATTGCTGCCATCAGAGATAAAGAAGATACAGATATCAAAATCATTGGATAAGGGTTTTGATTATAGAAAAATAGAAATTATCTGATGTGAAATTAGTATTGGTATAAAAAAGTATTTTGAGTCGGAGGACGGAAGGTTGATATTAGCAATTGATAGTTCGTCAATGGTTGCCAGTGTTGCCATTGTCGGTAAAGATACAATTATTTCAGAATATACAGTTAATATGAAAAAGACACATTCTCAGACGTTGTTGCCTATGATTGATGAGATTGTCAAAATGACAGGAATTGAAAAAAAAGAAATAAAGGCTATAGCTGTAACGAAAGGGCCAGGTTCATTTACAGGCCTGAGAATAGGTGCGGCTACTGCAAAGGGACTTGCTCTTGCACTTGATATAGGAGTAATTCCTGTTTCTACCATTGAGTCAATGGCGTATTCGTACAACCATTGCAATAAATTAATATGTCCAATAATGGATGCCAGAAGAAACCAGGTATATACAGGAATTTATGAGTGCGTTGGAGATGAGATTTCTATTATTATGCCGGATTGTGCCATATCTATAGAAGAATTAATGAACAAATTGGAAGAAATCGGAAAAGAAGTAATATTTGTAGGCGATGGAATTCCTGTATTCAAAGATATTATAGATGAAAAATTAAGAACACCACATTACTTTGGAAAGCAACATATGAACAGGCAGAAAGCCGGAGCTGTCGGTGCTCTTGCCTGGGAAAAATATGATGCCGGACAGGTGATGAACGGAGATGATTTCTCACCGGAATATATGAGAATGTCTCAGGCTGAAAGAGAGAGAATGGAAAATGATAAGAAAAATGACTGAGAGGGACGTTCCGGGCGTTCATAAGCTGGAGCTTGAATGCTTTAGCGCGCCTTGGTCAGAGATGTCATTAAAAAAAGAAGTTAATAATGAACAGTCATTGTTTTATGTTTGTGAAGAAGATGGAGAAATTGCAGGCTACGCGGGAATGTATCTTATATGTGACGAAGGTGACATAACAAACGTGGCAGTATCGGAAAAATACAGAGGCAGAAAAATTGCCACTGAAATTTTAATAAAAATGTTTGAGGACGCAAAAACACGTGGTGTCCATAAATTCACATTGGAAGTCAGAAAAAGTAATAGTGTGGCCATTGATTTATATGAAAGACTTGGCTTTGCTGCTGAAGGCTGCAGAAAAAATTTCTATACGGATCCTGCGGAAGACGGACTAATTATGTGGAAACGTTAATGCTATTTATTACCACTGTAATGTTAAATATTTTTCTATTATAATGATTTATGTCGGAAATATATTTTTTTAGTCGAAAAACGTGAGGGTGATAAAAATGAAAAAGAAGTTATTATGTAATAAATGTGGTAAAGAAATAAAGGTTAAAAATAATATAGCAAAAGAAGGCATATTTCAGATTCAGTACGAATGGGGATATTTTTCAGGAAAGGACGGGCAAATTCATAGAATATGTCTGTGTGAAAAGTGCTACGATAAAATGGTAGAGGGATTTGCTATTTCTCCAGAAATAAGAGATAATACAGAATTTGTTTAAAATAACGTAAAAATGTGATAAAATAATACGATACAGTATATGATTTGGAATTTGGAGGCAACGTATGTTAGATGTGTGTTTATTAGGTACAGGCGGTATGATGCCATTACCAAGAAGATGGTTGACATCATTAATGACCAGGTACAATGGCAGCAGTTTATTAATTGACTGCGGTGAGGGAACCCAGATTGCAATAAAAAATAAAGGCTGGAGTTTTAATCCAATCGATATTATCTGCTTTACACATTTTCATGCGGATCATATCAGTGGACTCCCTGGGCTTTTGCTGACAATGGGAAATGCGGAGAGAACAGAACCGTTGACTATTATAGGACCAAAGGGAGTGGAAAAGGTCGTAAATTCCATACGTGTTATTGCTCCTGAACTGCCATTTGATATAAATTTCATTGAAATCAATGGAAATAAGCAGATATTCGAGCTCAAGGGATATAAGATAACAGCGTTTAAAGTGAATCATAATGTTACCTGTTATGGTTATACCATTGAAATAGAGCGAGCAGGGAAGTTTTCAGTTGAACGTGCCATGGAGCAGGATATTCCACAGAAATTTTGGAACAGACTGCAAAAGGGTGAAACCATAAGTGACGGTGAAAAGGTATACACTGCAGATATGGTTTTGGGACCTCAGAGAAAAGGAATAAAGGTGGCATATTGCACGGACAGCAGGCCGGTGCCTTCCATTGCAGAAAATGCCAAAGATGCAGATTTGTTTATTTGTGAGGGAATGTATGGAGAGAAAGGGAAAGAAGCCAAGGCAAGGGAATATAAGCATATGACCTTTTATGAGGCGGCGAAGATTGCAAAGGAGGCTAATCCGAAGGAAATGTGGCTGACACATTTTAGCCCTTCCTTGATAAAACCTGAAGAATATATGAATGATGTAAGAAAGATTTTTCCGGCATCCTTTGCGGGAAAAGATGGAAAAAGTGTAGAATTGCAGTTTGAAAGTTAGTGTGATGATTATGAAAAAATATAGGACAATAATAATTGTGATGATATTGGTGGCAATTGCTGTAATATATTACTACAGCCTGTCAGCTAATAATAAAGTGAAAAAGAGTCCGAAAGTAAAGCAGGTGTCAGAAGTTAATAAGCTGCTTAACAGGGATATGGAAAAAAACTATCCTGCAACACCGAGAGAGGTTGTGGATTTGTTTAGCAGGTACCTTGTGTGTTATTATGGCGAAAATCTCAGTGACAAGCAACTTAGGGAAATGGTTATCCAGAGCAGAAAAATGTTTGACAAGGAATTGGCTGACAAAACACCATTAGACACCCAGATAAAAAATTTGAAAGAAGATATCAGTAAATACAAATCAAGAGATAATAAAATTACTACTTATATGGTTGAAGACAGTTCAGATGTGGAAATACAGACCTTTGACTCTCATTATTATGCAAAGGTTGATACAGTATATTACGTTAAAGGAAAAAAAGGTACATATCGTTCGTTGGAAACATATACATTAAGAAAGGATACTGATGGAAAATGGAAAATTTTATTCTGGTCCATCACGGAAAATAAGGATGAATAAAGATGTATTAATACTTGGTATAGAAAGTTCGTGTGATGAGACTGCGGCTGCGGTTGTGAAAAATGGAAGAGAGGTAATGTCTAATATTATCTCGTCACAGATAGATATACATACATTGTATGGCGGAGTTGTGCCTGAAATAGCCTCGAGAAAACATATCGAAAATATTAATACAGTGATAAAAGAGGCTCTTTGTAATGCTGAATGTAACTTGGAAGATATAGACGCGATTGCAGTGACCTATGGTCCGGGATTAGTTGGTGCATTGCTGGTGGGGGTAGCAGAGGCAAAGGCTATTGCATTTGCAAAAGATAAACCGCTTATAGGAGTGCATCATATAGAAGGTCATATTTCTGCAAATTATGTGGAAAATAAGGAGTTAGAGCCTCCTTTTGCCTGTATGGTTATATCGGGTGGACATACTCATCTTGTGCTTGTGAAAGATTATGGTGAGTATGAGGTGCTTGGGAAAACAAGGGATGATGCAGCAGGGGAAGCTTTTGACAAAGTTGCAAGGGCTATAGGTTTAGGATATCCGGGAGGACCAAAAATTGATAAACTTGCAAAAGAAGGGAATCCAGAAGCTATACCATTTCCGAGAGCGAATATTACCGGTTCAGAATATGACTTTAGCTTTAGTGGACTGAAATCAGCCGTGCTAAATTATATTAATTCCTGCGAAATGAAAAATATAGAATACAATAGGGCTGATATTGCGGCTTCATTTCAAAAGGCGGTTGTGGATGTAATTGTAGAGCACGCGGTAAAGGGTGCAAAGGAAAATAAAATGAAAAAACTTGCCATTGCAGGTGGGGTGGCTTCTAATAGTGCACTGAGAAGTGCTTTTGAAAATAAGTGTAAGGAAAATGATATGGAATTTTATTATCCATCACCTGTTTTGTGTACTGATAATGCAGTGATGATTGCATCGGCAGCGTATTTTGAATATATAAAAGGGACAAGACATGGATATGATTTGAATGCTATTCCAAATTTGAAGTTAGGAGAGAGATAGGAAAATAGCCTATGCTCTCTTTTAATATACTGAAAAGAGGTAGACCAGTGTCAAAAATAAAAGCAATAATATTGTCGGCCGGAAAAGGCAGAAGAATGAAAACGGATATTCCTAAACAGTATTTAAGTGTTAAAGGACATCCTGTTATATATTATACATTAAAAAGTTTTCAGGAGAGCAATGTTGATGAAATAATTCTTGTAACGGGAAAAGATGAATTAGAAGAAGTAAAAAGAGACATTGTTGATAAATATGGATTTGAAAAAGTTAAAAATATAGTCAGCGGTGGCAAAGAGAGATATGATTCTGTTATGCAGGGATTGGAAAACGTTGAAGATGAGGATATAGTTCTGGTTCATGATGGAGCAAGACCATTAATTACTGTTATTGAGATAAATAAAATAATAGAAGAAGTTAAGATAAGTGGTGCCTGCATTGCCGCTGTTCCTGCTAAAGATACAATTAAGTATGTAAATGAAAATGGTGAAGTTGAGGATACTCCTGACAGGGCTAAAATGTGGCTTGTTCAAACCCCACAGGGATTTTATGCCAAAATATTAAAAAATGCATATGGTGAAATGAAAAGACATGATGATGAAACAATAACAGATGATTCCATGGTTGTTGAAAAATATACAGATAAGAGAGTTAAAGTAGTAAAGACGAGCTATGACAATATCAAGGTTACTACACCGGAAGATATCGTGTATATGGAAACTGTATTGCAGAATAGAAAATGATAAATGGAGATAAATGGAACTGAATAACGAAAAATAATAATGGTTTGACTGAAATATTCTTTTTGACTGAACAGTTACAAAAATATACAAAAAATTGAAAAATATTGTTGACAAGTAAATATAATGATGATATACTAACACTCGCCGTTGGGAAAGAGATAAAAAACGGTGACAAAAAATAAAAAAAGTGCTTGACAAACATTTGTAAATGATGTAAACTATTCAAGCGTCAGTTATGGAGAGGTATCGAAGTGGTCATAACGAGGCGGTCTTGAAAACCGTTTGTCCACAAGGGCGCGTGGGTTCGAATCCCACCCTCTCCGTTAGGCAAGTAAAACTTGCTGAAATAAAAAAAGATAAAAAAGTGCTTGACAGAATAAAACAAAAGTGCTAAACTATCTAGGCTGTCTGCTGAGACAGAGAGCAAAACATAATGAACATTGAAAACACAGTTATCAATGAATGACAGTGTTTTGAAGGTTCAAACATAATGAACATTGATAACTGAACAGTAATACAAAACCATCCCTGAAAATTCGAAAGAATTTCAGCGAACATCGTTTTAAACGATTTCCAAAAACAGTAAACACACGAAAGTGTGAAAGGATGA
>JBNRML010000031.1:0-6683 GCA_050309585.1 Lachnospiraceae bacterium
ATATAATACTATTTAGCCATAAAATTTTATAAAAGGAGGATATTATGAAAAAGAGAATTAAAGCATTATTTATGGCTCTTGTATTAATGTTAACATCAGTTATTACATTAAGTAATAATGTTGTTGAAGCAAAGGCAGATTCAACATTATCATTGGTGTTCCATTTTACAGGAGGAACAAGTCCAGAGTATTATATGTGGATTTGGACAATTGGCGATGGTGTTGATGTTGCTATGACAAAAAATGGCGACGAATGGACAGCTACATTAGATGCAAATTCTAATCCGGCTATCAATTCAAGCACTACAGTAGTTAACTATATCGTTAAAAACGGTATGGGATGGAATGACGTTGTTAAAGACGTTGACGCAGACAGAAAGATTGATATGTCTAAGTACGTATCAGGACAGGTAGATGTATACATTGAATCAGGTGTTTCTAAACCAACAGTAGATGACTCTAAGGCTGTTAAAGGATTCAAGCTTACATCAGCAAGCACACAGGACTGTAAAGTTATTACAGTAGAAGCTGGTGCAGAAGTTGAAGGTGATCTTAATTCATTCTTCAAAGTAAAAGATACAGCAAACAATACTTATGTTGAAATTGAAAGTGTAGCTCTTAAAGATAAGGCTGAGGATGGAAGCTGTACATACGAAATCACTGTTAAGGATAAATTAGACGTAACAGGAAGCTATCAGTTAGAATACGGCTCAGGAATGGAATTCATGATTGGTATGCCTGATTACTATGGTACAGATGAATTCGAATCAGCATATACTTACACAGGTAATGATTTGGGTGCTACATATTCAAAAGCTAGTACTACATTCAAGGTATGGGCTCCAACGGCTTCAGCAGTTAGAGTTAACCTTTACAAATCAGGTACTGAGGGAACAGATGACAAGTTAGACACAGTTAACATGACAAGTGATGTAAATGGTACATGGGTTGCTACAGTTGCTGGTGACTTAAATGGTGTATATTACACATACTCAGCTGATATCAATGGAAATACAGATGATGACATCATGGATCCATATGCAAGAACAGCTGGTGTTAACGGTCGCAGAGCTATGGTTATTGACCTTGCATCAACAAATCCAGAAGGATGGGATACAGATAAGAATCCAAATCCTAACAAAAATTATGTAGATGACGTTCTTTACGAATTACATATCAGAGACTTCTCAATTGATGCTTCATCTGGCATGAAGAACAAAGGTAAATACTTAGCATTTACAGAAACAGGAACAGTTAACTCATTTGGACAGTCTACAGGTGTTGATTACTTAAAGAAACTTGGTGTAACACATATTCATTTATTACCAACTTTCGATTATGCATCAGTAGATGAAACAAAATTAGACAAGCCTCAGTTTAACTGGGGATATGATCCACAGAACTTCAACATGCCAGAAGGTTCTTATTCAACAGATCCTTACAATGGTGAAGTAAGAGTAAAAGAATTCAAACAGATGGTACAGTCTTTACATAATTCAGGAATGAGCGTTGTTATGGACGTTGTTTACGGACACGTTGCAAACGCTGGTGATTTCTCAATGAACAGACTTACACCAAACTATTATTCAAGACCAAATTCAAGCGCATCAGGTTGTGGTAACGATACAGCAACAGAGCGTTCAATGAACAGAAAATTTATCGTTGATTCATTTATTTTCTGGGCAACAGAATATCACATTGATGGTTTTAGAATTGACCAGCAGGGATTATTCGATATTGACACAATTAACGAAGTTGTAGAAAAACTTCACGCTATTGATCCTTCAATCATCATCTATGGTGAAGGTTGGAATATGAACAGCACAAACATCACAAAACCAGGTCTTGCTTTATCTAATCAGTCAGCAGCTTGTGATACAATCGGTGCAGCATACTTCAGTGATTCAATCCGTGATGGTATCAAAGGTTCAGTATTTGATGAGACTCCTGGATACATTACAGGAGGATTCACAAGACTTACAGACGTAATTAACGCTGTTATTGCTAACCCAGGTTGGCAGTGGGATCCAAACTCAGTTGTTAACTACAACTCATGTCATGATAATTATTCATTATTTGACAGAATCCTCATTACAGATGGTAATGAAGAGGCTTCATTTGAAGAACATGTAAAACAGAACAATTTAGCAGCAGCTATCGTTTATACTTCACAGGGTATTCCTTTCATGCAGGCTGGTGAGGAAATCTTAAGAACTAAACCTCTTGGTAATGGAAAATATGAGGAGAACAGCTATTGCTCAAACGATGCAATCAACAGCATCAAATGGGATACATTAAATGAAGCTGCATACCAGAAGACATTTGATTACTACAAGGGACTTATCGAATTCAGAAAAGCTCATGCAGGATTAAGAATGGCTACTGAAAAAGACATCAATGATAATCTTACATTCCTCTTAAAGGGTGAAAGAGAAGATTCAGCAATCGCTTACATGATTAAGGGCGGTGCTAACGGTGAAGCATCAGACGGAATCGTTGTTATTTATAACCCAAGTACATCTGCTACTAAAGTGGATTTACCAGAAGGAGAATGGGGAATTTATGTACAGGATGACAAGGCTGGAAATGAACTTTTAGGAACAGCTACAGGTTCTGTAACAGTAAATGCTTCAACAGCTACTGTTCTTGTAAAGAACAACAGAGCTAATGGTACAACAAATACTGGCAATGATGCTGCTAAAGATGACAATGCAGGTATTGTACAGACAGGTGATTCAAGCACAGCTATGATGCTTATGGTTGTAGTTGCACTTGGATTTGCAGTGGTTGCAGTAATCGCTATGAAGAAGAAAAATGAATTAAACTAATTTGGCGGTGAAATTTATGAGAAAAACATTTAAGAGACTTGTTGCTACAGCAGCAGTTATGACATCTGTTTTTTCTATGGCATTTGGTGTAAGTGCATTTGCAGCTGAGGCTATTATTGAATATAAGAAAGACGACGGAAACTATGACAATGTTACAGTTGAAGTTTTTAACAGCGTAGATCAGAATGCAAAAAAACTTGAGCTTACACAGATGAATTCTAATGGAAACGCTGAGTACAGATTTTCTTATCCGGATGATGTCGAATATATTTCAACATGCATAAAAATTGATGGAAAATCTGATTTAGAAGGCAAGGCTGCCAGTACAAATAGAAGAATTGATGCAGAACAGTTAGAAGGGTTAGAGTCGCCTATTGTTATCAGAATTAAAGAAGGACTTGAAGCACCTAGTGCTATTGAAAAATATCAGACAAGCTCAAGTGCAGCGAAAAAAACAGAAAATGTAGAAAAAAATCGTAAAGTTGGAATGGGAACAGTTGTTGTAGTTGACGTAGTTGCCATTGCACTTATTGCAGGTGTATCATTTATGCTTAACAAGGATGATAAAAAACAGGCATAAAATTATGATTTTAAAATGACTAAAAGTCCTCATACTCATTGTGGTATGGGGACTTTTTTTGATATAATATGTTGCAATTTCTATAAAAATAAATTATTATTGTATACAAGAAAAGTGCGTAAATATATATTAATTGGAGGATAAGCAATGAGTAGTATTGTTAACGGACGTTATGATTCAGAGTGGTTAAAGGCGTATTCTACAGAGGATTTTGAGAAAAAGTACACCTACGAGGGAAATGATTTAGGGGCAAGCTATTCAATGGAGTGTACAACATTCAAGGTATGGTCACCAGTTGCTGAAAAGATGGTGTTGAATCTTTATTCAGAGGGCGATGCGGCAAAGGATGATAAGATAAATTCTTATGAAATGAAAAAAGGAGATAAAGGCATATGGGAAATTTCCGTTAAGGGGGATATTGTTAACAAATATTATACCTATGAGATAACATTCAATAATGAAACAAAGGAATTTTGTGATCCTTACGCAAAGGCCTGTGGAGTTAATGGAAATAGAGCAATGGTTATTGCACTTGAAAGTACTGATCCAGAGGGTTGGTCCGAGGATGAGAATCCAAATGCTAATCTTCCGGAATGTGATTATATTATTTATGAATTGCATACAAGAGATTTTTCTGCGGACAAGTCATCTGATATAAAAAACAAAGGCAAATTTTTGGGATTGACAGAAGAGGGAACCACTGTAAATGGTAAGGGAAAGATTTCTTCTGGTTTAGATCATCTTAAAGAACTCGGAATCACACACCTTCATTTGTTGCCGTTTTATGATTATGCGACTGTTGACGAGGCAGCGGCTTATGATGAAAAGAAATATAACTGGGGATATGACCCATTGAATTATAATGTTCCGGAGGGTTCGTATTCTACAGATCCATTTGATGGAAGTGTGAGAGTGAGAGAACTTAAGGAAACGGTGAAGAAATTACATGAAAACGGAATTAGTGTAGTTATGGATGTGGTTTATAATCACACATATAATGAGGAATTCTGCTTTAATATTGCAGTTCCGGGATATTTTCACAGAATAAGTCCTGACGGATATTTGTCAAATGGTTCGGCTTGCGGAAATGATACTGCATCTGAAAGAAGCATGGTTAGTAAGTTTATTGTGGATTCAGTTTTGTATTATGCAAAAGAGTATCACATAGATGGATTCAGGTTTGACCTGGTTGGTCTGTTGGATGTTGATACAATAAATAAAATAAGAAAAGGTTTAGATGAAATACGACCTGACATTTTACTTTATGGAGAAGGCTGGAGTTTAGATACAAAACTTACAAAGGAAAATGTTTTACTTGCGACACAGGGGAATGTTGGAAAAATTGAAAGATTTGCAATGTTTAGTGATAATATCAGGGATGCTGTAAAAGGAAGTGTTTTTGAAGAGGAAGAAAGGGGATTTATCTCAGGTAATTCAGAGGAGAGAGAATCACTTTGCAAATCTATTATGGGACTTCCTGAGTGGAGTGGTAATCCTACAGATGTAATTAATTACACATCATGTCACGATAATTATACATTATTTGATAAAATTCATTTAGCTAATGATGACATTTCTTTTGAAGAGGCTGTTAAACAGAATTTGCTTGCTATATCAATTATTATGTTGTCACAGGGTATTCCATTGTTACATGCGGGAGAAGAAATTTTGAGAACAAAAGTAGATGAAGAAGGGAATTATGTGAGTGACAGCGTAAGATCCTCTGATTTTGTCAATTCAATTAAGTGGTCTGATTTAGAAAAGCCTGAATACTACAAAGTGTATGAGTATTACAAAGGCTTGATTGAGTTCAGAAAAGCACATAAGGCTTTGAGAATGAATACCAGGGAAGAGGTTTTAAATAACCTGTCGTTTATGGATAATGATAATGAGAAGGTTATTGTTTATACGTTGAAAGAGGACGATAAAGATATCTTGATTGTATTTAATTCTGATAAAGAGGCTGTGAATATTTCTCTTCCGGAAGGGGAATGGGAGAGTTATATAGAAAATGATAAGGCGGGAAATAAAAAAATAGCAGCTTACTCAGGAGAAATTTTGGTAGCTGCCATTTCAATGGTAGTTTTGATTAAAAATTAACAGATAATGTTAATATCAATAATAAATATTATTTTGTAATGGTTTTGAGTTTTGAAGTTGATTCTCTTACAATTAATTCAGGACGGAGTATGGATTTGCTTATTGGAATGTTGTTGATAAGACAATCAAGCAAAATCATGGCGCTTTTGCCGAGACTTAATCTGTCCTGACGAATTGTAGTGATTTGAGGTGAAACATTTAAACAAAGAGGCTGGTCATCGTATCCGATAATGCTGATGTCATCGGGTACCCTGAGGCCTCTTTTTTGTACTTCTGATATTGCACCGGAGGCAATGATGTCACTGGCACAGATGATGGCCGTTGCACCGTAATCCAGAAATTTTGGAACATGATATTTAGCGCAGTCGGGAACATAATAGCCGGATTCTAAAAGGTGTTTATCAACATAAAGGTCAAAGGATGCCATTGCATCTTTAAAAGCAATTGTACGTTCAACTGAAACCATTGAATTCTTAGTTCCATTTAAAAAAGCGATTTTTGTGTGACCTAAGGAGTATAGGTGCTCCACAGAAAGGCGAAGTCCTTCGGTGCAGTCAGTGCCGACATAACCAACCTTGGGGTTATTACGGATAAAGTTATCAAAAAGAACAGTTGGTACCTTTGTTCTGGCAAACTGCATGCTATAGTCGTTGTGAAGTGCAATGCCGGTGATGAAGGCACCGCTATATCCGTTCATCATCATATACTGGTCATAGTCGTTTTTTGTCTGGGCACTAAGTGAAGAGGGAATAATATCTACCTTATAATTATGATATTCGGCAGTAAGTCGGAATCCCTGAATAAGTTCATAACCAAATTCATCACGATTTTCATAATCCATATTTTCTATAAATATACAGACTTTTCTCGAATACTGTGAGGAAGGATTTCCTATCAGTTTGCGTCTTTTTGGTGTGTAGCCCAACTCGATGGCAGCAGCAATTACCTTTTCTTTTGTCTCGTCACTAATGTCAGTTGCATTGTTAAGCCCTTTGGATACTGTGCTGGCGGCTATGCCTAAGTAGTTTGCAATGTCATTTATTGTAGCCATAATTGAACCTCCCTTAAAATAAAATGTAATATTATTAAAAGTTTAAAACATTGTAAGTAAATTATGATATCAGGGTAGAAAAATGTCAATAAATAGGGAATTATGTAATTAAATTATACTACAT
>JBNRML010000032.1:0-9094 GCA_050309585.1 Lachnospiraceae bacterium
ATTTTGTACTTGCATGTAATAGTTGTAATTCAAAGAAAAGAAAAATAATAAAATCCCTTCTAAAAGACTTATGATAACTATTTTAGATAGAAACAAAAAAGCTAATGAGATAAATAACATTATAGTAATACAGAACTTCATGAACTACAATGATTTGAAAATGCAAAGATTATGGAAATATGCTCAATTAAGTGGTTTGAAGCAGTTTAATTGAGAAATATATAGGTTTGGAAAGTAAACTCCGACCAAGGGGCATCCGGTATTTATTGCTCAACATACGACTGCAATTTGTTGTAGGGAGTGCATACGGAAGTGGCATAAGATGCAACCTGGCAAGGAGTTGAGTCAGGTGCAGCAGGATTATCTTGTGGACGTAATTATGACATGGATTCAAAGAGAAATGGAGAGGCAATAATGCAGATATTTGTAGATGCAGATGCATGTCCTGTAGTGGACATTGTTGAGTCAATCGCAGAAAAATACAATATTCCAACTACACTGCTGTGCGATACGAACCATGTTTTGTATTCTAATTACAGCGAAGTGATTGTAGTTGGGGCAGGAGCAGATGCTGTAGATTATAAGTTGATTAGCATTTGCCATAAAGGAGATATCGTAGTGTCTCAGGATTACGGTGTTGCAGCAATGGCTCTTGGCAAAGGTGCGTATGCCATTCATCAATCCGGTAAGTGGTACACGAATGAAAATATTGACCAAATGTTGATGGAGAGACATCTTAACAAGAAAGCAAGACGAGGCTCTAATAAGAATCATATTAAAGGACCGAGAAAGCGTACAGATGAAGATGATTTACGCTTTGCCCAGTCCTTTGAAAAACTCATACTGATGTCAAAGACAAAAGAAGGTGGTTAGGATGGGAATTTTTAAGAAGAAAATAATAGTAAAGACATATGATAAGGACAATAAGAAGCCGGTAATCAAGGCGAGTATCTGTAATGGAGAGCAGATTGCAGGTTTTAAAGATATCCATACAGGGAAGATAGAAGAGGTCATGCTGATAAAGAGCCCGTCAGATCTTGAAAAATTTAAGACCATGTATGGAATAAATGAAGAAATAATAAAGGAATATTGATATGAATATACAGATATTTGGAACAAAGAAATGTAATGATACGAAGAAAGCAGAACGTTTTTCAAGGAGCGAGGCATAAAGTATCAGTTCATTGATATGAAAGAAAAAGGGTGAGTGTCGTCCAGTGGACGACATGCTACGAACCGACCGAGCTGGCAGGCGAGACAGAGTAAAGGAGAGTTTGCTTCTGTTGCACAGGCTAATGGTGGTCTTGAAAATATGATTAACTGGGAAGGGTGCACGAAGTCCAGTGGACTTCGGTCTTGCGCGGAGCGAAGCGGAGAAAACTGGAAAAGGTACTTGAGAATCCACAGGTAATTAAAACACCAGTAGTTAGAAATGGAAAGCAATCTACACTTGGATATCAGCCTAATATATGGAAGGGATGGAATTAATGGTAAAGAAGATAATACATGATCCGTTGTTTCTGGCACAGAAGTCAGTGGATGCAACAGAGGCAGATAAACAGATTGTGACTGATTTGCTTGATACACTTAGGGCAAATTTAGAGCACTGTGTTGGTATGGCTGCCAATATGATTGGAGAAAAAAAGAATATCATTGTAGTAGCAGTCGGACCATTTCAGTTTGCAATGATAAATCTGGTAATTACAAAGAAATCCGGAGCATACCAGACTGAGGAAGGTTGTCTTTCGCTGAAGGGCGTAAGACCATGCACGAGATATCAGGAAATAGAAGTGGATTACCTTGATGAAAGATTTAAGAAGCAGCATGGAAAGTATTCAGGGTGGACAGCTCAGATTATTCAGCATGAGATTGACCATTGCAATGGAATAATAATATAAGAATTAGGCAGGTGGCAAAATGTATTTAATCAAGACTTTAAAAGGCGATATAACAAAGATTACAGATGTGCAGGCAATCGTGAATGCTGCAAAGAATTCACTGCTTGGTGGAGGTGGCGTTGATGGTGCCATTCACAGGGCAGCAGGACCAGAACTGCTTGCTGAGTGCAGGACACTTCATGGATGTGAAACAGGAGAGGCAAAAATCACAAAGGCATATAATCTTCCATGTGATTATGTTATTCATACTGTTGGACCAATATGGAATGGCGGCAGACATAGGGAAGAGGAACTTCTTGCAAGCTGTTATTTTAATTCAATGAAGTTAGCAATGGATAATGGAATTAGGACGATTGCATTTCCTTCAATATCTACAGGAGTATATAGCTTCCCAGTGGAACTGGCAGCGAAGATTGCTGTACGTACAGTTAATAGATTTTTGATGGATAATTCTGAGAGCTTTGATTTGGTGGAGTGGGTGTTGTTTGATGCTCATACTAAATCAGTGTATGAAGTTGAGGTAGATAAACTTTACGATAAATAGAATTGAAATAGGGCTACCGCAATCCCACTGGCTTTAGACGATGGGTAAAGGTAGCCAACAGTGGTGGGTTATGCTATACTTGCGTTATGGGAACATGGAAATCAAAAAACAGACACAAGTATTTGTTACAGTATCATATTATTTTCGTATGCAAGTACAGAAAGAGATTGCTGATGTCAAAACAAATATCAGATGATATAAAGCAGTTTTTCTATGAGATATGTCAAAAACATAAAGTCATTATTAGATATATGGAGACAGATAAAGACCATATTCATTATTTTGCCTGCAGTGTAGGAAATGTTTCAGAAGAGATGCTCCGAAAATATATAGAAAATCAAGGGTAGGAAGGTGGTGACAGCCAATGCTAAAAGCATATAAATACAGGATATATCCTAATAGCGACAGAGAATGCAGATTGCAAAAACATTTGGCTGTTGTCGTTTTGTTTATAACCAGACATTGACATATCGGAAAGAAATATACGAATGGGGATTGAGATATAATAGTGACAAGCTTAATAAAGCTTATAAATAGGGCGTTTCAGAGGTTAGCCCAACTATATATTTTTAATCAGTTACGGTAAAATCGGTGGAGAAAGGCACCGGCAAAACTGAATATGAAACCAAGAGTGGGTATGGACTACACCATCTTAAGCTTAGACTTCGAAAAGAAGTAAAGTTTGGGATGGTGTATTTTTTTACCCTTCCGATGCGTGGCTGCATCGGAGCAAGTAGTGATGGCATTTCCTTAAGTTTGGTCACTTGTAAGGGAAATGCCCGGAAAGGAGGTCCTGTATGGGATTAGAAAGTATTTTGATTGCAGTAGTGAAATTTCT
Organism: Lachnospiraceae bacterium; assembly: GCA_050309585.1. GTDB lineage: Bacteria > Bacillota > Clostridia > Lachnospirales > Lachnospiraceae > Bovifimicola. The sequence continues at coordinate 3,281 of JBNRML010000032.1, forward strand.
TTTGAAGAGTGTGCTTTCTATTTTAAAGGCAGTTCTTTACGGAGCAAAGTTGTTTTTGTTGTTATTTGTACTGGTGGCAAGAGTCTTTCTGATTTTTGCAAAAGCAGCAGTACCACAGTAGAAGGGAGCGATTTCTATGTTAATAAAAGTATGGTTTATGTTTATATTGTGGAGTGTATTGATGGTTTCGGGATGTTCCGGTAAGCAGAAAGAAGATGTGGTGTGCAATGTTGTTTCAGAAGTAGAGAGTTCTGAAATGGATGAGGCAGAGGATTTGGAAGCAGATATGACTACAACGGAAGCCGATGCGGAGCCATCAACCACAGAGGCACCAAGCGAGTCGGAAACGGTTACTACCCAGCCTGCCACACAACCTGTGGAACAACAACCAACCACACCGGAGCAGACACCACCGGCTCATCCACGGAAGTTTCTGCAACGGAAGCTGAAACGCCACCAGCCACAGATGACAGAGGAAATCCTGCTGACGGAAGTCCGGTATTTGAGATTACCTTCAACATACCACAGGCAGAATATGTAGGAAGAATACGATGAATATTATCCTTATGATGGTTGTGGTTACTATTCCGTATTTGTGGAAACGAATTTAAACCTTGCTTCTACTATCAGCGGGGAGAGGATTTGCAGTGTGGAAGCTTCGGGAGCAGGCAAAGACGGTGGCGGAAGAAACGGTGCTGATGGATATAGTGTATCAGTATCATTAGCAAATTATTTTATGGAAGGTGGTGGCTTGGCTGCCACCTTTTACAGTAGGAAAAAAATATACAAGGGACAGGCACCCGGATTGCCGGAGAAAGAGGTATTTATGACAGAGATTATGAGAAAAGAAAGTAACCAGAACATTGCAGAGGGCAGAAATTATGTGGATATACTTCCGGAATTTCAGATTGCCATTGACCATGGCTGGAATTCCATTAAAACGCGAGCATCATTTTTGAGAATGGGATTACGGAATTACATACCATGCCATTGCAAAGGAGTTAAGAGAACACACGGAAGCGAAAGCTGTAAAGGTAAATCTTGCGGTGGGTGTTCCTCTTACCCTTTATGGCAAGGAAAAGAAGGAATTTAAGAATTATCTTCGTGCCAATGACAAGGTGTCCTTTTACTATGAAGGGATTAGATATGTGGTGCATTTTGGCAAGGTAAGGGTATTTGCACAGTGCCATACTTACCAGCAGGGACTGATTACAGTCATTGACCGTATGCAGGAGTTTGTCAGGGATTTTACCAAGCAGAGCAGGGCGGACAATGAGCAGATTATGCAGGATGCAGTTACAAGAATTCTTGCAACCATTATCAGCGCAATGGGACAGCAGGCAGGAGGTTGTGTGGCTGTCCCTGCCATGATGCAGATGCAGGGGATGAATGTGATGCCCGTACCACCTGTGACACCAGCAGAGTCAACAGAAGCGGTGAAGAAAATGGTGGCGGAATTACCGGAAAATAATCTGGAGCTTTCTGATAAGCCGCTGGATGATGGGGCACTTGCTTTTTGTCTGCCATGTTTGGGGATGATGATTAAAGCTGTAAGGATATGGGAAAAATAAAATCATCTTGAAAACATACCGATATAGCGGTATAATTTAAGCGAAAGAGGTGATTATTATGCTGAAAGAATTTTTATGTCGGAAAGAACTGTCTCTGTATAAATTGTCAGAGATAAGTGGAATACCTTACAGCACATTGAATGATATCGTGAATTATAAGGTGGATATCGCTAACATCAGAGCCGGAATTGTATTTAAGCTTGCCGGAATACTGGAACTTTCAATGGATGAATTATATGGATTATGTACCAGGCAGATTGCTGTTTATTCAGAGGAATATTCAGTGAATGGCTCGGTAAATGTCAGAAATAAACAGTATATACTGGAATTTCAATACCACAACAGGGTATTTAAGGAAGAGCTGTGTCCGGTAAAAAAGGAAGCAACCCTGTTTATTGACAGTATAGCAAAATGGCAAATGGAAAAGATGATACGGAAACAGGAAATGGAGGAAATGTATGAATTATGTATTAAAGCGAAAGGATGAAATTATAACGGTTATAGATTTTGCAGATGACGGAAGTGTTTATAAATTTCATCAGAAATTAATAAATCCGGAACTGGCACCGCTACATGATGCGGGTAATTTTGAATGGCTAAAACAATGGTGGAAAAGAAGGTCTGTTCCTATCAGTCAGGGTAATGTCAGGCAGATGCTTGAAAAAAAGGGACTGCTTGGACCGGAAGATTATCTGCTAAGGAATCTGGGGTTATCTCTGACGGATTATTACTGGATTTCACCACTTGATTCAGGAATGACATGGAATGAGGTTAATCTATTTGATAATGATTTCCACGGGGATATTTTACTAGGTGAAGCGCAGGGAGACAGTGATGAGATTCCTCACTATACTCCAAACAGTTCACTGCAGGGAACACTGGAAAAGAGCTGGACAATTTTAAACGGGGAACGTGGTCTGTTAAAAGGAAACAGGGATCATTTATCTTCCGAAAGTATTAATGAAGTGATAGCTTCAAAGCTGCATCAGATGCAGAATTTTGATAATTTCACGGAATATAAGCTTATAAAGATTAACGGGCGAAGTTATGATTATGGCTGTTATTCAAAGCTTTTCACGTCTCAGCAATTGGAACTTATATCTGCATATGATGTAGTCTGCTCTGAAAAAAGGAGTAATGATGTATCTTACTTTGAACATTTTATAAAGGTGTGTGGAAATCATGGACTGGATGAAGGGATGCTCAGGAATTATCTGGACTATATGATTTTGTCTGATTTTGTGCTTTCAGGAAGAGACCGTCACCTTAGTAATGTGTCCGTTTTGAGAGATGCCGAATCTTTGCAGTTTGTGATGCCTGCTCCTATTTATGACAGTGGGAAGTGTCTGTTTGTACAGGACAGTGTACCGTCAACTGACAAAGGGCTGCTTAGCATAAAAACGGAAAGCTTTGCAGGTGATGAATTAAAACTTCTTAATCTGGTATCGGACAGGAATCTGTTGGATGTTACAAAACTGCCGTCCCGTTCTTTGGTTGAAGGGCTTTATGGACTGGATTCGCAGATTGATGAAAGAAGGATTCGCCTTATTGGAGAGGGATACGAGAGAAAAATAGAATTATTAAGGGCATTCCAATTAGGTCAGGACCTTCATAAAATCAAAATGGCTGTACCGGACCATCGAAAGTCCGGTCTGAATGCAGATGAATTTGTTATAAAGCAGGAAGTTAAGACTGAGAGAACAGAGGAAAGTGTCAGAAGCAGAAAAGGAAGATAAGGTTTTTTGTCAAACAAACCGTAAAACAGAATAGCAAAAATAAGAAAAAATTGTGAAACAAAATGGTTCAAATGAGCCTTATGTGTTTGACAGTTTTTTTATTGCTCTTTTATCTGTATAACGGTTTGGATAACGAAATATTTGCAAGAATAATAAAAGGCTTACCGTAGATCATGTTAAACATAGCAAATCAAAAACAGGATATGTTAGCGAGAAAACAATCTACAAATGTGAAGATTGCACAGGTTGTCCTTACCGGAAAGAATGTATAAAAGGGAATAATGGCAAGACACCATTAGAAGAACGAAACAAAGTATTGCAGGTGTCTAAAGCGTTCATAAAGTATCGAAAAGAAGATCTTGAAAGAATCGTATCAGATGAAGGTGCATTATATCGAATGAACAGGAGTATCCAGGCAGAAGGCTCTTTTGGAGATTTAAAACAGGATATGCAGTTTAGACGATATTTAAGTAAAGGTACATCAAATGTACTTGCCGAAAGCATCTTATTGGCAATTGCAAGAAATATAAATAAACTACATAATAAAATTCAAAATAAAAAAACAGGGACACATTTATTCCTGCTAAAAAGTGCATAAATTTAGAAAATCCAAAATGACATTTTACCAGACCATGAAAGGTCTGGTAAAGTGCGCCAAATTTTCAGAAACTCACTATATCGAATAGATTTTCCACGGTAAAGTTGTAAAATGAGGCAAAAAAAGAGGCCTCGCCTCAACGATTTTTAATCGTTAAAGCGACAGCACCTTGTCAAAATTATTTCATTAATAAGAGATACAAATATCTCTTGTCTCTATTTATCATAATAAAAGCACATTTATCTTGGCTGGGCGGTGTATCCAGCATCTCAGGTACTCTATAAATAGAGTGTGTCGGGAACCATTTCCGACCTCAAAATAACTGTGCTTACTATTACTATATTCATTTCTTGGTTATAATATACTACTTATCTTCATTTTTATCAATAATGAATTCCTTAATTCTACCACTATATAAACGTCTACTTATTTTACCCTCCTGTATGTCATGCATAGTAGATACATATAAATATCCGTTTTCTTCATCCAATTTAATTCCGACAAGTATATTGTCTTTATACCTTTTAATTAATTCAATTGATTCTGTTCCAGCTTCATTAGGATTTATACCAACATAATCCGGCGATTCTATAATATCTGGAATATAATCAATATATTTCAATGCTTTAAAATGTTTGCTCTTGACCAATGAGTAGGTAATCCCTTTGATCTATATATGTCAAGTTCTGCAATATTTAATCCTAATATATCATTGAACTTTGTATTATATTTTCCAACTTTTAGTATATTATCATCCATATCATTCTCCATAGTAATAAAATATATGGATAATTGTACCACTTTATCAAATATATTTCTATATAAAATTTGGGAATGAAATTTATGTTTTGTTGTTATTTTGGACTCCACTCCAAAATAGATATTCTTCTTTCTAAGTCCACTTTTAGGGCGAAGATAACCCATTGTTTTTCTATCTCTTTGCAGTCAATAGAAGAGTAACTGCACTCTTGTATGATGTGCCATTCAGTGTCATACCACCTAGTACAAGACTATACCTTTATGAATATACAATATCCACATCCACATTGTACTCGTTGAACATTCCGAGAAATGATATAAGGTTACTCGGCTTTGCTGCGGATTCCTTTCAACACATTATAACCTTTTCACTATTCTTAATCCCTTTCAGGTTAAGTTCTCTATCTGAAATTTCACCTTTTCTTCCAATAGAGTAGTAGTATAATGCTCCCAGTTCCCGATACGACAGCACTTCGTATAAACACTTCTTAGTTGAACGATGCATCATTTTTGGCGGGTCATTCAACCACTATATTTAGTAAAAAGTATTATTAACTCCCAAAATATAGATAATTAGTCTGTTACAAGTCTCATTATAATATAATATGACTGTTTGTGCCAACTACTTTTTCTTGATAATCTGGTTCACCGGCTACCATATAAATATTATTATATTGCTTCTCTGTCAAACGTAAAAGTCTCACTATTCCGGTTTTAGGTGCGTACTCTTCAATTCGTCTGCAATGTTTTTCGGACGCTTTCCTATTTTGCACTATCCGCATATACACTTCCGGTGCTATTCGCAAATAGCCATCTTTATGTAAAAACTTTCGAAGCCTCGTTAAGTGTGGCAATGTAGTCATTCCGTTTGATAACCAGATCAGCAAGGACACCAGCCTTTATAAGCTGTATAACACAAATCTTCACGAAAAGGTAGAAATGGAGAAAAAAGAGAAGTTCAATCAATAGTTTTTGTAGAATCATGTGTGAATATATGTTATTATAGTATGTAGGGTAAGAACCCTACATAATGTAATGATTGGGGTGAAAAGAGTGACATCGGAAGAAAAAAGCGTCTTAGTTAAATCGCAAAAGATTAGCAGATGGAATGCACAAAAACTATATTATAATATTGGAAAAAAATCTCAAA
>JBNRML010000033.1:0-26114 GCA_050309585.1 Lachnospiraceae bacterium
AATTAGAAATTTATACTTTGTTTATCTAAAAAATATAGAAGAATTTTGTTTTATTACAGGAAGTCCACTTTCCTTTTGGGCAAGCAAAGCTGCTGTAAATTCATTTCAAGATGGTAAATCTCTAGCTGACATGTGTAGCCCTAAAGTTGGATTACAAACAGGTGATGTAGATTTATTTGTAAGAAAATGGTTTGAATGTTCAACTGAAAACTTATGTTTAAATAATGTGATTATGAAAGAAAAAAGTGTATGGTTTCCATATAATAATGGTGGAGAATTTAGAAAATGGTACGGGAACAATGACGAGGTAGTTAACTGGAAGGATGATGGGATTTACGTGATTAACCATATTAATAAGGCTGGAAAAAAGGGAGCCAGGCCACAAAATAGAGATTACTATTTTAGAAATGGTGCTACTTGGTCTGCAATATCAAGTAGTTCATTTTCTGTCAGATTATTTCCAAAAGGTTTTTTGTTTTCGAATGCTGGAATGGCTATTTTTGCAGAAAGAGCAGTTTTATATTATATAGTTGGGTTCTTAAATTCTAAGCTTGCACAAAAATACTTAGGTTTTTTTAACGAAGGGTTGAATTATAATCAAGGAGATATATCCAAGCTTCCGATCATATTATCAGAGAAATATATTTCTGACACAATTGATTTAGTTGCTAATAGTGAAGTGATTTCTAAAATGGATTGGAATGCTTTCGAATCATCCTGGGAATTTACAAAACACCCATTTATAGATTCATCAAATTTAAAAAATGCATTTGAAAAGTGGAAAAGAGAATGTGAAAAACGCTTTTGTCAACTCAAAAAAAACGAAGAAGAAATAAATCGTATATTTATTGATATTTATGGCTTGCAGAACGAATTAGGTCCAGAAGTAGAAGATAAAGATATAACAATTTATCAAGCTGACTTACAAAAGGATATAAAGAGTTTTATATCTTATGCAGTAGGTTGTATGTTTGGGCGATATTCACTTAATGTTGAAGGACTCATATATGCAGGAGGTGAATGGGACGATGGCAAATATGGTGATTTTGTTCCAGATAAAGATAATGTTATTCCTATTTCTGACGAAGAGTACTTTGAGGATGACATACTGGGATTATTTGTTGAATTTGTAAAGATGGTCTATGGAAAAGAAACCTTGGAAGATAATCTTGCTTTTATTGCAAGTGCTCTTGGCAATAAAGGAAATACCTCAAGAGAAATTATCCGAAATTACTTTCTGAAGGACTTCTACAAGGATCATTTGAAAACATATCAAAAGCGTCCGATTTATTGGCTTTATGATAGTGGTAAAAATGATGGTTTTAAGGCGCTTGTTTATATGCACCGCTATACTGAGGATACAACAGGAATTGTTGTGTTGATTATTTGCATAAAATGCAAAAAATTTATATGAATGAAATAGAACGAATGCAGGAAATGGTTGATAATTCATCTAATTCTAAAGAAGTTGCTCAAGCAGAGAAGAGAAAAGAAAAGCTAGTTAAGCAATTAAAAGAAACAAAAGAATATGATGAAAAAATAGCCCATCTCGCACTTAGCCGGATTGACATTGATTTAGATGATGGTGTAAAAGTAAACTATGAGAAAGTACAGACGGGACAGGACGGAAAGAAACTTGATATTCTTGGGAAGATATAGGGGGTGATGAAATGGAAAAGAAAGTTGTATTATCAAGAATTGCATTATTGCTTGATACGAAATCTATCATCATAAAAAAGCATTGCTTAATTATTTTCCGGAAGATTTATCGCAAAATTATGAACAGATGGAAAGCTTTTTTGGCTTTATGCTTGAAAATAGAGGGGATTATTTTAAGGAACGTATCAAAGAACTAGAGAAAGAAGCAGAGCATTTACAGATGCAAAAACAAGAAATTAAAGAAATAATAACACTTAGTACAAGGATCTTCCAGAATACTCAGATTGTTGACGATATACATAATATTAACGAACAACTTAATATAGAATATTTGAGATTAGCTGATGTGAAAATGAAAATTGAAAAATATAATGAAATTAATGATTTGACCAAACAATCAAATGAAAAAGGTAAAGAAATTCTTGAAAAGACTATTGAGTATGAAGCCGAATATAATCAGTATAGTGAAAATATTGAAAATATTGAAACGCATTTCCAAAACCTTGTTCAAGCTGCATATGGTGAAGATGGAGTTCTAAATTACAGCTACGAGAATGACGTAAAGAAGAGATCAAGTACTGGACGTATAAAAATTTGCTGCCAAATTGCTGATGAGAATTCACATGGTCGTTTATATATGAAAATAAACATGTTTGACCTAGCCCTGTTTCTTAATCGAATTGATAATAATACAGGGTGTGATTTGTTAATTCACGATGGTTCTTATTGTAAGCCTAATCCAGGGGCAAAGGCTAAAGTTGTTAATTATGTAGATAACTATTTGAAAGACGCTGAGAAGGGGCAGTATTTTATCACAATAAATAAGTCCGAAGTGGAAGAAACGGATTTAGAAGATTTTCGAAAGAAGAAGATGATTGTAGCTGCAAATTCCGCTTCAACTGAACGCGTATTCCGCTATCAGCTGAACATTGATTCCGATTGTTTCTGAACATGTTTCCGGTTCAGTCTGAACAATAAATATAACAAAGTGTTATAGTCATTTCGTAGTTAATAATTAATTGCGAAAGGAGACTTATTTATGCAAGACTACAACACTATCATTGGCACCATTCAGATGCGTCTGAATAAGTGCCCAACAAGATCCGTAATGGATCGTTACAAGATTGGCTCAGGTACAGTAGCACTGATTATGAGCCGCTATGAATCCGGTGGGTTTTCTATTGAAGATCTGCGGATGATGCCACCAAAAGAGGTTGAGTCCTTATTCTATCCGCAGACGAATCTGCAGCGAAAGGATATTCCTTTACCGGATTGTCAGTATTATTATGACCGTATTCATTCCCCAAGCAGTAAAGTGAATATCTCTTTCTGTTGGTTGGATTACAAGGAAAAGAATCCAGACGGATACGAAAAGTCACAGTTTTATGAGTATTACAACAAATTTATAGATGCGAATTATAGTGGTGAACACGCTTCTATGCCTGTGAATCGCAGGCCCGGTGAAAAGATGTATATTGACTGGGTTGGCGACCAACCTGAACTTATTACCGATGTAGAAACAGGTGAGATTCAAAAAGTCCATTTGTTTTTAACTACACTTGGTGTAAGTAGCCTTATGTATGCCGAAGCATTTCCTAATGAAAAGCTTCCTTCATTCATTGAAGGCTGTACACATGCCGTATCTTTCTATGGTGGTGTTACAAAATATTTTGTTCCAGATAATCTCCGGACTGCTGTAACAAAGCACACCAAGGATGAGTTAATTCTACAATCCAGTTTTTCAGATTTGGAAGATTTTTATGGAACGATTATACTTCCACCGCCTGCAAGAAAACCCAAAGGGAAACCTACAGTTGAAAATCATGTACGGTACCTTGAAACGCATCTGGTAGAAAAGTTAAAAGAAAACATCTATACATCGTATGATGAATTGAATGCTACAATTAAAAAAATAGTAGCAGCCCTCAATGTAAGACCTTTTCAAAAACAAGCTTTTCTTACCAGACAAGATGCCTTCGAGAAATATGACAAACCGTGTATGAAACCACTGCCAGGCGGATGCTACACAACTTGTGACTATAAAGCTGTTGCAAAAGTTCCTAATAATTACCACATCGAGTATGACGGCCACTACTACTCCGTATTGTACTCTTATTGTGGAAAGCCCGCAATTCTGAAAGCAAGACCATCGGAAATCAGAATCTGCGATCAATACAATCGATTAATCTGTACTCATAAACGAACTTATCGTGAGTTTCCGCTGTACATTACAGCGGACGAACATATGCGTCCAGAGCACCTTTACTATAAAGAAGTTAACTCTAAAGACGGGAATTATTACCGCCGCTGGGCATCAGCAATCGGTCCATCTATGTCAGAGTTGATAGAACGAGTCCTCAAATCTTCCAAGCACGAAGAACAGGCTTACAATGCATGTGCTGGTATTTTACATCGTCTAAAATCCTTGCCACAGGGCATTGCAGAAGAAGCCGCAAGAAAGTGTATTGAAATGAATTCATGTAGGTATTATACCTTTAAGCAGATCTTGAAAAAGATGGATGCAAAAGAGCTTCCGGAGAAATCCTCCGGAACACTTCCTACACATGAAAACATACGAGGAAAGGACTACTACAAGTAAAGGTGAAAAATAATGGCATATAGACTAAAAGAATACAGTTACAATGATAAACTCACTAAAGATCAAAATCTGCTACTGGATAAACTATACAAGCTTCGTATGTCCGGTATGGCTGAGGAACTTGAAAACCAACTGCTGAATCCAAACACTGGTCTTGAATCATTTGAAACAAGGTTCTCGGATATCGTAAACTTTGAATGGTCACAGCGTGAAAATAAGAAGTTCAACCGATTATTAAAACAAGCAACACTGAAATATCCTTCAGCAGATCTGGATCAATCGTTATACGAACCAGAGAGACAGCTTAACACGCGTGTTATTGAACTTCTAGCTGATTGTAATTGGATTGATGAACCAAATAATCTATTGATGACTGGCGGAGCCGGTGCTGGTAAAACATATCTTGCCTGTGCCTTATGCATTACTGCATTGCATCAAATGCGGACTGTGAAATATATCCGTGCGAATTATCTTCTGCAGGAAGCTGAGCATGCTCGTTTGGAAAGCGCTTATTATGAGTATTCCAATAAGATGGCAGCATATGACCTACTAGTAATCGATGACTTTGGACTTATGGATCTTGATATGTCTAAATGTCGTGATCTCTTTGAGATTATTGAATCAAGAGATTGTAGAAAATCAACAGTAATTATTTCGCAAATACCTGTAGCGAATTGGTACATGCTCTTCGGTGAAAATACATATGCAGATGCCTGCCTAAGCAGGATGACATCAAAGGCATATCGACTTGATTTTCCAGGTCGTGACAGACGTGTAAACAACAGTAACTAATCAATCAGCTGAGCTCCGCTCAGTTTCAAGCGGAATAGCGCTCCGTTCCTTTGGAACGGATGCGCAGATTTCGCGGAATATGCAATTGTAGCTGAATTTGATAGAGAGCATGGAGATGAGCACCGTTTCTTTGGCTGTAAGTATTAATGATTTATATGGAAAGTTGTAAATGTGCCTCAATTATTCAACACGAGATGCCGATGATGGCAAAGATTATGAGATAGAGTAAAAAAGTGGGAACTTCTTAATATAGTAATGCTTAAGTAAAGTTCCCTCTGTTTTTAATTTGAAAAGGTAAGGTTGACACGAAAAGTTATAAAATATATAATTTACTCAATATTAATGAAAGGACGTTGCACATGGAAGAGATAAATGACAATCTATATCATAAGATTATTCAATTATATCAAGAAACTTCTTCTGTAAAAGAAACAGCAAAGAAGTTAGGCACATATCCTATCAAGGTACGTCGTGTCCTTATTACTGAAGGTTTATGGAACAGCAATACAAGTGTTCAGATAGGTTCTCTATATGCAAGGGGATTATCTGTTGCTGAGATTGCAAAACAGCTTTTTATATCTGAAAAGAATGTTCAATCGTATCTTCCATATAGCAGAGGACAATATGGCGGAGACAATCGAAGTGATGAAGCTGTGCGAAGTGAAGTGTATCGTGAACGAATGCATGTAGCTGAAAGTTCACAAATAAAGAAGCTTAATCAAAATACTAATCAACATATGAATCCAGATAAAGAAATGGAGAATAATCGAATGGATAAATTAGATATATTAAAGGAACGTACCAGACAGTTGGCAGAAGATCGTCCTATCCCTTATGCCATAAGACTTCATTTAGAATTGGACATGGAAGACAAGGCATTGGGAACAAATGAATTAGGCATACTTGTACAATATGGAAAAATGACGAACAATATATCAAGAGATATCATTGTTCCGGGAGATATTACTCTACATGCACTTCATTATGCAATAAACAGAGCTTTCGGATGGCAGAATAGTCATTTGCACAGTTTTCATCCATATGAAGATGATTATAATATGATGATTAAATCAGGGAAACTTACAGATTGGGCTAAACTTGCAGGCATGTATTTCCGTTTTCCATGTGAAGATTATGAAGATATTTATTGGGATGATGATTATAAAGCTGGGATTAGTGTGAAAAACTGGATGAGGAAAAAATATACCGGACCATATTATTATGGAGGAACTAGAGAATATTTCTATAGGTGTCAGAAGGATGTAAAAGAGTTATATGAGTGGCAGCCTACCTTAGAAATAAGAAAATCATTCGGAGAATGGATGGATGAATGCAGAGAGCTTACTGAAAAAACAGGAGATAAGGACGCAAAAGCAAATATGATAAAACGCATTGCGCCAATTACAGAGGTGACAATTACAGAGCTTGCAGACAGCATTACTTTTGAAGGTGGCTTTGATGAACTAATAGAAAGACTTCCAATCTATGACATTTTACTTATGCCAGGAATGATACAAAACTTTGATTCTTGGGATTTTTCTAATAGACTAATACTGAAAAATTCAGAAAAGGAAGAGATATGTCTTGCTCCAGTCACATCACCTATTCTAAATGCAATCCGTTACTGGTACGATTATGGTGACGATTGGAATGTAAAAATAACTGCGACGGCATGTTATGAGACAAAGGAGAAGTATAAAGCATCTGGAAACCCAATAGAACCAATGGAAGAACACCGACCAGTATGCGTGGATGCAGATGCACTGCCAGTATGCGATGATATTGGTGGAATTTATGGATATTGTAATATGCTTGAAGTTCTTCACGGAGAAGATTTAGAAGAAAAAGAATCTATGAAAGAATGGGCTAGAGGTATGGGTTGGACTGGAAGAAAGACAAATCCTCCAAATATTTTATAGAAGAAAAACAGCCATGAAATCTGCAACTCATAGAGTTTATAAGACAGAGCTGACCAGAGAATATGATTCGTCTGGTCAAGCTTTCGTCATTCTTATAAATGCATTAGCAATCATGGGAATTATTACCCCCATAAGCTCCTAGATCCTCTTTTAAAAAATGAGACTTGGCTATTTGCAAATCATTAATACGGTAACCCTTTGTTTTTAGGATTGCAAATTTGAAATCAAGTAGAGCAGCAGGGACATTTAAAATGCTTGCTGTTTCAAAAAAGGTATATTCATTTAATGTTTCTAGAACGTTTTTGTCTTCGAGTAGAAGCTCAGCTGCAAATAGATTTGCTTCGTATTCCATAGGCTTATCAGCTCTTTTTTCCAATACTTCCAATTCCTGAAAGCCGGACATCATGGCAATCTCTTTGTGAAGCATACCGTGTCCTAGCTCGTGGGCAATCAGTATGGGACGAAATAGTTCCATGATATTCTCATCAATTACGATATTATTAATGCGTGATTGATAGAAGTAGTAGGCTTTCAGTCTCTGATGTAAATCTATATAGTGCAATTTATAGTCCAGGACTTCACAGATAACAAAGGGATCTCGGCTACCTGCTTTCTTGACCAGAGCATCTACCACATTAACAATGTAATCAATTGTCATTTGGTATCACTTCCTTCAAAAATATTTTGGCATTTTGCTATTATAACAGTAGCAAAAATACTGTCCTATTAAACGGACTCGTCAATTGGCGGCTTCGTTTTTTTCTTTCTGGAGAATTTTTCAGATGCTTCTTTCTTTGATGAAATATACACCTGCATTAATGATTGCATGAATATCTCTTTGGCATCATCATCAAGATCGCCACCAGCGAAAAGCGCTCCAGCACGGTCTAATACATCTTTTGCCTCTTTTGCACCCTTATAACCGAATTTGTCTTTGACAGTATCGAGAAAGTCTTCATTCTCAATATTTTTCTGCTTATCAGCTTCTTCATCATCTACCAGATAAGATACAGATACACTTAGCGCATCTGCCAGTTTCCTGATATTACTTTTTCTTGGGAGTGTATTTAGTTGTTCATAGGTATAGAGTGAACGCTCTGAAATACCTGTTATTGCCGCAAGCTCGGTCTGGGATAGATTTTTTAATAATCGAGCCTCTTTTACTTTTTCACCAAAAGTCATGTTACTACCTTCTTTCCAGGAAGAAAAATTTTATTTTTGTAACTTCCGATTAACTATTGACAAACTTCTTTTTGATGATATAATCATGTTTGTTAAGTAACTTCTGGTTAATCATATATCAGAACTTCCGAATTGTCAATAAAAAGTTCTGATTATATAATTGGTAACTTCTGAAAAGAAACGAGGTGATGAGAGATGGGTAAACGAGTCATATTGCATTCAGATATTAACGCATGTTATGCGGCAATAGAACATTTGCATCGTCCTGAGCTGAATGGAAAACCTTTGGCTGTAGGCGGAGACCCCGAAGCAAGACATGGAATAGTCTTAACCGCAGATTATATAGCTAAAAAATACGGTGTGAAAACAGGTATGGCACTTTGGCAGGCGAAGCAGGTTTGCCCAGAACTCAACATTGTTTCACCAAGAATGGATTTGTATTTGCGATTTTCCAGAATGGCTCATGAGATATATGGGGAATACACGGATCTACAAGAACCGTATGGAGTGGATGAATCATGGTTGGATGTGACCGCCAGTGGTTCATTAAAAGGTGATGGATACAAGATAGCAAAAGAAATTAGCAATCGTATGAAATCAGAATTAGGCATAACCGTTAGTATTGGAGTATCCTTTAATAAAATTTTTGCTAAACTTGGTTCTGATTATAAGAAACCAGATGCCATTACAACTATGTACGAAGATGAATTCAAAAGCAAAGCATGGGCACTTCCAGTATCTGATCTTTTATATGTAGGACGGAGTACCAATCAGAAGTTAGCACGATTTGGAATCAAGACTATTGGAGACTTAGCACAAACAGACGAACATTTATTAATGTCACATCTTGGCAAGATGGGTGGTATTCTCTGGGGATTTGCGAATGGCTATGATGACTCACCTGTAAAAATGGAACATACACATGCACCAATTAAATCTATTGGAAATAGCACTACTACTCAAAGAGATTTAGAGAATGATGAGGATGTAAAAATTATTCTTTACATTCTTGCAGAGAGTGTTGCAGCAAGACTTCGAGATAATGGATTTAAGTGCAGGGTGGTGGAAATCAGTGTCAGGGATAATGAACTTTATTCATTTACCAGACAGCATAAGATTGATCATGCCACGAATATTACTGGGGAGATTGCAACCGAAGCGTATCGAATATTCAAGGAAAATTACAACTGGCGAAAGCCAATCAGAAGCGTAGGAGTTCGAGGGGCAGATCTTGTCAACGACAATTACTGGGAACAGATGGATTTGTTTTCTAGTGTAGAGCAAAGAGAAAAACAGATGAAATTGGATGATGCAGTAGATACCATAAGACGACGATTTGGATTTTATAGTGTTCAAAGAGGTCTTATGTACCGTGATAAGAGTCTCTCTTCTGTGAATGCAAAAGAGGATCATACGACTCATCCAATCGGATATTTTGGCTAAAAGGAGGTATTTAAGTATGGCTTATATGAGATACGATTTAAACGATAAACAGAATAAAATCTATGACTTTTTATGTGATTTTCTTAAGGCGCATGGTTTTCCGCCAACTGTAAGAGAAATTGCAGAAATGGCGGGACTTGCTTCAGCATCTAGTGCACATCATTATTTGAAGCAATTAGAAGAAAAGGGATATATCCGCCGAGTAGAAGGAAGTCCAAGAGCAATTGAAATAATGTGAGGAGGTGGTTGTAGCATGGAGAGTGTAAAGGTATATGTGGATGTTACTGCTGAGTTTTCAAAAGAAGGAGTATTAACACCAAAAAGTTTTATATGGAAAGATGGCAAAGTATATGAGATTCAGCGTGTAAAAGATATGCGTCGAGCTGCCAGCATGAAGGCAGGTGGTGTAGGAATGAGATATACATGTGTTGTTGATGGTAGAGAAAGTTATCTTTATTATGAGGACAACAATCTCTGGTTTGTAGAAGGGAAAGCCGGAGCCTGATTATGTGTGGTGACATGTAATCAGTTGGCTTCGAAGATCAGCATATGGTTGGGGCATATTAGACAGGTATGTAACGGAACTCCCACCAGATAAGCTTGCAAAGGTGATTCCCTTTTCCTTTCAAGTACAAAATGTTACTGATGATTTTGTATTGTAAAGGAGCAGACTGAACGATGAGAGAATTAAAACAAATTGAATTTTATTGTAAGAAATGTAGAAAAAGTATGAAAATGGCATATTTACTTACGGGTAATGATGATGAACCTGTTTTAACAGGGATGATTATCAGATGTCATACAAATAGATGTACCAGAGTTATGGTACTAAAAAAGTACACAGAGGGAATGCTGATTGCCCGAGCAGATAATGAAGGGAAAGTATATATCTAAAAAAAATCAGAGCAAAGTTAACATCAGATATAGTAATTGCTATGTAACAAAGACAATTTAATGAAGGCCTCATGATATGGGAGACGTATTGAATTACGGCAAGGCTGATGCTTGCTAAGACGGACTCACCGTGGACGCATGGGAAAGAAACCAGTTTAAGGACTGGACTTTCTCATGCGTCCTTTTTTGTTGCAAAAAAATTCATAGTAGTAGGAGTGATTTTCCATCCTTAAACGTTTATCGAGCCAAACAAACGAAAGGATGGATTTTTATATGGAAAGAGAAGTTAAATTATTTACAGAAGACACTATGAAAGATATGGGAAAAAGAATACAAGATGCAAGAAAAAATAAAGGGTTTAAAGCAATAGATTTTGCCGATATAATAGGTATAGGTAAAGATCAATTATCAAGAATTGAAAATGGTAGAGTTGTTTGTAAATTGGAATATATATATGTTATTGCTCAGTACTTGGAAATATCAACTGACTATTTATTATATGGAAAAGAAAAATATAAAGTAAGCGATGAATTGATTGCGACAAGAAATATTGAAAAAAAGTTGCAAATAATACGTTTGTTAAATGAACTGTAGAGGTGAAGTATGGGAATAATTTTTGTTAATCTTAAGGCTATGGAAAACAGAGATAATTTAAATGTAAAACCACAGGGGGATACTGAACTTGAAAAAGCACAATATGTATATGAATATATAAAGAAAGCTAATGACATAGTCTTTGATGGTGTTATAGTGACGGAATATGGCGCAATAATTAAGTTGATACATGAGACGTATAAGTATGAGAGTAGAACAACGGAGGAATACTGGCAAGATAAGATATCCAAGGACACAATGGTTTATATGATGTTTGAAAATATTGTATTGTCATTTGATTATTTTTTGTACCAGGAAAAAAAGGTATCTGATTTCTATAAATGCCGGACGTATACAGAAGTAAAATTCAACTTTATTTTTAGAACTGATATTAAAGAAGTGAAAAAAATTGACATTATCAAAGATGTGCTTGAATTAGAAAAATTAGATGGAATATCAATATATGATGGTGGAAAAAAACAAGCTGATAAAGATGAAATTACTCAAGAACGCAATAAAATGAAAAAAATATTGTTTACAGATAAGGCTGGTGTGGCAAAAAAACTTGAACAATATTTAGGAATTAAAGAAGATAAAATCAGTAAAGAGAATCGCATTGATTACTATAAGATGGTTTTTTTGCTGTATTACTTGGATAAACACGGAATAGAATATGGAAATAAACAATTTCAGAGGATAAAAATTCTAGATAGTATTACCAAACCAAGACTTCAGCTTGTTGCTAATTTTCTTGAACATACAAATATACCAGAACCGGCTGAGGAACTTGAATTACTAAAGAATGAAATTGTCAAGCATTTATCTTTGAACCAGATAAATAGGATAAATAGAATCTATGTTCAATTGATATATTGCTATGAGACAACATTCCAGTATATAGGTAAGCTTTTAGATGTTCCTATAAATGTGTTTATTGAGGAAAGAGAATTAACAGATATAGAAAATCGTGTTGATAAATGCATGGAAGCAATAAAAAATGTTCAGGAATATGAACAAAAACATACATATGAGGATTCTGTGTGGGAGATAGGGTATTTGAAGTATAAGGCATTTATACGTAGATGTGAAAGAGAGGATTCATATAAGAGTCTAAAATATGCTTATGATTTAGGAAAGCCCGTAGGAAAGATGCTATTCGAACAAACAGCTGATCCAAAGATTCGCTTTTATGAAGTGCCTAAAACAGGTTTGGCAGATTTTATAAAAAGAGAAAGTGAATGGTTTGCGGAGTCAATATCAGGGAAATGTACAAAGAGGTGGGTACAAAATCATACGGAAGATATAGTGAAATTGTGTTCTATTATGGAACGCTTTTTTCGAAGAACAGTTTTTGATGGTTTTCCTTTAACAATGGTAATTGCATCTGCCCAAGCGTTATATGAGGCAAAAACAAAGAAACTTGTATATGAAAACAACTACAAGGGATATTATGGAAATAAAGCTAAATCGTTATATGCTTCATTAAAAAATATAGATGTGAATGAAAATACAGATGCATTTGATTATGCGTGGACTGCTTTAATAAAAAGATGGTGCAACTATAATGAAATTAAATATGGTTTATATGAGCATTCCGTTCGAATAGATCTTAAATTTACGGAGCTGATTCGTAAAGTAGTGGAATTAGATTCAGTAAGTAATATTGATATTTTTGTGGAGGGAATGTTTGCAGAATTAGGTTTACCACAGGAATACAGAATGACTGGAATAAAACAGAAGGTACAGCAAGAGATACAGGAATTAAGTGGGTATGAGTTGATTATTGAGGATATGCGAATACTAAGGGAATTTGAACATGAGAATTTTATAGAATATTTTTGTCACGAATTGACTGAAATAATACAATTTAACGAATATCAATACGATGAGAATATTTTTCAATTTCATTATAACATGAGATATATGGCTGTTAAGTTCGAACAGAACAAAGAGGAAGGAAAAATACGATTACTAGAGATGAAATATCTGCAATTAGGGAATCAGTATAATATGTTTCAAAGAGCAATCGAACTAAAATTGCCTTGGTTTACAGAAGATTTCACAGATTTTTAGCATTGATGTATAAGATATAAAGTGTTATAATGATTTGGACTGAAAGGAATTGTCGGCTTGGGGCGTACAAGTACTTTCAACACATAATTTACAAGCGGGTGGCTACGTACCCTAGAAATATAGAGAATCCATGGTAAGAAGCGCCATTGGGTCAGCAGACAGTGATTTGAAATGTGCTGGACAGCAGGGATTGTTAGGGTGAGAGACCTGGCATATCTGACAGGAATAATTACATAGGAAAAGTATGCAATATAGCAGTTAACTATTAATTTAGTTAGCTGCTTTTTTTTACCCAATTTTATGATTTTTCACGCCCTCGAATGAAGTGTTTAGAAATGATACCTTATATTCAGGAGGTGATAGTATGGCTTCATTTATTGATGAGGACGCCCTCGAATGTGAATGCTGTGGACACATTGGCATGTGGCTCAACGGAGATTTTGATGTTGAGTGTCCAGCCTGTGGTGCAGAATACTCGCTAATCGACGAAGACGAAGAGTAAACAGTAAAGAAATAGTAAAGAAGGAGGTGTTTTAATGCTTCAAGAGAAGCTGTTAAGAGCTATTGACGATAATCAAACATTAGAAATTGCACAACGCATAACAGCTTCTCGTGAAGCTGCACAGATTTCTTCGCAGGAGATGGCGGACTTCGTGGGTCTTAGCTATGAGCAATACAGAAGAATAGAACGTGGAGTAGTGCTTGTAAAAACAGAGCATATAAATGCAATTGTACAAGCATTGGGTGTAACGGCTGATTACATTTTATATGGAGATACAAGCCAAATGAAGCATGATAGCATTTCTGAAATACTAAATGGATTAAGTAAGGAAGAATTAGAGCGTGCAGAGAGAATTCTTATTGCCGCTTTCAAATAAACGACTTCCGAAGTCGTGTTCTGAACAGAAATACGACTTACGCAGTCGAGATACAAAATCTATTGTGTTTTATGATATATATGTGCTCGACGGAGTATACCACTTGAGAGTGGATGCGCAGAAGCTCTCCTAATCAAATTCAGAATAGGAGAATATTACAATGAAACACAAGATTTTAAGAATGAAAAATGAACAGCAGGCAGAAGCAAAAGAGACAAGAGTGCCAAAAGGACAGGGTGTCATCTTCATTAAAACCCGCAGGTCAGATGACAAGATTCATGTACTAGTTACTGAGATGCTTGAGGTAGCAGATGCAACAGGTGTTGAAATGGTTGATATCATCGTAGATGAATTAGCAGGTGGAGATATTGATCGTGAATCTGTGGACAGGTTAAGCGATTGGATTGAAAACTCAGGCGTTGGTATTATTTTTGTAAAGTCAATCACAGACCTTTCAAATGATGTAGATGATCTGGACAAGTTCATAGAAAAGGCTATGTACTTTGGCATGATAATTGTGGATTTCACTGAGAAGGCAATCATCGCACCATATTTACCAGAGGGCGATGAAGAATAATGAAAGAAAAGGTTGTTAGCTGCTGGGGGTATCCCCTGGCACTCAGCCGATGCAATTTTATAAACACCGAGTGGGGAACTATTGTGTATAGCCAGTGTGGTGATTTTCTTGGTAAATATGAAACGGAATCGGCAGCTTATGAAGAAGTCAAAGCAATGATTGAAGAAAGAGCGAGGAATGGAGGTCTGATTGGATATGTTGAATAAATATGATGGATATACAGTTGGACCGAATCTTCGCCAGCTTAGAAAAGATAAAAAGTTATCCGTGTATCAGGTAAGCGAATTGACAGGATTAAGTAATTCCAGTATTAACCAGATTGAACAGGGTGGAAGAGGTCTAAGTATGAATGGATTATACCTTTTAATGGATGCTTATCAGTGTGATGCAAATAAACTTCTTAATATAGAAGAAACGGATACCAAGATGAATAAAAATGAGGATTCAATAGACAGCAGATTATCGGAACTACCTGTTGAACAACAGAATTATTTAAGACACATATTTGAATTTATGATTGAGCAGGCAACAGGGCTTGTATCTTAGTGGAGGTTATATTATGAGTAGAAGAAAAAAGAAAGAACCTATTATTGAGGTTATCGCATACTTATCAACTACTGGACCATTATGGGAAACAAAAAAGCGTGAGAAAAATCAGGAACGCTACATTAGAGAATATGCAAGAGCACACAATGTTAAGATTGTAGGCATTATGAGAAGAAATGGTCTTGGTCAGGGTGACTGCAATCAGCAGTTTGAGAAGATTGCGCAGCTCATTCGACAGAAGAGAGTGGAAGGAGTCATTGTGGCTAATATGATGGCAATTTCCTTAGATATTCCAGATGCTTATTACAAAGTCGGAAAGATTAAGGCAGTAGGTGGTGCGATTATTACAGTGGATGAAGGTTCGCTGGGGATGAATGTAAAAGACAGGGAGGAAGTATAGTTATGAAGAGTAAAAATTATTATAAAGAGTACAAAAGAGGACAGGTTGTATATGTAGATTTTGGATGGAAGCCAAATGGTGTCCAGGGATTCATTAGACCTGCGGTCGTGGTTTCAGCTGATGCAAGTAATCATTGCAGAGCACCACAGGTTACAGTGTGCCCATTAAGCTCTAAATTAAAAGATATTAAGGTGCATGTGAAAATTAATCCATTGGATGTAAATGGACTTCACCTTCATAAAATCTCTGATTTTATGCCAGAGGATATGCAAACTGTATCAAAGAGTGCAATCAGGGGACACATTGGGTATATTACGGTGGCTTCTAATGTAATGGAGGAAATTGATAAATCATTGATTACACAACTTTCCTTATGGGAGACAGCAAAAAAACTTGTGAGGGAGGAGCTGCTTCATGGAGAGAGCAAAGAGGAAAAAATTTGTTAGATATGCGGAAGGTGCAGAACTGTATTCTATGGGACTGACAAAGTTTCAAGAGTTGGCAAAAGACGCAAAAGCCTGTTACAAAATCAATCAGCTTGTACTCGTGAATTTGGATGTAATTGATGAGTATTTAGAGACATTCAGAATAACGGAAGACAGCTTCTATAAATAAATATGGAGAGAGATAGAGAAACTTGTACTTTAATGCTTGACTTTATGACGGACAAAAAGTATAATCATGATATGAGGAGGTGCAACATGGCAAGAACTGGTAGACCAAAGAGTGATGATCCGATGGATAAGAAAGTCAGTGTGAGATTCACGAATGAAGAATATGAGATTTTGCTAGAGTATGCAAAGAATCATGAATTATCTGTAACGCAAGCGATAAAAATGAGTTTGAGAATGAACATATTATCAACTCAGAAATAGTGCAAGCTCTCTATCCCTCGGAAGGAGGAAAAGATGGCAGCACGAAAAGATGGAAAAGGACGAGCATTACGCAAAGGTGAGTCGTATCGTAAGAGTGAGGGAAGAACGAGATATTCCTACTGTTACACTGATCCATTTGGAAAAAGGAAGTATATTTATTCCAATAACCTGGCAACTCTTAGAGAAAGAGAAGAACAGCTTATAAGGAATCAGATGGATGGATTAGATGTGTATGTAGCAGGAAGTGCCACACTTAATTATGTGTTTGACCGTTACCTATCAACAAAGACAGAATTAAGAAGTACAACGTATTCCAATTATCGGTACACATGGGATCATTTCATTAAAGATGGATTTGGCAAGAAGAAAATAGGAGATGTGAAGTATTCAGATGTGTTAGCCTTTTACAATCATTTAATCACGGAATTGGGATTGCAGGTAAATACACTGGAAAGTATCAATACAGTATTGCATCCAACCTTTCAACTTGCAGTCAGAGATGATATTATAAGAAAGAATCCAACTGATGGTGCATATGCGGAGATTAAGAAACGAAATGGTGGAAGTCGCAAGACAAGACATGCTCTTACTGTAGAGCAGCAGCGTTCCTTTATGCAATATGTAGCAAAGAATCCGATATTTTATGTGTGGTATCCGTTCTTTATGTTATTGCTAGGAACAGGATGTCGAATTGGAGAAGCCATTGGACTTCGCTGGGATGATGTTGATATGGAGAAGCGCCTGATTAGTATCAACCATAGTTTGACATACTATCCAAGGCGTGAGGAAACCTATGTATGTGAGTTTAGGGTATCAAAGCCTAAGACAGAAGCAGGTGTCCGGACAATTCCAATTATGGAACAGTTATATCAGATTTTATTGCAGGAACGTGAGAGACAGAAACAAGAAGGATTCTGTAGTAATGAAGTAGATGGAATGACGAACTTCATATTTACGAATCGCTTTGGAAACCCTCATAATCCGGCAGCAGTAAACAGAGCCATTAAGCGTATAGTTGATGCACATAACGCAGAAGAAGAAATTAAGGCAAAAAAGCAGAAGCGAGAACCAGTAATGTTACCTAGATTCTCATGCCATATATTCCGTCATACATTTGCTTCAAGATTTTGTGAGAACGAGACAAATGTGAAAGTTATTCAGGAAGTTATGGGTCATGCGGATGTATCAACAACCATGAACATTTACGCTGAGGTTAATGAAAGTATTACAAGACAATCGCTTGAGAATTTAGCAAAAAATATGGATGTTTTTTAGGGAAGAGCCACTGTTAAATGCAACTTTCCAAAAGGACAGCAAAAATAGAACAAGGACATCAATTGGACATCAAAAAGCCATGAAAACGGGAATAAATGCGAATGAATTTGAAGAATTGTAGAGGTACGATTTAAAGCAATACAAAGAAGTTCGTAGGAGTGTAGTTAAACTCCAACAAAATTCCCGACGATGAAATCGCTAGACAAATAAATCCAGTATTTATGCGGGTTTGCGGACTTTGAAATTGTATGGTACGACAAGAGTACGACAAAATAACCTGTCTTAAAGGGTTAAAATAAACGATTTTAAATTAAAATCGAGTCAGTTCAAGTTAATATTTTGTACTATAAGGACATTTTTCTAAAAGAAATTTTAGAGAAGTGTCCTTTTTTGTTATGGTCAGCAAAGCAGAAATGGAGGAAAAGAACATGAGTAGTACAGCGTTAGGAGCAGGAGCCGAAAAAGCTCAAGAGATTATTTTTATCAGCGAAGCACATGAGAAATTCTACTATGAGAAATTGAAAGAGGTGAGGTATCAGGATGTGTACCATAAAGCACTTTGCTATTGTCTTGGTATTAACGATGATACCAGAAGAAATGCGAACCGCATTTATGATTTTAAGACAGGTTGTGTAAAGACAGAATGTTTACATGAAGGCTGGCAGACCAGTGGAAGCGTGAAAGTAGTCAGAATGGCGTTTAATTTGTACTGCAACGGTACACCAAGCGTAGATGATTACAAAGACGCAGAGGAACAGATCAGTGAGTGCAGGCAGTATACGGTGGAAGAATTATTCTGCTGTGCCTATGCACCGTATTTTTGGCAGGCAATACAAATCCGGTATCCAGAATATGCAACCTATAACCGGAAACTGTATGCCTTGTTTGGAGGAGTAGATTGATGTTAAAAGTTCGATTGATGGGAACAAAGAATGATATTAAATGGTTTGGGAAGATTTTGCAGAGAAATCCCAAGATTGAAGTAACAGAGTTTTCAGATTTATACCCGAATAAAGGAACAAAGAAATACCACAGGGCTTATGTGGAAGTGAGAAAAAGCAACGTAAAAGAAAATCAGTAGAAAGCAAAGGAGAATTTATCATGTGTAGAGTTATAGCAATCGCAAATCAGAAAGGTGGAGTCGGAAAGACCACCACAACAAGCAACTTAGGAATTGGATTAGCAAAGCAGGGCAAGAGAGTTCTGCTGATAGATGCCGATGCACAGGGTAGCCTTACCGCAAGTTTGGGGTACACAGAGCCGGACGCAATCGAGATAACATTAGCATCGGTCATGGGCAGTCTGATTAAGGACGAGGAAGTTGAGCCAATGGAGGGTATTTTACACCATGAGGAAGGAATAGACATTATGCCGGGCAACATTGAGCTTTCCGGTCTGGAAGTTTCCATTGTGAATGTCATGAGCCGGGAGCGTATCATGCAGGAGTACATAAGCATGGTGCGGGATTATTACGATTACATCTTGATTGACTGTATGCCTTCACTTGGCATGATTACAATAAATGCCTTTGCCTGTGCCGACAGTATTCTGATACCTGTGCAGGCGGCGTATCTGCCCGTTAAAGGCTTACAGCAGCTTATAAAGACCATTGGCAAGGTAAAGCGCCAGATTAATTCGAAACTGGAGATAGAGGGCATTTTATTGACAATGGTGGACAGCAGGACGAATTATGCAAGGGACATCAGTGCCATGCTGAAGGAAGCCTATGGAAGCCGGGTAAAGATATTTACCAACATTATTCCGATTTCGGTAAGGGCGGCGGAGATTTCTGCGGAAGGAGTCAGCATTTATAAGCATGATCCGAAGGGAAAGGTGGCATCTGCCTACAATTCTTTGACAGAGGAGGTGCTTGCAAATGAGCAGTAATACAAAGACAGGAAGCGCATCTAAAATCAAAATGGAGAGTTTTGATGATTTATTCGGTGGAAGCGGCGCACAGGAAATAGGGGCAGAGCAGATTATCAATGCCCCGTTAGCAGACCTTCATGAGTTCAAAGACCACCCATTTAAGGTATTGGACGATGAAAAGATGGAGGAAACAACGGAGAGTATCAGACTTTACGGGGTACTTGTTCCGGGCATTGCAAGACCGAGAGCTGGCGGCGGCTATGAGCTGATCGCCGGACACCGCAGGAAGCATGGCTCAGAAAGAGCCGGAAAAACGGAAATGCCGATTATTGTCCGCAATTATTCCGATGATGAAGCAACCATTATCATGGTGGATTCCAATATTCAAAGAGAGGACATTTTACCGAGTGAAAAGGCAAAAGCCTATAAGATGAAGTATGAAGCCATGAAGCATCAGGGAAAGAAATCGGGCAAGAATACCCTTGATGAAGTTGGGGAAGCTGCCGGGGAGAATGCGAAAAAGGTACAGCGTTATATCTGGCTTTCAAGGCTGTCCGATGAGCTTCTTGAAATGGTGGATGCCAAGAAATTAGGCTTTTCACAGGGCGTGGACATATCCTTTCTGTCAGAGGAAGCACAGCAGTGGGTAGAGGTCATTATAGAGGAACGGGGCTGCAATGTCAGCACCGTACAATCCGGAAAGCTAAAGGAATATGGCAAAATCGGAGAGCTTACGCTTGCTATGGTGCGGCTGATTCTGACAGAAGAAAATCCAAAGGAACGCAAGGTTACACTGAAAGCGGACAAGATAAGCAAATATTTTTCAGACAGCTATTCCAATGAGGAGATTGAAAATGTCATCATTTCACTTCTTGATAAATGGAGAGAGGAAGGGGCTGTTTGAGCATGGGATATTTGACAAGCGGAAACGAGATTGTTGACGCAATGGGTTCTATAAATATCTCCGGAAACATTATCCCGGCTATTTGGTATAAAACAATCACAAAGGAGAATGGGAAACCATATCTTCTTGCGATTGTTATTTTGGCGGATATTGTCTATTGGTATCGCCCTTCCGAGGTGCGGGATCAGGGAACCGGTCATATTCTTGGATGGAAAAAGAAGTTTTCAGAGGATATTTTAAGACAGAGCTATCAGTATTATGCGGATTTGTTTGGAGAATCTAAGAAAACAGTAAAGACCGCAATGGATAAATTGGAGCAGTTGCAGGTGATCAGGAGAGAGTTCCGGACAGTCAGTTACGGAGACGGACTTGTTTGCAATAATGTGATGTATGTGGAATTAAAGCCGGATATGCTTTACCGACTGACATTTCCAGAGGAAATTCCTGCTATGAATGGGGAGAACAATTCATACGCAGATGTATCCGATGTCAAAATGGGAGGGAGACTCCCTACAAAATCGGATACCCCTATGGAAATTTCGGGAGGGAGGGGTATCCCAAACGGGATACAGGTATCTACAAAATGGGATACAGGTCATGACGAAACGGATAAAACCCTCTCTCCGGAACTGGATACAGGTCTATCCCAAAACGGAGAGACAGATTCATATACTACTGCAAATATTACTGACGGAGAATCCTATCATATCAATCAAGCTGATAGTGAAGCAGAAAAAACGATTGATGCGATGGAGGATGTCAACGCATACATTGAAATCATCAAGGAGAACATTGAATATGATCACTACATGAAATATGGTGATTGGCAGGACAGGGAGCTTTATGATGAGCTTTTTGAGATTATCTGTGAAGTGGTCTGCGTAAAGCACAAGACGGTAAGGATAGGCGGGGATGATTACCCTTATGAGCTGGTAAAGTCAAAGTTTCTGAAACTGAATAGTTCACACTTGAATTATGTCATTGGCTGCATGAAGAATACCACAACCAAGATTACGAACATTAAGGCGTATATGGTGACAACGCTATATAATGCACCAAGCACAATCAATCATTACTACCAACAGGAGGTACAGCACGATATGTATGGAGGTGGATGGCATGAAAAGGGTATTGTTTAAGGTCATTGTTCCGGCAGTGATAATTGTGGTATGGATGCTGACCTGTTATCCGGTATGCAATAAAGAAGAAGGCTTTGACTGGTTTTTATATTGGATTATTGCAGGGTGCCCGTTTGGTATCCGCCGGATGTGCCTGTGGCTGATACCAAAGAATTTTGGTATCAGTGGGAGCATTGGTGTTCTTGCTCTGAATTGTATCATAGGCGGTTTAATCGGCGGTGTAGTGCTGATTTTCAAGATAATTGGCATTACAGGAGAGATTATCAGTATTGTAACAGGACAATTCTGGACAAAAAGTCCAAAAGTGGAAATATAGAACTTCTGGACATTTTGTCCAAAGGTGGGGCAGTCAGAACATGGCTGCTCTTTTATTGTCAGAAGGAAGGAGCAGAAAGATATATGGAGTCAATGAGAGATGTGGACAGAGTAATGGAACGGGAGATTAAAAAAGGGAGCACACCTTTACAGTTTGAAAAGTTAGGCTTTGGTGATTACAGCTACAATGAAATTACTTCACAGGAGAAGTTGTTGCAGGTGCTTTCTTATCTGTTGCGGATCGGTGAGTATGAACCATTCGCCGGAAAAACTATAGGGAACAATGTTTACATGGATATGCGAGGGAAAAAGGCAGTCTTTAAGAGAACCAGACTGACCTATGAGAGAAATAATATTTTTGCAACGATTAAGCGGCTGGCAAAGAAATATAAGCCGGACTATGAGGGAAAGGTGTATCTGGAAACAGTAAGATGTTTCTTTACCATATCTGAGGAAGAATTGGAAAAGTGCCGATACAATTATAAAGGCAAGGATACCTATGCCTTTGTGATGTCTGACAGATACATCATGGCTTTATATACATACTGCCTGTCTGCAAGAAAAGCGATGG
This sequence comes from Lachnospiraceae bacterium, assembly GCA_050309585.1. Lineage (GTDB taxonomy): Bacteria > Bacillota > Clostridia > Lachnospirales > Lachnospiraceae > Bovifimicola. The sequence goes on from JBNRML010000033.1 coordinate 22,505, forward strand.
CTTTGGAAAATATAGAGCTGGAGGGACTTTCGGAAGAGGAGCTTTCTATGGTAAAATTAGAGAGTGTTAGGGAAGTGTTATTTCAGGCATTGTTACTTGATGATGTTAAATTTGAAGATGGAAAGATGTATGCGGAGTTATGTTGTATTATTATGTTGAAAGGGGATAATAATGGATAGGTTTGAAGAAGTATTGAAAGAGAAAAGGATAATTAAACAATTTAGCAAAAAGGGAAATCAATTAATACACCCTTTTTCTCCAAACGGAACAAATAAAAGCAGTAGAGAGTTAGGTGTATATTTATATACATTGGGACACTTATGGCTTTATATTATATTTGAAGAAAACGGTTATGGAGAATATTTGAAGGAGTTGATTGAATATTCAATAAAAAAGAAAAATGCTTTATTTGAATGGGAAATTGTTGATGATATAGAGAAAAACATTAATGCTATATTGAATAAATACGGTATTCAATTTTCTAAGTATTTATCAGACAATTTTAGTCTAATGGATTATAAAGACATTGATGAGAAATCAAAGGATAAAGATCAACCATTGATGAGATTAACAAGATTGTTGATTATGGCTGAATTAGAGATGGCTAAACAAATATTTGATTATAAGAAAGATTTAAAGAATTTGCTTGAAGATGAGGGTAATATAATTAATGCAACTTATCTTTTGGTTACAATGACAGGAGGAGAAGATAAGGTTTTCAGTAAAGTTCCAAAGAATTTTATTGATCTTATAATGAATAATATGAATTGTTACCACGATGAATACGAAATGAAATTTTATCCAAAGATGGATGAATTAATGAATATACTTAGTATGTATGAGCAAATCTTTGAAAAAGATTGGTATTTAATTCCAGACGATGAACAAGTTATTATTTCAAAGTTTTTATATAGTATTCAGGTATTTAAAGAGTTATCCATTTCTCTTTTGGGATTAAATGGTATATTATCAGCAGTTTCAACAAGAATAATGTTTGACAATTATTGGCAATCCTTATACTTGATTAAACACAATGAGGTAGAAAAGTATAGAGAATTCGTTCATAAGAGAATGAGGCTACATATTTTAAAAAGAGATGATGGAACTGATGTAAATATAAATGAATTATTAAGAGAAGTTGATGATGGTTATTTTGATCCAATTCCAGTAAATGGAGATTACTTTACGAAATCCGCAAGAGAATATGCTATAGAATTAGGAATTAAGGAAGATTATGATAAATTTTATGAGTTTAATAGTGAATTCATACATTCATCATTGACGGCAGTTTATTCAGGAATAATGGTTCCTTGCAGAAATCCAGAACATAATGGTCATTTAACGATAAAAAATGGTGGAGCAAGACTTATTGAATCAGTACCAGGAATAATTTATATATTAAATAAGCATATTGATCTTGTAAATACATATCTTAACGAAGAAGTATTACCTAAATTAAGTGTGGAGACTTATTTTCAAACAAGAAGTGAATGGTTTGATTATATGAAAGAAAGACAGCAACTTTAAAGTTATGAATAAAGTTATTTATTTGTAAGAATAATTAAGTATGATATGAGCACGAAGGTATAACGAGAGCTGTTTTGTATTACATTTAGAAAAAATTTGAGAAAGGATTTTGGGGAGAATAGGGTAGGCATAGGCAAATAAAATTGTTTTAGAAATATTTCGTATATTGTTGCATCTCTTGCTTGTAGATTTGATGCGAAGACAAATAAAAGATAATACAGCGCAAGGGCAGTTATAGACCGCAAAGGTTTGTAGCTGCCTTTTTGCGTTTACAGAACTTTTGGACAAAATGTCCAGAAGTGTAAAGGAGATCTTATGAAGTATTTACTGCACAGGCTGTATGTTCCACCTTAACGGAATTACAGCTACAAAAAATCAAGGAGGAAAACCATGCAGGAGGAAGTTACACAGAAAACGATTGCCCTTGTTTTCAAGTCCTCAAGGTTGACCGCCGATGTACTGAAAAAAGCCATGAAGATGTATCTGGAGCGCCGGAAAGCCGGGAAACAGGCAACGCATGGGAAAATGTCAGTGAAAAAGCTGGTAGGTCAGGGTATGGGAGCTTCGAGTATTGAGGTTACGGATAACAACATCAAGTCCTTTGAGCGGGTGGCAAGGAAATACAATGTTGACTTTGCTGTGAAAAAGGATAAGACGGTGGAACCTCCGAAGTATATGGTATTTTTCAAGGGCAAGGATGCCGATGTGATCACACAGGCATTTAAGGAATTTGTGAAAGTTAATGAGAAGAAGCGTGGCAGAGTATCCGTAAGGGAGAAGCTGGCAGAGTTCAGGGAGCTTCTTGGAAAGGACAAGAACAGGGAAAGAGCAAGGGAACACCAGAAAGACAGGGGGCAGTCGCTATGAGTAAGATTATAGATGGTATTGCCAAAGACTTAAAAGCCATTCCTGAAACGCTGAAGGCTAAGACCGCAGGCGTGGATAAAAAGAAGCTCATTCTTATGAATCTCCCGTACATTCTTGCAGGGTATTTTTGTGACAAGATAGCGTGGCTGTGGCGTGTATCGCCGGGGAGCAATGCTTCCGATAAGATGATGGAAGCCATGAACGGGCTGAACGATTTGTTTTCCAATCCATTGCCGAGCTTTTTCCTGAAAGATTTGTTGATTGGTATTGCGGGCGGCGTTGCGCTCCGTCTTGTGGTGTATTTTAAAGCCAAGAATGCCAAGAAGTTTAGGCAGGGTGTAGAGTACGGTTCCGCAAGGTGGGGAAATGCAAAGGATATAGAGCCTTATGTCGATCCGGTCTTTGAGAACAATGTCATACTGACAGAAACGGAAAGGCTGATGATGTCGGGCAGACCAAAGCAGCCGAAGTATGCAAGAAATAAAAACATTCTTGTTATCGGCGGTTCCGGTTCCGGCAAGACTCGCTTTTTTGTGAAACCCAACCTGATGCAGATGCACAGCTCCTACGTTGTCACTGATCCGAAAGGAACGGTGCTGGTAGAGTGTGGCAAAATGCTGTTAAAGAACGGGTACAAAGTAAAAGTTCTGAACACCATTAACTTTAAAAAATCAATGCACTATAATCCTTTCGCTTATATCCGGAGTGAAAAGGACATTTTGAAACTTGTAAACACGATAATCTTAAACACCAAAGGAGAGGGACAGCAATCCGGTGAAGATTTCTGGGTGAAAGCCGAAAAGCTATACTACACAGCCCTTATCGGATATATCTGGTATGAGTGTGTGGAGGAAGAACAGAATTTTACCACCCTGCTTGACATGATTAATGCCAGTGAAGCAAGGGAGGACGATGAGGAATTTAAGAATCCTGTCGATTTGATGTTCGATGAGCTTGAGGAGAGAGAACCAGACCATTTCGCAGTAAAGCAGTACAAAAAGTACAAGCTGGCTGCGGGAAAGACAGCTAAGAGTATCTTGATTAGCTGTGGTGCAAGATTAGCACCATTTGACATGGTGGTAGAATAAAAATGGTACAAGTTGAAAGTGGGCAGTTCCTAAATACAAGTTATAATTAATACTATAAGAGATGGAGGAATTATCATGAGTAAACAGTTTGACAAAAAGTTTAAAGAGGATGCCGTCCGGTATTACTT
>JBNRML010000034.1:0-4230 GCA_050309585.1 Lachnospiraceae bacterium
ATATATATGCTTATACTTTATGTAAGCAATACACTTGGAGGTGATTGCGAATGGAAAATATCAAAAATGCACCTAATCCTACTGATACTGTTGTTACACCACCTAAATCTTATGAGAAAACCAAAGCATATCAGGATTTTATCAATGTACTTTCGCAAATTATAGAAAAACATGGTGCAGAGGTTTTAGATGAAATCAATCGTGTTGTCTAAAAGAGCAGTTTTTATGGATTGATGTTTTCCAATCATTGATTGGAGGTCAACTACTATGAATAGAAGTGGAAAAAAATGTGTACTTTACCCTCGTGTAAGTACCGAAATGCAGGTTGACGGCTTCAGCTTGGACGGACAGAAAAATAGCTTAAAGCGATTTGCAGATAGAGAAGAAATGGAAATCGTAAATATTTATGAAGATGCCGGAAAGTCCGGCAAATCAATAGATGGTCGTCCTGCCTTTAAGCAGATGCTCAGTGATATTGAAAATGGCTTAGGCATTGATTACGTTTTAGTTTACAAGCTCTCTCGCTTTGGACGAAATGCCTCTGACATTCTTAATTCATTGGAGCATATTCAATCCTTTGGTGTGAATTTGATTTGCATTGAGGAGGGAATTGACTCGTCACAGACAAGCGGAAAGCTTTTAATCTCTGTGCTGTCTGCTGTTGCTGAAATAGAGCGTGAAAACATCATTGAGCAGACTATGAACGGACGAAAGGAAAAAGCTCGTCAAGGCGGTTGGAATGGTGGCTTTGCTCCCTATGGCTACTTTCTCAAGGATAAGCAGCTTTTTATCCAAGAAGATGAAGCTGAAGCGGTACGCATTATCTTTGATAAATATGTGAATGGGAATATGGGTTTTTATAAAATTGCCAACTACCTTAACTTGCAGGGTATTCAAAAGGTTAAACGGGATAACGGTACACTAACCCAATGGAGTACCCATTTTGTCAGAATGATTATCGACAATCCAGTGTACTATGGAAAAATTGCTTTCGGCAGACGCACAAGAGAAAAGGTCAAAGGCACTAAGAATGAATACCGCCAAGTACACCAAGATGACTATATCCTTGCAGACGGTCAGCACGATGCCATTATCTGCGAGGAGCTGTGGACACAGGCTCATGAAAAAAGAGAAATAACAGGTGTGAAATCTCCCTCTAAAATTGGTCGTGATAGAGCACATTTGTTAAGCGGTATTTTAAAATGCCCTAAATGTGGCGGACCGATGTACACCAACAAACACGCTTGGACAAACAAGGACGGTACATATAAAGAGATTTACTATTATGTGTGCAGCAAGGCTCGGACAGCAAGAGGAAAAAGTTGTGACTACAAAGCAATGCTCAAAAAAACCGACATTGAGCCACTTGTCATTGAAGCAATTAGAGAGCTGATTAAGAATAAAGATTTTGCAACTGAAATAAAATCAAAAATAGGAAAACAGATTGACACCTCTACTCTTGATAGAGAGCTGAAAAATTATGAAGGTAAACTTAGAGAAGTAGATTTGAATAAAACTCGCCTTGAAAATGAAATTGATAGCCTGCCGGAAGATGCCCGTTTCAGAGAACGCAAGCTCCACGATATGACACTCCGGCTTGACAGCCTATACGACATCATTGTAGAGCTTGAAGAAAAAATTGAGGACGTAAAGCTACGTCGCAAGGCTGTGGAACAGGATGCCATTACCTTGGAGAATATCTACACCCTGTTGGCAAACTTTGATAAGGTATACGATAAAATCAGCGATGAAGAGAAAAAATCTCTAATTTCTTCGCTAATCAAAGAAATAGAGATTTTCCCATGCGATGAATCAGAGCTACCTCTGAAATCAATTTTATTCAATTTTCCTGTGTATAAGGACGGTGGAGATGTTTACGAATTTTTGTGGGACAAAAGTACGCACGTCTCGTCTGTAATTCGTTTAGGTGGGAAAGAATCCCCCTCTGCATGAACTACAATCGTTCCAGTTTCCATCTCGACTGGTGGCAAATCGTCCTCTGGGTTATACCCATTGAAATTGCCGTCCTCGTCCAAGATGTCTGGATGGGTGTCCCAGATGCTCATGGTCTGTTTGATTTCATCACCACTTAACACAGGGAATGAGAAGTGGATGGTTTTCAAATATCCGTATGCTCGTTTGGTTGGGAAAATCTCAATGCTCTCAATGAGAACATTTGCGATTTTCTTTTGCTCTGCCTCCGGCAATGTCGGGTACATTTGTCCAAACTCCAAAAGCAGTTGGATTGCATCCTCTTTCGTTTTCTTGGAGTTGGTGGCAGTACGGATTTTGATTTCTATACTTTCAATGACCCTTTCCACCTCGCGCAGTTCATCAAACACTTTATCAAGAGAATCAGTGAAAGAATCAAATTTCATATCGAAATTTCTGTCGAGTGGGTCAAGGGCATCTCTTGCTTGCTCGAGTTTCTTTTTCCTTGCAAGCAGAACTTTTTGGTTCTTCTTTACGGTTTCCAGTTTTTCCTCTAATGCACTGACATCGTATTCACGGTTCATTTCCGCTCGGATTCTCTCCACAATATCTGGAGTGAGGAAACACATGGAGATTGCTGTGGAGACCTCTGCATCAATCTCACGGCAATTAAACTGTTTATTGAATGTGCAATCAATGCCAGTCAGATTCTTGGACTGTCGGCACTTATAGGCATAAGAGACAGGGTATGGAGTGCCATCCTTTCTCTTTTTCCTTGACGGTATACCGTACATCGGTTTTCCGCAAGCAGGACAACGGAGCAGACCAGAGAGAATGTACTCATGCTCTTTTTCCAGTTTCTCCTTTTTGACACCTGTACGGATTCGTTTCTCATGGGCATCTTTCCAGACTTCCTCGGAGACAATGGCATCATGTACACCCTCGGAAATGATGATGTTGCTTTCATCCGTTTCCTTGACAATATGGGTTCTGCCATCTTCGCCAGAGACCTTTTCAGTCTTGCGACGTCCGTATGCGATTTTACCCATGTAAACAGGATTATCAAGGGTTTTCTTTATGAAATCACCAGTGAAAACGGTGTGTTTACCGTTTGGTCTTTCGTTCTTTGCAATGCCCTCGGCATTCAGTCTCTTTGCAACACCGTTTGCTCCCAGAGGAGTAGTGGTGAACAATTCAAAGATGTATTTAACGGTTTCTGCCTCGTCCTCAACAATAGTCAAGAGACCATCCACCAGTTTGTAACCGTATGGAGCAAAACCACCGTTCCACTTGCCCTCTTTTGCTTTCTGTCTGCGACCTGCCATTGTTTGAGTATGGATGTTCTCCAACTCCATTTCCGCAAATGCAGACATGATGGAGATTATGAGTTTTCCAGAGGTCGAAGAGCTGTCCATGCCATCCTCAGTGCAGAGCAGGTCAACACCACAATTCTGCATTGCTCGCAGATTCTCCAAAGTGTCCGCAGCATTACGGGCGAATCGGGACAACTTGAAAACCAGGACATAACGGACATCATCTTTCTTTCGTTTGATGTCAGCAAGCATCCTGTTGAACTCGGTTCTGTTTTTGGTATTCTTGCCAGACTTGCCCTCGTCGCAGTATTCTCCAACAATATCAATTTTCTTTAACTCGGCAAATCGTCTTATCTCGTCTCGCTGTGCATCCAGACTGAATCCATCAACCTGCATGGCAGTTGAAACACGAGTATAGACATATGCCTTTGCTCTTGGTTTCTCGCTCATATCTTTTTCCCACCTTGGTGTTGTTGCAATGCTACATGAGTATAGTATAACTCCAGAATGTGAACATTTCAAGGTTTCTGGGAAAGATGTCGGCCATTCTTCAAAATTTCTGCATAACTTTTTTAAGTTTTCCCACCTAAATTACAGTGCAACAACAAATAATCGCTGTATCACTAAAATGTCAAAAAGTTTCTGTATATAATATCAGTAATTTACTGTATATAATATCGTTTGGACATCGTATGAACAAATACACAAATGCGATTCCGCTGTGCTGTTTCCATGTTATTGGTATTATATACAGAAAAAGATATGAGCAAATTTTTATATTCACTGAGTGCCGGCAGGTATCAGGATGCAAAAAAGCAGGACCCGCAGGTCCTGCTTTAGATTTTAATCTGTTCGAGTAAATTGGAATTTGATTATTTCAACCAGCCGTCTGCTTCATCTGCAAGGTTTTGCAGATAGTCAAAAAACTGTCCTGCATGGTAGCCGTCGCAAATTGAGTGATGAACTTGCAGACAAAACGGGAGTT
>JBNRML010000035.1:0-43837 GCA_050309585.1 Lachnospiraceae bacterium
TCACATAATCTTCTTCATAATCAATCAGCTCACAAGGCAGGTCGTTAAGAAAACGCATCAACTCATCAATTCGCTTTTTCAGATCCTGTCGGGATGCCTGCTCATTTTGAAGGGCCTGCTTCTCATCACGCAGCCTTCTAATCTCCATACCAAGCTCATCACCGGTATTCTTAGAATTAACGGTTGCCAATAGCTCCTGCTGCATTGACTTCATCTGTTCATCAATCGCTGCAATCTGATTTGAAGTGACTTCCTCCAGACTACTCTCGATATTCTCTCGCAAAAGATGAAGGATTGCTTTCTTTTCCCGGAACGCTTCGTTTATGGCCTTGATAACTACCTCATGGAGAAATTCTTCATGAACAGTCCTTGCGGTACAATCTGGACCATCTTTTTCTACCCTGCTGACGCAGCGCCAAACGGTGGACTTACACCCACGATTGTTCCATTTAATTCTGCGGAAGATGTCACCGCAGTGAGCGCAGAACACTATTCCAGATAAAGCGTAGCGGCCACTATAGATTCGTTTGCGCTTTGTGGTGCCTTTGGTAAGGTTTGCGCGTCTTGCGATTTCCTCCTGTACCTTTAGGAAGATATCCTTTGGAATAATAGCTTCATGACTGTCCTCTACATAATATTTAGGAACCTGACCCTTATTAGCTTCACGCTTCTTTTCAAGAATATCCACCGTATAGGTCTTCTGAAGCAAAGCGTCTCCGATGTACTTCTCGTTTGTAAGTATCTGCTTTATATTGCTTTCATGCCATTTTGCATTACCGGCACCGTTCAGAATTCCATCGGCTTCAAGCGACCTTTTTATCTGTAAGAAGCTCTTACCGCTAAGGTACTCTCTATAGATGCGCTTAACGACTTCAGCTTGCTCTGGATCAATGATGAGGTGCCCGTCTGCATCTTTGGTATATCCCAAGAACCAGTTGTGATTGACCTGAACTTTTCCTTGTTGGTATCGGAACTGCAAACCCAGACGAACGTTAGCCGATAATGACTCACTTTCTTGCTGTGCAAGAGAAGCCATAATTGTCATTAGAACTTCACCTTTAGCATCGAGCGTATTGATATTTTCTTTTTCGAAGTAAACGCCGATGTTCTTATTCTTAAGGGCTCTGGTATAATTCAGACAATCAACCGTATTCCTTGCAAATCGGCTGATGGACTTGGTAATAACCATATCTATCTTGCCTTCGTTACAGTCATTAATCATGCGCTGGAATTCATCACGCTTTTTCGTATTCATTCCAGAAATGCCGTCATCGGCATATATCCCGGCCAGCACCCAATCCGGGTGACTATTGATAAACGAAGTGTAATGCTCAATCTGTGTTTCATAGCTGGTTTCCTGCTCATCACTATCAGTGGAAACACGGCAATAAGCAGCTACTCGTGTTTTCTGGACTTTATCGGTTGTTTTCTGTGTACCGATTGTTTTCTTTGCAGGAATAACCGTAACATTGCTGGCTAAGGAAATCATACATCCACCTCGCTTTCTATCAAGCTGTAGACGTATTCTGCCTGTGTAAAAGGATCATCATATTTTATTTGAACCTTTGGCATCTTAAAACCTGTAGCAATCTTGCTCACTTTGGCTGGCTTATCATCAAATACTCTTCCAAGCTTAGCCTGTCGTTTTACACGCTCGGCTTCTGCCGCGACAAAGGTCTCATTATCAATAATCGCCGGGTAATAGTCGTCTCCGAGGTAATGCTTATTTTGCATCATCTTCTTTGCACCTGTGTGGTAAAGCTTAAGTCCGGCGGCTTCTGCTGCTGGCACGTAGGCAAGGCCAGAGAGGTATGCTTTATAGATCTTCTTTACTTGCTTTGCTTTTTCTTCATCAATCACCGCTTTACCATTTTCGATTCTGTATCCGTATGGGACATGACTCATATTCTCACAACCTTTCCTTAAGGGTTAAACCGCACTTTAGTGCGAAGCCTATTTCACTTCTGGTGTAAACAGTAATGTGGTCAACATGTGCCTCAAAGGCAACTGCATCAAATTCTGCAAGTCCTGCACTATTGTTTACATACTTTAAGAGCCTGCTTACTGCTTTCGAATTCTCAAGCTCACCATTTACCGAGCGGTACAAGGCTTCCTTTTCATTTCTCAACTCCTCAGCTTCAGCTAAAAGTTCACTATTCTGTTTGGCATATAGTGCAGGCTCGATGTACTGCTTTGAAAGAAGGTTTGTAAGAACCTGCCTTCGGTCAAAGTTCTGTTCCAAAGCCGTCTCAAGCTCGTTAATTCGAGTAAGTGCATTAGCTTGGTCAATGCTTTTAAGGCTATTAAGGAACGGTTGTAAAAGAACCTTTTTGCTAAAAATCAGCTTGTTCACCATATTTACAAAGGCGACCTCAAAATCCGTCTCGTTGATAAAAAGCTGGCCGCACTTATTTTTGTCCTTCAGGTGAGTGTTGCAGGTGTAAGCATAGTATTTAGCCTTACAAGCGGTATGTGTTCTTCTTTTCCAAGTAGCACCGCATTCAGCGCATATTATTTTTCCTGAGAATGGGTATCGGCTCAGGTACTTCTCATCATCCGCCACAATATTCTTTTCTTTAGCACGCTGGACAATAATCGCCTGTGCCGCTTCAAAGTCCTCGGTGCTAATTATTGCGTCATGATGACCTTTGACATAGTACTGCGGCTTTTCACCCCGATTGGTATGCCTGTTAAACTGCGAATCAGTGAATGTTTTCTGAAAGAGCACATCACCCGTATATTTCTCATTTTTCAGGATTTCTTTAACTACCGTTGAGCTCCATTTGCCGCCTCGCTTTGTCAGTGCCTTTTTCTCTCTAAGTGCTTTTGCTATTTTATAGCTGCCTTTTCCAGAAAGGCATTCTGCAAAAATAAACCTTACAATCTCTGCTTCTGCTTCATCGATAACCATCTTGCCACTTACGTTCTTATAACCGTATGGCGGATATCCAATTTTGAAGGTGCCGTTTTGGAACCTTTTCTGAATGGCCCATGACTCATTCTCAGCAATGGAAACTGATTCACTTTCTGCAAGGCTACTGAAAATTGTAAGAAGTAGTTCGCTTTCCATATCACCGGTGTTGATGTTCTCCTTCTCGAAATAAACAAACACCTTAATCATTCGTTGTTTTTACTCTATACCTGTGTAAATTAAATGCGCTAAATACTTCTTTTTGTCCGTCATTTGTTATTTCAACCATCGTATTCCATGATGTCAGCTTATTTAAACTCGCTAATGATAATGGTGGAAATACAGCGATCAACTCATATTCATTATTCTTTGCAACTAGATGAAGAGGAACTCCACCGTTAATAACACATATTTTATCGCTATCTGTTTCTATTCTTCCTTCGCCTCCAGTATATCCTGGGCAAAGCATCTGTTGAGGAGTTCTATTATGTATAGATTTGTGAGCAAAATAATCATCTCTGTCTGTACACTTTCTAACATTTATATCTTCAAAACAATATGGACATATATACGTTCGTCCACTATACGCATCTTCTGCGTATATTTTCTTTCCGTTTCCATCTATTCCATAAGCTATTGATGCCATTTGCTCACCTCCTCCATCTTAGTTTTTTCTACATCAATTTTTTAAGTGATTCATATTCTTCTTCTGACAAAGTTACGCCTTTACCCATCTTCTCATGCTCTGGTGACCAATCTCTAATGTCATACTTTGGAGCTGCCCCATTCCAGCTAATGAGATTAAGTTCTTTTCTCCAGCCTTTTGTGTTTTCTGATAAAACACCTAGTTCTTCTACTATTTCATATTTGAAATCTGCCATTTCACTTCTCCTTATTTTCGCATTTCCCTATAAATAACTTCAGCTAATGCACCCATGATTGCATTGTATTTATTTCTATCCTCAAATAAAGAGGTATATGTATCTTGTGATTCTGTATAACTCTCCAATGCTGCATCATCGAATGCTTTAGGGAAAATACTTTCTGTAAATATCTGTGGATCAGATGACTTTGCCATACTAGATAATCTTTGATCATTCATCAGCTTATCACGAAGTGCAGTCAATAATACTTTATCGCCATCCGTAAAATTGCCCTTGAATTTCTCATTGATTTTATCAATGATTTCATCCAATGGTTCTTTCTCATCAAATCCCATTGCACCTTTTTGTTTTGCTGGCTCATATACACCTTTTTGTTCGCTAAGCATTATTGCTCCGTCATATGTCTTTTGGAGTTTGTAGTATTCAAGCTTCAATTTTCCTTCCAAATCAATCATATCCACCTTTTCAACTGGTAATAAATTGATTAGGTAGGAACAGAAAACAAATTCTTTATGTAAGTCTTTGTCAAACATTCTTACTATCTGTGATATGTATCCATACCACTTAATTAAGCTTCGTAACTGACGTCTGAATTGGTAACGCTCATCAGGAGTTTTCTTGTTATATCTTCCCGCAACTGGTAAAAGCACACTTGTCATTCGTCCCATTGCTCTGGAATCTTGCTTATCATATCTAAAATACTCTTTTGCAAATGCCTCTATATCATCTTCTGAATATATTCCGTATCCACGGAGTTCTTTCTGCGTCTGATATATAAGGTCAACATTAACTTCTTGCTGCAAATAGGTTTCTTGATAAAATGGTTGGAATGCCTCTAAAATATCTTCTTTTGTATTAACAAAATCGAGAACAAATGTGTCAACTTTTCCAGCACAAGTACGATTTAATCTTGATAATGTCTGTACAGCTTTCACACTCTTTAACTTTTTGTCAACTATCATTGTATGAAGCAGTGGTTCATCAAAACCGGTTTGATACTTTTCAGCTACAATCAACACATTGAAGTTATCATGAAACTCTGCCTTAGTCTGTGATTCTGAAATATGAGTACCATCCTTACGAACATTCAACTTAGGTTCTGTATATTCTTCATCACCATCATGTACTACACCTGAAAAAGCAGTAAGAATATCAACATTCTCATACTTCTTCTCTCGTATATATCTCTTCACTTCATGATAGTATCGTACTGCTGCCAATCTGGAAGAAGTGATAACCATCATCTTTCCTCTTCCACCAATTTTTGTACTTGTAGTATCAAGAAAAGTTTCCACAATAATCTCTGCTTTTTGGCTAATATTGTATGGGTGTAATTCTTGATACTTACGAATAATCTTTGCTGCTCTACTTGAAGGAACATCAGGATTGTCCTCCGTTGTTTTAGCAATCTTAAAGCAGGTATTGTAAGTCATGTAGTTCTGAAGCACATCCAATATAAATCCTTCTTGTAAGTGCTTTTTTCTTTGTTACTTCTGGTGTTGTATCCATCTTTCATTCCTCCAATCATAGTGCGGGGACAAGCAATGGCCTGTCCCCTAATGTTTATTGTTTATCGAAAGGGTGTTGCTTCCTTCTCTGGTGCTCGTTCAGGTACTTGTGATGCTCGTTCCTGTGCCTGTGTTTGTGTCTGCTCCTTTGCCTTATCATATTCGTTGATAATCTGGCTATAAAGCTTCTCACGAAACTCCTTTGTAACCGGATAGCACACATCCTGATAAATGGCTTTCCCCTGCTCATCCACTTGTTTGGTCTTATAAGCTGGCATTGCAACAAACAACTTATCTTTCCCCTGTAAGATACTCACATTGTTGACAATAAAGCTGTCATCAAAATAAATACGGGCTAGTCCACGAACACTGCTTCCTTCTTTTTCATAAGGAGTAACGGATACAGAAAACTCAGGCATTTCTATCTCGGACTTCTCTGATGAATCCTGTCCTTTTCCTTTGGTAATCTCCTGATAGTATGCTTCCAAGATATTTCCATAGAGTTCCTCACGAAATTCTGCTGTTACTGGATTGCATACATCTTTATAGATTGCCCCACCATCCTCATCACGCTCATTAGAACGATAACGAGGCATAGATACAAACAACTGCTCCTTGTTTTTATTCTCAAGGATTGCAATGTTGGTAATCTTAAATGAATCACCAAACACAACAGTTGCAAAGCCACGGATATTACTTTCTTTTCCTTCTTTTTGTTTCACTTCATTTACTTTAATTGAATATTTCATATAGTACCTCACTTTCTGTCTGCTTCTTGCCGACAAATATAAGTTAATTAGTTACATTTGCAATCTCGATATAGCACTCTAGCTTCTCGATTGCATCTATTGGCATTCTGCCATTCAGCCAGTTTGCCAAAGTTATTAAAATCCCGTCCTGCTCATAGTACATCCATGTTTCAGAAGCAATTTCTCCTTCGCAAACTACAGTTACATCAAAGTCTGGCATAAACATGTTTTCTTCTTCATCAAAAGTACATGCCACCCCTTCTCTGACATGGATACCAAGACTTGGTATCACAACATACCATCCGCTGATCCAGAACTCTAGATCAGCATCAATCTCAGCAATATCATCATCTGTGTCTGAAAAATCCATTTCAGCAATCACCTCTTCAATATCGCCGAGTCGGTACATCTTCTTTTCTTCCATATCCTCACCTACTCTCTCAAAACACATTTCACAACGAAACGCATCGTGCCCTTATTCGCACAGGTAAAAAGAGTTAATTCTGTTTCTTCTCCCTGTACTTTTATGGAATTGTCATAAGGATTGGTCACAAAGCTGTCTGCCACTTCATAGGTGTAGATAATACCTCCTCTATCAAGTAGTGTGACTTCACTACCAATACACACTTCGTTTAAATTCGTGAAATATTCCCCATATCTGCTACCATTATGACCAGCAATGACGCAATTTCCTGATACTCCAATCCCTGCTGTTTCAGTCAAATGACCTACTGCAATATTCAAATTGCTAGAAGTTGCTCCCTCTACTACGGGATATTTAATGCCTAATTCTTTAATTTCAAGAATGGCAATAACATCGCCTTCCGCAAATAAGGATGCATCCGTTTCACTAAGGGTGGTTTGCTCTTCCTTTTCATCTGCTGTCTCTTCATCCTGTTCTTCCTCTACTGCCTGCGTAAAATCCTCTAGCAGCCTTTCTGTTTCATTTGATCCTTTGTTGTGGTAATAAAAAGGAACTGCCATAAAAGCAATTCCCACCACAATGCATATTCCCGCTATCAGTTTTCTTCTGTCCAACTTGCATCACATCCTCTCTTAGTTACAAAATACCCATCTTTTGACAGGGCATCACATTATCTTATTCTGTTATCCGTCAGGTAAGGTACATCTCTTTCCGCAACACCGATGTTCTTCTCTTCCTCCTCAGACTGGTCTACTCTGCCTAAATCTGCATCCACACTCTTTGCATTTTCTAGGTCAAGTTCTGCATTGAGTTCAAACTGTCTAGCTAATTTCACCTGCAATTCTTCCTCATGAGCAAATGGTTTCTCATATTCCTCTTTGGAAGAAGCTAAATCATTCTCATACTGTTCAATCTTCTTATCAAGGAAATCCTCATTCTCCGATATTCCAGCAAAGGTATTCTCAAGCTTCACCATATTTCCTACAGGACTGGTGGACAGTTCCATCTTATACTCGGTTTTTCCTCTTAGAATCAGATAATTCACTCCTAAGAAGTTTTTCTCTACTAAGAGTTCAAAACCATGAAAAGCACCAATTGCCGTTGTTTCTCCAGTCTTACATTTACTGATGGTTTCCAGAAGATTTGTCCCACCATCCACACGCTCTGTAAAAGTGATCTTGCCAACAACAAGCGAAAAATCAGGATTATTGATAAGCTCTGCATCTCTGGCTTTAATATCTTCTTTCACACAGGCAAGTTTTTCATTAGCTGCCTTAATCAGTTTTGGATAACGAATCATGAAGTTATCCTGCAATCCATACCTCTGATTATCATAAGATGCCTTTAATAGTTTCAATCTCTGCACATCATTATCAAGCTGCATCTTCTCTTTAATAAGCGGATTGCCTGTAGCAACTGCCTTAATCTCTGCATAGGAGAGTGTTGCTTCATCAATATCCTCACAACTTCGGCTGATAGCTTTACTGGTCATTACTTGACTAATAAATCGCTGTTTATTCTCCACCAGACTCCAGTTATACGCATCAAAAGTTCCCTTCGTGACATAGCGGTAAACGGCTATCTCATCATTCTCATTTCCCTGTCTGATTCCCCTTCCTTCTCGCTGTTCGATACTAGAAGGCTTCCAAGGACAGTCCACATGATGCAGAGCTACAAGATGAGTCTGTACATTTACACCAGTTCCACATTTGTCAGTCGAACCAATCAGTACTTTCTTTTTGCCTGCTCGCATTTCTTTAAACAAGACATCTCTCTGTGCGTCAGTCTTTGCATCATGAATAAAAGCTATTTCTTCCTCTGGTATTCCATACTGGATAAGGGACTGTTTCAAATAATCATAAACAGTAAAGTCCTTCTCTGCTGAAGGCGTTCCAATGTCCGAAAAAATAAGCTGACAACCAATACGGCCATCAGCTTTCGCTTTTTCATATTCTACAAATACATTCTCTGCAACCTTATTCAGCTTGCCATCAGGATTGTTCGGTGCATCCTTATCTAACAGCCTTGCATCCGTTCCAAGAAGTCTCGCTTCATGAGTAATCTTTAAGAAGTTATCTTCCGATGGATCTACTCCGCCATTACGAATCCTCTCTGCTCTTACCACAAAATCTTCCATCACCTGTTTTACATACCAGTCTGGTTCACTTTCTACAATCATTGCCTTGCCACCTCGAAGTGCTGGCACATCAAGGTCAAGCATATCCGATGTCTGCACATCTGCTACTTCCCTGAAAATATTCATCAGTTCTGGCAAATTGGTAAACTTATTAAATCTGCTCTTAAAACGGAAACCACTTCCCTCAACGGTTAATTCTAGTGCTGTTGTTACCTCACCAAAGTTCGCCGCCCAAGAATCAAAGTGATAGATTCCCATCTGCTCTAATGCTTCTTTCTGCAAATACAACTGCATAACATACATTTCACACATGGTATTACTAATTGGTGTACCCGTAGCAAATACAATACCTCTGCCCTGGTTAATCTCGCTTAGATACTGACACTTTAACTGCATATCCGTAGACTTCTTTGCACCTGTAGAACTAATACCAGATACATTGTTCATCTTAGAAAATATCGCAAGGTTCTTAAAATTATGCGCTTCGTCAACCATAATGGAATCTACACCTAGCTCTTCAAAGGTAATCAAATCATCTTTTCTGCTTTCATCAGTTAAGGTTTTCAGCTGTTCCTCTAACTTCTTTCTGGCTGACTCCATCTGCTTAACAGTCCACCTTTCGCCATTTTGCGACTTCATTTCATCAATGGCATAGGTGATTTCATCAATCTTCTGATTCAGCATTCGCTCCTTACGTTCCGCAGAAATAGGAATCTTTTCAAACTGCGAGTGGGACATGATAATACAGTCATAATCCCCAGTTGCAATACGGGATACAAACTGTTTTCTCCTGCTCTTTTCAAAGTCTCGTTCCCTTGCAACCAAGATATTCGCAGAAGGATAAAGTCTTAGAAACTCAGAAGCTGTCTGTCCAATCAAAGGTTTTGGTACAACCATAATGGTCTTATTCGCAAGTCCTAGTCTTTTCTGCTCCATACAGGCTGCCATCATTTCAAAGGACTTTCCAGCTCCTACGCAGTGTGCCAACAGAGTATTTCCACCAAGAAGTATTCTAGCTATGGCATTTCTCTGATGTGGCTTTAAATCAATCTCAGGATTCATCCCCGGAAACTGTAAATGACTGCCATCATATTCACGAAGTCTGCTGTTGTTGAAAGTCTCGTTGTAATACTCCACATACTTCGCTCTGCGTTCTGGATCTGAGAATAACCAGTCTTTGAACTTCTCCTTAATCTGGGACTGCTTTTCTCTAGCAAGCATTGTCTCATTCTTATTAACCACATAATGATACTTGCCATCCCCATCATCCACTCTGTCCCTAACTGTTACAATCTTTAGATTCAAGGTATCCTCAAAAATAGAATAAGCATCCATGCGGCTTGTACCATAGGTCTTCGTAGCTGCCACAGAACGCTTATCCATCGTTTTGTTTTCAATAAACCATTCCATACTCATTTTATTTAAGTGTACCTGAATGCCTGAATTGTACCACTCCGTTCTGACTGCCCTTGCTCTTCTTGGCGTATTAACCAGTTCATAAATAAACTGCTCGTAATCCGTAGGTTCCACCCAAGTAGAACCAATTCTTACATCAATATCGCTCGCTTCAATATCTACGGGCTGAACCTTTTCAAGTGCAGCCACATTCACGGCAAAGGATGGATTATCACTAACTGCTGCCTTTGCTACACGAAACTTATCTCTTACATTCCCAGACAGGTATTCATCTGATGTTTCCCATCCTGCATTTGGATTGTTCTCATTGAAGCTGGCAGGGTTTAAAAAGATTACTCCCTCTAATTCCTGTACAAGTGCAGCTCTCTTAAATTCTGATGTCTGTTCATCCGAGAACTCTACTTCTGGAAATGGAACATCCATATCCTCTGTCACATTCTGTCTCATTTCTTCGATATCTGGTTCATAGATACTGAGCATATAGGGAAGATTTACTCCACCAAACTCATTTACTGAGATATTGAGAGCTTCCACAGCTGTCTCCACTCGATCAATCACAGTTTTTGCCTTAATCGTCTGCTTATAAAACATATCCGCTTTCTTGACCTCCCCATCTTCATTTACCTCTTCTAAAGAGCAAAGCAAAGGATAATCACTATCATCACGAAATGCTGTTTTATTTGCTTTCGATGTTACATAGCCATACTTCTCCACGAAATTATCATATTTCTTATTTAGTGTTCTTTGGCTGTTTGCAAGTTCCTCATCGCTGCATCCTTCCATCTGCAAATCAATCAGTTCTCTTGTTACCTGTCTGATTTCATCTAACAGTCTGATTCTCTCCTCCGCTGAATCTGAAACATTTTGTCTTACCATCTCGGAATTTTCTCTGTAATAGAGCTTTCCTTCAAAGAATGTGTAAGTGAAATTTCTTACATCAGGATTTGCTGGGATGGTATCTTCCGATACTTCCTCTGCATCGACTGCCCTATCGAAATCTGTCATTTCTGCTTTGATATTGCTGATTGCCTGATTAAGCGCTGCATAAAGATTGAAGTCCTCATCGTCATTTACACAGACTGTATATCTGCTGTCCTGCCCATAAATTCTAGTATCATACTCCATACGACCTAATATCATTTCTGGATGTTCTGTGAAATAGCTGTTTACTGCAATGCCATTCTCGGTATAACCTAAATGCACCCAGTCAGGTTCAATGTCAATCTTTCGTTCTCTCTTTTGAAGAAACAGAATATCGGAAGTTACTTCTGTACCAGCACTATCCTTAAATGCAGTATTCGGAAGTCTTACTGCACCCACTAGTTCTGCTCGTTCTGCAAGATACTTTCGGATGGTAGGATTGCTTTTATCAAGCGTTCCCTTTGTGGTAATTACTGCAACCACTCCACCCGGTCTTACCTGATCTAATGCTTTTGCGATAAAGTAATCATGGATACGGAAGTTGTACTTATTGTACTTTGGATCAAATACCTTATAATCACCAAAAGGCACATTTCCTATGACTGCATCAAAGAAGTTATCTGGATAATTCGTTTTTTCAAAACCTGTAATACTGATGTTGGCTTTCTGATATAACTGCCCTGCAATTCTTCCTGAAATGCTATCTAGCTCCACTCCATATAAGTTACTTCTTTGTAATGGTGTCGGAATTGTCCCAAAGAAATTACCAATACCCATAGATGGCTCTAATACATTGCCACCTCGAAAGCCAAACTGTACCAATGCCTGACTCATGCAGCTTGCCACTTCTGGTGCTGTATAAAATGCATTATTAACAGTTGCTCTGGCTGCTGTGTATTCATCCTCGGAAAGTAATTCCTTTAACTCTGCAAATTCCTTTTTCCAGTTCTCGTTTTTCTCGTCAAATACTTGAGATAAACCGCCCCATCCGACATAATTTGACAAAGTTTTCTGCTCTTCTGTTGTAGCAAGTCTGCCCTCTGATTCCACAAGTTTTAGTGTATGAATCGCATCCACATTCCACTGATATCTGGTCTTAGCTCCACCTTTTGGTACTTCCCATAGATTGAAATGGAAGTTGTGCTTTTCTCCATCCACAGGTGTTTCAACTGGTTCTGACCTAGATACTTCAGCATTAGTAGCACCACCATGAAAACTATCACTCCAAGCTTTCTGTTTCTCCTGGTTCTCGACAAATGCTTTCTGCTTATCTAAGAAATCACGATAAATAGGCTTCATCTTTTCCTTATCACCGATAAGCATTTCAAAGTATCTTGCTTTCGCATCTTCCCCACAATAAAATGGCTGCTTCGACATATAGGATAAGACTTCATATAATTCTCGGTATCCCGTACTGTCCTTCACTCGCTCGCCATGTCGGTTCTTGTAATTTAACTGAACTTCAAATGGTTTCATGACATATTCAACCAATCCATAACGATTATTACAGTATCCTGTGCGTTCTTCCTTATCACCTAATGCTATACCCGACAAGAACTCCAAGCGATTTGGCATTAGCAAACTTGTTGAAGCTGCTAAGTCCTGTAAGAATGGATGAAACGGACTATAAATGGAACACTCTGTTACAAGTATCTCCATTGCATCCCTTTTATCCTCATCCATATCTGCAATGACCTGTGCATAATCTGTAGGAATTACTTCTAGCTTCTCAGCTTCTGCCTTCATCTCTGCACCATACTCAGCCATTGTAACCATATGATCTTCTTCTGCTAATTCCTCTGGTGTCATTTCATGGGAACTATCCGCTTCTGCCTGTACTCTGTTGCTCTCATAACTTTCTGGTTCATCAGGAATAGCAAAGGAATCAATTATTTCTACTTCCTCAGGTTCGATATCTTCCACTTCTCTAAAATCTGCATCTATAATATCTTCCCTGTCACCATCCATTGCTATTTCATCAAGAGATTGTCTCTCTGGCTGATATTCTCCTGTCATAATGAGAACACCAATCTCTTTTTCTACTGTCTTCCAAGAAATATAACCTTCTTTTTCGCCTTCCTCATCTCTCCACTGAAAACGAAGTCCCTGTGAATGGAAAGTATCATAGCCATGAAGTCCATATCCTTCTAATGGCCACCCTGCTCCGCCTTGACCATATTCCTTCTTTACCAGTCTAGCTCTTGTACCTGCATCAATCTCTGTTTCATATATCTTACAGATACGAGTTCTTCCATTCTCAAATCCCGAACCCCGAATTAAGGTCTGTTTCACATATTCCGCTGGTACTACCAATTCTTTCTTTGGTTCGATATAAGTGTACTGATATCCTCCAGCCGCTTTCTTTGTTACTTCCTGCCCCTTTCGTTCTAGTCCGAAATCCGCATCAAAAAAGGAAGCCTGATGATACTCGGCTTCCGCACTATTTCCAAATGAATTTAATTCATTCAGTTCTCTATTCAGTTCTTCATCTTCCGATGTTCTATTTAATGAAAGGTCATCACTACTTGATGAAGCACTACTTCCTCTGCCTGCATCTTCGCCTGTTCTCTGATTTTCCACATCTCCATTGTTGAGGATGGATTCTCTGGTTTGTGTTTCTGAAGATAACTCTCCATCAGCTGGTCTAGCAACTGGTTCGCTTCCTCTTCCACTTCCTTCATCTTCTCCTCTAGCATCCCGAATCGGAACAGTGTCTTGTATCTGCTTAGATTGTTCTCCTGTAGATACTTCATCGCCATTCTCCCGTATTTGCCCAGATTCTGAAGGTTCTGTTTCTCCATCTGAATGTTCGGATATAGTAGTCCGTCCACTTCGTGATACATTAACGCCATCTCTGCCATATGATAATCTCCTTTCGTTTTCAATGGTCTTCAAGTTACGATTAAAACTTTTCAGAACACTACAGGAGACATCGCATACAAGAGAACCAAGACGGTAAATCGTATCTTCATCAGTTACATTTACGATTTGACTAAAATCCTGTTCTTGCATAGATAAGTCAAATCCACATCTCGTACCTACCACATACATAACACTCTGAAATACTAACTGTTCAGAAATGCTCATATCTTCTGGTAAGCCCTTGCGTTTTGTAAAAAATTCCTTTATCACACTACCTGATAGTTGCATTAATTCGGACATTCGATCTTCGAATTCCTCTTCTATTATGCCTCTGATCTCGGTCTTTGTAAAGTGTTTTAGCGAAGTCATCATCGTGTTTCTGTCTGTTCCATCATACTGCTTAATCTGCCCTTCTGACACAAGCATATCCAGATAATCCTTTAAGAAATCTCCCTCTAATGTCCATGTCAGGTTCTTGTTTTTGCCACCCGTATCGCTAATATCAAACACATATCTCATTCGTGGATTTAATGCTCTTGAAGGGAAGATGGCAATGCCTTTACTTCCCCTCTTAACAAATCGGTCCACTAACTTCCAAGTATCATAATCAGCACATAATGTTGCTCGTGGCTTCTGGGCATAAATCATAATAATGTTATCAAATTCATAACGATACAGATTACCAGCCAGACGAAGTACAGTTTTCCATTTGTCCGCTGACTTTGTAACATCGTGAATTTCTTCTTCATAGATTGCTCTTACTTTATAATCTACGCTCATTCCATCACCTCCGTATTATTTACTGAACTTTGCTTTTGAATATTCCCTTAAATAGTTTTAATTCCTCTTTGTCCAATGCCACTTCAAATTCCAACCCCAACGCTAATTTATTGGTTCGGTCTTCTTCTTTCTTAATCTTTCTAGCAAGGCGTAAGAGAATATAGTTCTCTTTGGAAAGTCTGACACATTCCTTGAAATCAATAGCTTTGTCAGCCTGTTCCTGTCTTTTCATAATTGTAGCTACAAGTGTTTTATTCACTTCCTCTACTTCCTCTAAAGAAATAAGAACGGATGCTTTCGTAGCACCAGTTCTGTCCCATTCCTTATGAAGTTCACTCATTAAAAATTCCATTGTTTTGTCAATACTGTTAGTTTTTTTCATTGCCTTATCCTCCGCTTATCGTGTTTTCTCTTTTTGTTGTTCTATAGGTTGAAATTCTACGCCCTTCATATCATCTGCATCGAGGATTACCTTCTGCCCATAATAAAGTTCCATTGCCTTATCAATGGCATCTCCAAGTGTTTCTGCTTCTATCTTCTCCACTCTTGAAAGCTGCTCACTAATCTCTATCTCAAATACCTTTGTTGCCATCTATCTCACCATCTCTTTCTGCACAGGTGCTGCTCCAATAAAATTACTATCATACTTGCCACCTGATAGATTATTTAAGAACACTTCCTGTCTGCCAGTGCAAAAGACATCATACATTGCATTCGTAGCAGCCTCTTTCACAGAGGTTTCAAGGATTGGACTCTCTGCAATCTTCTTATAGAAGTTGAACAAATCCTCCTGACTGCTTCTGAAATCATCAATGGTTTCAATCTCTTTCACTTCACCGTACTTTTCTCTGATGATTGAAAAATCTACAAGGCTCGGTGTATTCCCAAGATATACTCCATGATCCCACTCCAAACCGATTGTCTGATTATCCTCAGTAGGTTCTTCGCCCTTTGGATACTTGGTGTACATTCCAGAACCGATTGCAACTACCATACTTCCCTGCTTTACATCCATAAGAAGTAAGTTTCTAGCAGATAGCTTCTCTAATACTCTGTAGTCCGAGCCATTGAAATTGTGAAGAATATCTCCCTGCTCAAAATGGCTGTCCACTGGTTTGTAAGTGAATTGAAACTTAGTATTGGTACTTCCATCAATTCTCAGACCAAGATTGGTTACTTTATCAAGGCAGTAAGCGTTACATACATCCTCTGCAAATACTGTCTTTACATCAATCTCATCAAATCTGCCACCAAGAAATCCTCTTAGCTGCATTTCACTAGAACAAAATCTTGCTTCCACTCTTTTATGCTCTGAAAACTCAATCTGCATCCAGTTCTTATCCTCTGACAAGGTCTTTGCCAGTGCTAATGCAATCTGACCACCCATGACCAGCGAATCCGTTTTTCTTCCAACATGAATCTGCATGAAATCATCCAACGATAAAAGATAATTCATTGTTTTTCCTTTTAAATGCTCTTTCACAAGCACAATCTCTTCTAACTTCATAAATTCCTCCATTCTACAAAAGAAGGGCGAAACTTTATTGGCTTCACCCTTGTCCTTTGTCTACTTATTTGGTCTTGCATATAACACAGCACTTCCACTATGGAAGTCCCCATATACAACACCCTCTGCTTCGTTTTTCGCTTCAACCATCTTTCCATTTCCAGCATAAATACCAACATGACTGATATTCATATATCTGCCGTTATTTGTATAACTGTAGAAAATCAGATCGCCCGGTTGAAGTTCTGCTTCTGTTACGGACTTTCCTGCTTCGTTAAGTCCCTGTGCTTCCGCAGCTGCTGTGGTTGCACCACCATAACTGATATCCACTCCCGCAGCTCTCCATGAATAATATGCCAGTGAACTGCAATCATAATAATTGCCTGTATCTCTTAAATCCTGACTGTATGGATAACCTACTTTTGTCAGTGCATAACTTAATACTGACTTTTGCGTACTATCACTAATCGTATTTAAGATGGCATTTATCTCTGCCTGTGTCAGCGAAGAAACACTGTTTCCTCCGCCACCACCTCCACCAGAGTAGCCAATCATTGCAAGATTCTCTGGACTCATCATTTCATTAAGAAGTGCTATCTGTTCCGAAGAAAAACCATATATGGTAATCATATCCCGATAACTCTTTATTGATACATTTACACTTAGGATTGTCTCAGAACTTGTTGTTCCATCTCCATTATCATGTGATTCTGTTCTTGAACTCGTTGTATAGGAACACATGTCATCTACCACATCCTGAAGCCACCCCTTAGAAGTATCATTCATTATAGTCGCAGCATCCCCAATTCCATGCTTCACCATATACACGCACATAATGTCGTAGTAATTAGATGGATTAGCATCCGTACCTTCGTAATCCACATAGACCACTTCTCCACTGTCATATCCCGTATGGTCATTTGCCAGAGTATTCACATCACGATTGAACTCTGCAACATAAGCACTTGTAACTGTCTGGACTGTATCACCCGCTTCAAGTGGTGGTAAAAATAAAGCAAATGGTGAATTGTAAATCGTTGCAACTACTGCAATCACAGGCACACATATCAGCGCTATCAAAAGAACCAACAGCAATAGAAACGGACCAATCACTGCGATAATCTGCTTAATCACCATTGATGCTCTACGAAACACCAAATCTTTTACAAGTTTTGCAAGAGAATCCTGCTGATCATTCTGTGCTTTCATCTTATCTAAAAAGAATTTCACTTTTCTTGCACGATTACTACGCACCATATCGTCATGTTCTATCTTTGCTCCAACTACTTCTCCTGCCGCAAAACCTATTGCTGTACCAACTCCCGGCGCAACTGCTGTGCCTGCTGCCGAAGCTGCAACTTTTGTTGTAACCTTAGCCGTAATCTTAGCTGTTTTCTTTGCAGTCTCTTTTGTAGTCTCTTTAGCGACTTTTTTCGACACATCTTTTACAGTCTTTTTCGCTGCTTTCTTTGCAATCTTCTTACCTGCCTGAACCTGCTTAATCTTTCTTTGCTTTGCTGCGATTGCCTGCCTTTTAAACAATGCCGCACCTCTCGACGCAGTACCTGTTACCGGTTTCGATGCTTCATACATAATTCCAGCAGCCTGTTGTACTTCTCTACCACCTTCCATATGGTCTGTTGCAGTCTTTGCACCTACAACTCCTGCATTCCGAAGTGTAGTCTTCTTGACCTTAATGGGCTGGTTACTATTCTGTATCCCTTTACAGAATTTAGAAATACGTCCTGTTCTATCAGCCTTTGTCTTATGAATGGTGCTCTTTCGATATGACTTACTTTGCTTCTCATTAGCAACCGCACTACCCTTAATCTTGGGAGAACGGTCAACAGTGTATATATTACTACCTTTGATGGATGCACCTTTGGGAACATGGCTGTGAATCTTCGCTTTCTCTTTGGTATGAATCACCATCGGCTTATCATCAACCTTTTTGATGTTCAATGTTCTTACCTCCCTGCCAAATAAAACATGCCACCATGATTACTCCTAGTGGCATATCCTTCTTATTCTTCAATTCCTTTTGCTCTCGCAAGTGCTGCCTCTTTTGCTTTCTGTTCCGCAATCTTTTCATGGATATTGGTGTTATAAAGTTTATAGAGGTTGGTATCCTTACTGATCTGATTATCAAATGGAATAACTACTGAACCACATTTAATCAGTCCCATACCTGATGAAGTGTTTGTTACAAATCGAAGCTGTGCTTCTGATACACCAACTACTTCTGCCATCTTAGAACTGTCTGTATTTGCCTGTTTTAATAAGGCTACAAATTCTGAGTTAGCAAGCATTGTGGTAGCTGTATAGTTCTGTAATAAATCCACGACATTCTGTGTGATACCAGTACATAAACCTCCCTGCTTACGCACTTTTTTCCATAACTGCTGTAAATACTTCGCAGAATATTCTGAGTTAAGCAAAACGTGGAATTCATCAATATAAAGCCAAGTTGCCTTACCTGCTTTTCCATTCTCTACAATTCTCTGCTGAATACTCTCCATCATAACAAGCATAGTAATAGGACTAAGTTCTGCACCTAAGTCTCTGATTCCATATACAGTAAATCTGTTATCTACATCCACATTTGACTGGTGATTGAAGATATTTAAGGAACCAGATACAAATAACTCAAGTGACAATGCAATATCCTTCGCTTCATCTTCTGGTTGCTGTAACAGTAAATCATAGAAGTCTGACATAACAGGGATATACTTTTCTTTGCTTCTTGCAATGTCGATATAGAGTTTTCTTACACATCTATCAATGATTGATTTCTGTCTGGAATTTAAAGTATCTCCAATACACTGTTCACAAAGACCAAGCATAAACTCGCCCTTTTCTCTTACCCAACCCTTAGAATCGTTCTGGTCTAAGTTCCATACATCCATCGCAAGGGGATTCACATAGTTGTCTGTGTAGGTAGACATATTTACTACAGTTCCACCATAGGTCTGTGCAATATCAAAATACTCGTTCATTGGATCAATTACGATGATTTCATCATCACCCGATAAGAATACATTTCCCATCTCCATCTTACAGAAGAAGGACTTTCCAGAACCAGGTACTCCAAATACGAATCCGTTTCCGTTAATCAGTTTCTTACGATTCCCTACATTGATGTTCTTTGAAATCTGATTGATGCCGTAGTAATTACCTCCAGCATCATTTAATTCCTGCACATTAAATGGCATAAGAACAGCTAGTGACTGTGTAAGCATAGTTCTCATGGTTTCTACCTGTCTCACTCCAATTGGAAGTGTAGTATTTAGTGCTTCTCTCTGTTTCAAATAATGCACATCAATGGTACAACTGTTACGCTTTCCAATGGTTTCAATGGTTTCGCAGATGCTTTCTAATTCCTTTTTGCTCTCCGCCATAACAATAATGGTGACTCCCACATAGAACAGGCACTGGTCATTCTCACGCACATCATCCATAATTGCTTCAATTTCCTTTTTCTCTGTTCTCTTTGCATATGAGATTTCAGTAGAAAAGTCATTGTTCTTATTACGAACTCTCTGCTGTTTGATAATGTCAGATTCAATACCTAAGTATTTCTTCTGAAGTGTCTTTGTGGTCAAGTCCTTTGGAACTGGAACAACATCAATACTCGTCATAGAGTGTACTGGAAGTGACGTAATCTCATTGATGAATCGGTCTGACAAGCTGCTTGGATACTTCTTAATAAACAATGCTCTGCAGAACTTGCTCTCATCTTCAAAGTGGTCTGGGAAGAACTTAATCATGCCATTGCATAAATCATTCTTAAAATCCGCTCCTACCTTCTTTGCTTCCTTCAAATCAAAGTTGAAACTGTTCTCATCTCCTAAGTGGTAATAATCATAAAGCACCTTAATTCTTTCATTTCCAGAAAGAGGAACAATCTCTGCTCCAAGTTCTACAAATGCCTTATGAATGGTTGCTTCAAGGGTTGCAAACTGTGCCTTTGCCTCCTCGAAATTCTTTCTTTCGATCGTGACAGTCAGGTATCTTTCCTGCTCAATCCCCTGTCTGCCCTCATGAATCTTTTCTTCAATGATGTCATTGTAAATCTTACGGAAACTGTCATAACCATCATCACAGTAAGCAAGCAGAACTTTGTCTCTCAGATCAATCATGTTCTTATTCTTATTGTTGATTGTAATTTTGAAGTTACAATCCAAAGAATTAAGGAACTTACAATATCTCTCAAATACTCCAATTTGTTCATCCTCTGTTGCTGTGGTGTAGTTAATATCCTGAAAACGATAACACTTTGAATATCTATTCTTTGCCACTTCAAAGATTCCATTCTCTGCTACCGCCATAATTTCAATGGTTTCCTGTATGGATTTCGGTGCCTTGTAAAGAGGTTCACTTGCTTTCTTTAACACCTTGAATCCGTCTCCAAATAAGCCCATTCGCTCTTACCTTCCTTTCTGCTTTCGCATATAGCACCGCCGGAGTAATCCCGGCAAGTGCCAACATTACCCCGACTAAAAAGTCAGGTATTCCTTCTAGTTACTACTGCATATACTTATATGCCATGATTCCTGCTACCGCTGCTACGATAACGCCAATCAGTCCAAATAACATTCTCTTCGTCTTTTTCTTCATAGCTTCAAATTCCTCCGTATTCTTTGCCTGTTGCTTTGTGTTATTATCCTCAGTTACCTTTGCTGTATCTTTCTTAACAGCTTTCTGCTTCCCCTTTTTCTTCCTACCTGTGGAGAGTTCCTCCATGCGATATTCTGCAATCGCAAGTTCTCCCTCTGTGGACAGATAAGTAAGAGGTTTATTAGAAAACATAAACTTCAGCTTTTTTCCCATATACTCATAGAAGTCCATTCCGTTATAGGAATAGAATCCGCCAAGTGCGATTGGTGCAACACAAGGAATTGCAACATAAGCTGCTCCTGTAAGACCAATATATCGGTACAAAAGAAGTACCAATGTGCCTCCAACTGCCACACTTGCTACAGAAAAGATAAGCTGTTTTGCAGAAAGACCAAGTGCAACTGATTCCTGATAACGATCAATATCTTTGTTAATCTCAATTACCATTACTTTCTACCTCACTTTCTCTTTTACTTCTGGTGTCTTTTTTACTCCGATACTGTCTTCATACATCTTCATGCCCTCTGGACATAATTCTCGTAATTTTTCAGCATCAAACATATAAAGTGGATACTGACTAAATCCACTCTGTTTCACAAGTCCTGAAAACTCGCCCATATGATTCTCTTCAATAAACTTCTCAAGTTCTGGCATATTGTTTAAATCTACATAGGCACAGTAATCAGGGACTTGTCCATCTAAATTGACTGTCAAATCACCAAATGGTTCTGGATAACCTTCTTCATGGCTTACCAAGCCAATATAAAGACATCCATTATTCAGATAACTGTTAATATCAATCGTTACCTTTTCTGTACTTCCCCATTGTGTCTTATAATCTAATTCCATTGCCGCTCCTTTCTACAAGCCAAATGCCTTGCTTGTGAGTGACTGCGCTCCCTTAACACTTCCAACTGTCATTGCAATCGTAAATGTCATTTCACACAGATAAATGAGCGTCTGTGCCCAGTCTGCATAACTTCCTGTAAAAGATGGAAGTCCCGCACTAACAAAAGCATTACACACAATAATTGCAAGTGCCATAGTGACTGCCTCAAAGACAACAGATAAGAAATATTTGCAATAAGATACTACGGTATGACTTACTGTTCTGTTTCCACCCATTGTAGAAAACGCTATCGCTCCCATCGGCACGATAATCAGTATCTTTAAGAATCTGAAATACACTGTGTAAATAATGAAAAAGCCACAGATAATGATAATAATGGAAAGTAATGCTGCCAGAATTAACATGACTAGACTCTCTCCAAATCCTAAATTCTTAATAATATCTGCCTGTGCACTATCAATACTTAGTGTCGTTGTTGTGCCTGCTGTCAGCAGATTAACCAAATTTCCAATGGAAGTAAAAAACGCCTTCATAATCGTGACATTATTGGCAACAAACCATTCTGCCAGTCCCACTCGAATCAGCATTCTTAAGATTACTTCAAATCGCATATCCTCTTTTACATCCACACTCTCCGAACAGAAACCGATAACAAAGAACAAGACGACCAGAGATGAACCAACCGCTACAAAGATTGGTTCTATCCCTTCAATAATTGCCCAGGGACCTCCGCCCTTAAAGTTAACCGGTGACTGTCCAAGCATTGAAAATACAAGTGAAATCTGGTTGTTCCAAAAGCCGAATACCATTTCTAATAGAGACAATATTTTGTCTCCAAGTTTGAATATATCCATACTTGTAATTCACCTTCCTTCTTAATATCTGCGAGGCATGACTGCCCCGCATTTGCTTTTCCCATAATTCCTAAAAGCCAAGGAATGTTAATACAGTAGAGATACCTGCCATCATAACACCTGCTACAATTCCCTTTAATGCTGAGTTCATAGTAGAGGAATCCTGCTGCTGATATGCCTGAGCGAACTCCATTACGTTTTTTGCCAAGATAATGACACCGACTGCACCGATGACTGCGATTACAAGTGTCTTTAAGTTATCGAGTGGCTGGGTTACAGCTGATGTTCCTGTTGCTGCTGCAAAACACTGTGTGCTCATAAGGCTGACTGCCATTACACTTCCAAATACTGTTGGAATCAGTTTCTTTTTAACATTTCCATAAAATCCTTTCATTGTGTTACCTCCGTTTACTTTGTTTGATGTGTTTGCTGTTACTGCTGTGCTTTTTTTACGCATAATAAAATCTCCTTAAAAGTCTGGTGCAGAGGTCACGCCGGATATAAAAAGATGAACATCATCTATCCGGCTAAAATGACCGAATAGATAACATTCATCTACTCATATCTGCGTTGTTATTAGTTTCTATCAAAACAGGATTACTCCTGGTACCTAGGTTAATCAGGCTTTTCCTGATGCGTTACTGCGATAACCACCTCCTTCATATCTAAGCGTTCCTATACCAAACTTCCCGCATTTCTTTCACACTATAATCAGGATAAAAATACTGCATTACCAATGCTTTTGATACTTTTGCTTCAAGTGCCTGTTGCATCTCGTGTATCTGTTCATCAGAATAATGCCAATGAACGATTCGATTTGAAATCTTATCTTCCCATTCTGGAACTTCCCTTCTTGCTTTAGGTTTAGGACGAACTCTTTGATTCTCCGTCATTTCCTCTGCATACTCCAATTCGTTTCCCTGCTCCTCATTTAACTTATTCTTCTGAACTTTTTCTTCCAGACTGCTAAATCTTCGGTTCAGTTCAACCTCTCCAAGCAGCATAAATTCCTCATACTTCAAATCGTCAATATAAATATTCTCTCCCTTTTCCTTCATCTTTTCAAAATGTGCAATTGCCTTTTGAGACAGAATTTCAAAAGGTGGACCAATCAGATTCTGATTCGCTTTAACATCATGAACATAAGGCTCACCTTTTCCATCTGATGTCTGGTCGAACATTGGATGTGCGAAAGGAATATACTTATTATCAAGAATTGGATCAAAACCACGGATAAAGATAATACATTTCTTGTTATCCAGCTTTCTTACCTCATCAGGAGTAAATATCTCTCTTCCTAACACATCAAAATTCCTTGAAGAGCTTCCTTGTCTGCCTCTAGTTTCTCCACTCGACTTCTTATCAATCGTGCTTTTTCCAAGCAGTTCTGACACATATTTGTGAGTGGATTGTTCGTTTCCACCCAAATAGATAAAAGTATCACAATTGCCGGGGATTGTTTCCCAAGTATCCTTAAACAAAGCCTTTAGCTGTGCAAAGTTCTGAATGATGATAATACTTGAAATTTCCCTGCTTCGCATAGTAGAAAGCAGCGAACAGTAATCATCTG
This sequence comes from Lachnospiraceae bacterium, assembly GCA_050309585.1. GTDB lineage: Bacteria > Bacillota > Clostridia > Lachnospirales > Lachnospiraceae > Bovifimicola. The sequence continues at coordinate 23,991 of JBNRML010000035.1, forward strand.
GTAATGCAACATTCGCAAATTCGTCTAACATAAAGGTGACATGGATTGGAAGTCTGCCACCACAGTTAAAATCTGCCTGATAGTACAATTCCTGAAATATCTGCGTATAAAGCATACCGATAATGAAGTTATAGGACTTATCTGAATCTGGTATTACACAAAATAGAGCTGTCTTTGTTTCCCCATCTCCATTTACACCAATGCCTATATCTGCAAGGTTTAGCTCATCCTTCGATAGCAATCGTAATACCTGCTGATTCTCAAGGAAGGCAAGTCTTGAGTTTGCACTGATAATAATGGAACGAACTGTATCTCCTGCACCACGCATACACTTGTTATACTGTTTAACTGCTGGATGATTTGCACCTAATGGTGAATTTTTTTGTAAATAGGACATTCTCTGGTCTAGCATCGACTGTTTTCCTTGTTCTACAACCTCTGCTTCCCCAATCAGTTTTAACACTGTTTCAAAATTACGCTTACTCGGTTTTTCTTCTAGCCAAACATAATAGAAAATGGACTGAAGAAATAACCCCTCTGCCTTCTCCCAAAATGGATCAGATGGTGTAGCACCTTTTGGTGTGGTATTACTGATAATATTAGTAATCAGTTTTACAACATCTGTTTCTTCTCTGATATAGGAAAATGGATTGTAACAGTCTGACTTATCCATCTCCAATAGGTTAATAACTTTCACATTGTACCCGTTCTTTTTTAACATTCCACCTGTACTTCTAAGGATTTCTCCCTTTGGATCGGTGCAGATAAAAGAACAGTTATGAGGCATCTGCATCAGATTTGGCTTTACTTCATAAAAAGTTTTACCAGCACCAGAACCACCACATATCAAAATGTTTCCATTCAGTTTCAATCTTCTGAAATCAAGTGACATTCTTACATTCTGGCTTAGAATACGATTGAAATTCTCATCCTTATCTGCAAGAACCTTATTGACTCTCTGTGGTGTCTCTAGTTTTGCTGTACCAAATTCCTTTCCCGGCATCATATTTCTTTGACTGGTGTAATACATAACAATAGCCATTGCGTATATTCCCAACACAATGGCTACTGCTTTTACTGTATATTGATTGAAGTAATTGCCATATGGTACAGCACATACTTCATTGAATCTACTTAGGAAGGCATTAAACTCTATGCCATCTTCCCATGCTCCACCTATCAGATATCCAAGATACCATGCTGCTAATGCTCCAAGTAGAAGAAAGAGAACCGATGGTTTCTTTTTACTTGTCTGCATAGGCTCTACCTCTTTCTTGTTGTGGTTGTCTTCGTAGTAGTGGACTTCGTGGTAGTCTTAGTTTCTCCCGCCTTTCCACGCTCGCCTCTAGTTTCTGTCTTAGTCTGCTCATACTTCTCACGCAAATTGGATTCCACTTTATCATAATGTGTATATAGTTCTTCCCCTCGCTTCGTCTCTACCACTCGATTCTGTGAATCGTACATCTTATAGTTCTTATTGCTGTCGATAAAGGTAAGCATTGTCTTTCCATTATGAATCTCCATAATGTTTTCCTTATTCAGCCACACGAATCTTGCGTTATCTCCCCAAGTGCCTGGTACTCTGGTTTTTACTGCATGTTCATTTTCCTCAACAATAAGATTCTTGCTGATTGTGACATCGGATAAGTTCATATTCTTAGAAGCAGAAACTGCTCTCATTCTTTCGGCAAGGCACTGATATCCTCTCACTCGATTTAAGAACGCTTCCTTGTCCATAATGACCTTATGCTCACCAGAAGCATTCTTTGTACCAAGAACACCAATGGTTTCAAGCTGCTTAATAACACTTTCTGCCTGAGAATTATCAATACTGAAATTCTCCTTTACACTGTCCACACTGATACTCTGTTTGCCCATCGCAAATAATCCAACTTTTTCAATTAGACCATCCATAACAGTACTTACTTTCACTCCATCCTCACTGTGGACCATGTCGTTTCCCATTTTTTGATTCTTAAGAAAATCCATCAACTTTCCCAGCTGCTTTTCATCCCCGTTTTTCAAGTAATCATCAAAGGTGGCAATACGTCCTGAACTGAGTTTCTGAAGGATCATATTTACTCTAGGAACTGCTTCCGTGTGGAAAATAACCTCGCTCATACCATCCTTATGATTCAAATCCGGTAATACAGAATATAGAATCCCATATTTCTTAGCCAGTTTTTGAACTTTTTTCATATCTTTGGTTTCAAACTGCAATACCTGCAAATCTCCACCCTTCATCAATAACTTTCTCATTGATGTTTTTCCTAAAGATTTCTCATAATCGAGAAGTCCCTTTAAGACATCAATTGCTTTCTGCATGGCGCTAATACCACCACTGCCTACTTTCATAGCAATCTCTACACCATCATATGCGACACGGATAATCTGTACCGCCTCTTGAATTTCTTCTGCCATCTGTCATCCCTCCTACAATACTGGTTCTCTCAATGTGCATCTCGGTTCAGATTCAACAGACTTTTTGTCTGCTTCTTCTTCCTCCTGTTCCTCTGTTTCTCTCTGACTTTCAGCAATCTTTGCCTTGATACTTTCAGAATCTGCCGTTCTTACCTCATCTTCAGATACATCAATTCCATACGCACCCAATACTTCCGAAAGTCTTGTTATCGCTTTTTGCTCCTGGATACGATACATCTCAATAGAAACTAACAAATTCTCAATCTGGCTTACCCAAGTTGGCTTCACATCATACATCACAGAATATTTCTCCATAATGCGTATGGAATCCGTTTCATCCACCGATTCTACCAGTTCATCAATCAACTTATTTGTAAGTTCTTTGTCCGAAGTCTTGAAAGCAAACTGCACGATAAATTCCTTTTCTTCATTAGAAAATGAATGTGATACCTTACATATATCATTTATGGTTTCGCTTATCATCAATAATCCCATAGTATCCTCCTAATAATCCATACTGTTTTCAAGTACAGCAATTTCAATGATTTCCTTCATCTTTTCTGCTGATACATTGTTGTTAATTAGTTCTACAAGCTGCCCCTCAGTAAGTCCTCGTTCCATACCAGTCTTTATCTGGATAAGCTGTGCTGGAACTAAATCTCCCGATGCAACAAGTTTCACAATATCCTGTCTGCTCTTTTTCTTAAAACCAAGCCTTCCGATCAGTGCAGCAACACCTGTTTCACTTTTTCTAATAATTTTCTCTACTGGAACTCTCTGCACCATTCTTCCCTGAGCATCAACTACTGGCATCTGATAATAAACTGGGATTGCATTGCTACCTGTAAACATTTCTGGAATTGGAGCTGTGATATTAGATGCAGCCTGTTTTTCCTCTTTTACAGTTGTATCCTCTGGTTCGCTGTCTGCTATCGCTTTTTTTGCGACAACTGGTGTATCTTTTTCTGGCTTATCTGCTCTTGCAAGCAGTTTATCCTCTAAAGTATCTATGCGTGTCTGCATTCTTTTCATCTCCTTTTCTTTATCCGTGATTTGTTCACGAAGTCTTGCTATCGTAGAATCTGCTTGATTTAACTTGTTCTGCTGTGAATTAAGCAACGACTCCGCATCGTTGTACTTCTGTAGCAGATTATCTCTGACTTCCTCATCTCGCTTAGTGCTTTCAAAGATTGTCAGCTTCTTATTCAGTTCATCATAGCGTTGCTCCTGATACTGAATCTTCTCAATAGATGCTGCCATTTGCTCCATCATTTCCTTTACATATGCAGGAGCATCCTCTGCTCCTACCCTGGCTGCTTTTGCCTTTTCTAACACCGACTGAAATAATTCCTTCATTTCAGCAACATTACTTTTATTTCCAACCGAGCTTTCTATTGTTGCTATGGGAACACCCTTTTGAAAGAAATCCAAAGCAACCTGCACCTGATATCCTGTCAATTCTGGATGATTTGCAACCAGTTCCACAAATTCCACATCTATTCCCTTTCTCAAATAACTAGATAACACCTTCATTTGAGATAGCTTGAAGTTCTTTTTCAAATACAAATCAATCTGATCCTTTTCAAGTCCAAAAGTCAAATCCTCTTCAACAAGAAGATACACATCATCTTCAAAACGGTTTGCATTTTTGATTTCTTTAAGTATGTTACCTCTCCTAATGTTGTCCATTCTAAAACCTCCTTCAACTAAAAAAACAGCCTAACGAATTGGCTGCTTCTGCTTAGTTCTTTCTGTTATTTTGTTCTTTGTATTATCCTCAATCATAGTTCTATCCTCGTTATCAGAAATCATATCTTTCACTATCGACTTTCCAAGATTAAGTTCTTTAAATACTACTTTCTCCTTGCTACTGACAATCGAATACTGTTCCCTGTAATACTCTTTAAGCTGCTCCACCTCTTCTAAGGAATATCCCTCTTGTTGTAACTGACTCATTAGATTTATCCACTGATTATGCTCTTCCTCAAAGAACTTATCCCCATTCAGATAACTATTTTCCGCTGTTTTTAACTCCTCTAAATCATCAGCAATCGCAAAAATCGTTTTACACTTTTCTCTAGAACGATATACTCTGCTTTTTTCTGTGGATGCCTCCTTCTTCTTACCAGTCAAATTATCAACTGTTGCTGCTAGTTCTACTACATTATGAACATTATGCCTTACTAAAAACAAATACTGCTGTTGTAACTTCTGCATTTTTTTTATGTCATTCTTATATTTCCAAGCCTGACTATAAGGTTTTTTCTTTAGTTTTCCGATTCGATATAGCTTCGCATAATATCTTTTCTGAATACCAGACATCTTTGCTCTGCGATACCGTCTCACATAGCACTTCACAATTTCTGGCTGTATCTCTTGTTTCATAGCTTGATAGAAAGCTAAATCTTCGGTGGGTATTCTTTCACGAATCCTCTCCTCCGAATAATTCTCGCCGAGTGTCTTGCATCGCTTAAAACGATTCATCCCCGGTGGCTTTACGGCAAGATATTTTCCTTGCTTCACTTCATACCCTTTATCATGAAGCAATTCTAAAAACTGTTCAAAATCACCAGCCTGCAAAATACATGCATCTAAATCTCTTACTATCATATCTGACCACACGAATTTACCATCTCGATACTCATTCCATTCATGATAGTATTCGTGCTTTTCATTCTTATCTGTTTCAATATCAATCGTAGATAAGCCAAATTCCTCACATAAGCGATTGGTTATAGGCTGTATTTCTTTAGCCCAGTCCCCTTTTTCATAACGATACTTTTTCCCATCTACAAAGCTAACACTGTTAAATACTGTATGAGAATGAATATGGTCCGTGTTATCGTGAACACAGAACACTGCCTCATACTCTTTGCCCAAGTATTCTTCCACAAATCGTCTGGTTATTTCATAAGCTTTATCAGAATCAATTTCACCTTCCTTAAAAGATAAAATAATATGATAACCCTGACGCTTATCAATCTTTCCAAACTTTCTTTTTGTTGCTTTCATTTGTTCAAAAGCATTGTCTGGCTGGCAGTTGATTCCTCCAATCAGCCTTCCATCCCGTGTTTTCTCTGGATTCATAACATACTCAAGTGCTGTCTTTAAATGTCTGCCATGAAAACCAGAACCACAGTCTTTCATATATAGTATCTTGCTAATTGCCAATCTGCTCCACCACCTTTTTAACCTCCAAATTCAGCTTTCGCATATACGCTGTTAAGCTATCTTTATCTTCCTTTGAGTAAAGTTCCGTATTGTTATTGTAAGTAATCTGGTTAATATTCACACCAATTCGATTGACCTCATTAATCAATTCCTTTAGCATCTTGCGTATTTCTGGATAATCATTTGGTTTCTGGTCAATAAGAAGTCTAAGATAAGCGGACTCAGACATACCTGCCTCTTTTGCCTTTATCGCTAACACCTTTGCTTCCTCTGGAGTCAGTCTAAGCAGCTTATCAATGCTGTGCTGTCTTCCCGCCATCTAATCACCTCGCTCTCGCACTTACTTCCTGCTTTGGAAATGCAGTCGTAATATTTTGTACTGTATCGCTAATGTCCTTCCCTTGTGACAAATTAGTAATCAATTCATCCGCAAGTTTCACCGCTAACTCTTCTACTTGTTTTCCATACTTCGTCTGATCAAATAGCTTATCAAGCACCTGTTCTTCCGATTTCAAGTTGTCATAGCGGCTCTGCATGTTTCCAAATTCAATCATATCCCTAGCATTTTGCCTTTCGGCATCAATATCCAAGATAAACTCATAATTCCATTCACATACAAGATCAATAACATCATCCATTGAATATTCTTCCCAAACAGTCTCCTCTTTTTTGTCAGCTAAGTCTCCTCTAAAATGAACACCCTCCACATGACCAAGCACATAATCATGGCCTTCAAAGTAATCAATAATAATCTCTGCCTCTTTATCTGTAAAATGAAATCCTGTCTCAAAGTTCCTTTGGAATTCTAGTAGTGATTCTACTGTAGATAATTCTACTGGTTTTGTTCCTTGTAAATCTTCTCTGTCCATCGCTACAAGTACACCTCCTTATCCGTGTTTAGTTAAAATTATCATGGCTCTCTTGCCCAGTGCTAATACCCTGAGCATGGCTAGATACGCAGATTGGATATCCATCCATTCTGCTTCCTAGTCAGGGGACAAATTCCCCTAAAACCCCTTTATATTGCCACATGGTCTCACTTTTCAAGTTCATTTTGCGCTTGTGGTCTTACTTTTTAAGTTCACCTGCCCAAAATGGTCTCACTTTTTAAGTTCACTTTCTAATAATAAATAGATATTTATTTCAAGCTTTCTTAATGTGGTCGCATATTTTAAGTTCTTTTTGGTATAGTGGTCTTACTTTTTAAGTTCACCTACCTGAAATGGTCGTACTTTTTGAGTTCACTTTCACCTTTGATGCAACAAGCCATTCATTATAATCTTTAAATCCTTCTGGTGGAGGACAATCTTCCACATCATACCCTAGACCGTAGTATTTCACTGTCAATTCATCGCTTGCTTTTCTCCCTGGTGCATCTGCATCTAAGCAAAATCTGATTGAACTTACCTTGGGATGTTCTTCCAAGAATGTTTCAAGAGGTGCATCAGACAGCATTCCAAGAGCTAGTTTATTACTCTCGTAATCACCAAACATATCAACATAGCTCATAAGGTCTATTGCAGCTTCAAAAACAATCAGCTGCGTACTGTCCTCATTAGAAACATTGAAACCATATCGCTTATCATTGCCTGCAACATCACACTTAAAAGGTTTTCCTTCTTTGTCAAAAACACCTCTCATACTGGCAAATCTAGTGACTCCCGCTTTGTCATTTCCTCGAAACACTACATTATGATAATGCCTGCTTTCGTATATCAGCCCCTGACTTACAAAATAGTCTATTACTGCCTTACCAATAGCTCGATCCCGATTCAGGTATTCATACAGATATGAATTATCAGCAGATGGTTCAGGCAAAACAAATGGCTTTCTCTCTTCTGTTTTTTGAGTGGGCACCTGATATTTTAGTTTTGGTTTTTCAGTAGCATTGGGTATTCTTCTATACCCTGCAAAATCTAATAACCAAAATACTGCTTCTTTAACATCCATACCACAGAACACTCGTAAGAAATCAATCTGAGAACCGCCATTATTCCCTTTGTCATACTGTCTCGACCAACGATACCAGTGGCTTTTATCATAGATTCTTATGGAATCCATTTCTTTTAAAGTGTAATACTTTCCAACACGCTTTACTGTATAGCCTAACTGTGAAGCAACCGCTGTAAGGTCAACACTCTTCGCCACTCGTAGTTCTCCCTCTGTATATCTGTCATCCATCCTTATCACCTGCCTCTTCCCTTTTCCGCAACTAATGGTGAGTTCATATCAAATGTTTTATAGTCTGTTGCAAGATGAATATTGGGATTCTTAATCATTCCCTTTTCCTTAAAGCTAAAAAACTCACGATTCTTGCCCCCGACAATAATATGATCCACTAACGGGATTCCCATCATTTCACATACAGAATTCATCCTGTCTGTCATCATAGTGTCCGCCTTACTTGGTGTGAGGTTTCCGGTTGGATGCGAGTGAACCAGCATAATACTTGCTGCATTTGACAATATACTTGCTTTTAGCAGCTCTCTCGGATGTGCCATTGCTTCATTCAATGCACCAATACTTGCAAAGTGTACATTGATTGGTTTTAGGTCTGAACGAAGATTTATTACACATACCACCTCTCGGTCAAATTCCGACATTAATTCCCCTAGAACTGCAACTGTCTCTGTTGGAGAAGTAAAAGGATGCTCCGAAAAAATAGGCGCATCCTTTACTAATCTTACTGATACCACATCAAGTCCGAATTCATTCTGTACTTCTGGTTTCTTCCCCATCCACATCAGCCTCCTCTCCGAACTCAACATGGATTAAAAGTTCTCCATCAGTGTCATTCATCAGAGCAATCAGTTCCTGCATTGTCATCTCCTGCTCCATAATAACCTCCTTATCTGGACTTTTCTGTAGCTGAGTAAATCAACTTAGGCTCTGCCACAATTCCATCCAAACGCTTATTTGGAGTATCTGTTGCAAGAGAAAGTTTTCTCAAATCTTTGTCATAGTGATATACCTGGTTCGACAATCTTTCCTCTAACGATACCTGATCCATATTGATTTCCGCTACCATCTGAGCAAGTTCATTTGGATCACCCATATTAGAGCTTACTGCGATGACTTCATGCACAGATGAGGGCATAATATAGAGGTCTGTTTCTAAATCTTCCGCCAATGCATGAAGCTTATCTTCATATAACATGGAGATTGCTCCATTGATACCCTGCTCATTAGAAATCACATACATAGACTGTTCTGGAGGAATTTCTCCAATCATCATTTCTGCAATTTCAAGTGGCATTCCATCCTTCATAAACATATCCTTAATTACCTCATTCATGTTTCTGATTCTTGGCGGGAAAATTCGTCTGGTATTCTCTACCGCAGCCTTAAACATTTCATCTTCACTCATGCCAAGCTGCTTTGCTAGAGAATTATGAACCACAGTACTTTGAATGCCAGAATCTTCTACCTTCACTACCCAGCGATAAATAATGGACAAATCCTGAAAGGCTCTGTTTGGTGCATCTTCAAGAAGCGCTTTATTCTGCTCAGTATTTACAAGCTGGAATACGATGTTATCCTTTGCACTTTCCATATCAAGGGAAGGGACATTATCTGGAGCTTCTCTCATGGCTTTTTCCATCATGGCTGCTGCATCAGTTAATACCAACTCAAGATTGTCTGTATCTTTGTAATGCTTATACATGTTGTTGATATAGATGGTAGGCGAAACTCTTACCCCTTCTCCCATTAATGTCAGTCCATCTACTGTATGATTCACCTTTTCTGTGGGATTTACTGCCAGCTTCATATTCTGGTACTGTTCTGGTAAAAAATCCATAAACTTCTCTTTTACTACCTCTTTAAAAATCTCATAATTCATCATAATAAAATCCTCCTAATTGTTGTTGGATGGTTCTGAACTCATCCAATTCTCTGCTAATTGACTCATTAATACTTCCGTTGGTTCTGCCACGCTCTTTGTCTTCATTGACTGAACTAGGCCAATCGGAATATCAATGCTGATACTGATTACACCTTCTGCATTACTACGAAGATAAATACTAATGTTGTCTGACATAATTAACCTCCTGACATTGAAATAGGGAGCTATAAGCAATGGCCTGTAACTCCCTGTGTGAATAGTTCCTATTTCTTTCTACGCTTCTTCCTTATCCTCTTTCTTTTTCCAAAAGAGTGCCGCTACACCAAGCGTAAGTGCAACTGCCCCGATACCTCCATAAAGCCAAGGATTGAAGTTATCGCCTGTCTGTGGTAACTTCGGTTCGGTTGGTTTGTTGCTGACAGCAAGCTTGTATTCTATTACCCCAACCTTGCCATCTCTATACTCAAAAGTTACTTCCTTTACTGTTTCATCAAGGATATAACCCTTTGGAGCCTCAACTTCAACCACATAATAAGTGATTGCCGCTTCATACTTGCCATCTTTAAATGTGCCAATAGCAAGTTCTTGTGATTCTGCATGACCGTTTTTGTCAGTGATTAAGGTTTCAATTACTTTACCATCCTTATCACGAATCTCGAACTTAGCACCAGCTAAAGCCTTGCCAGTATCCGCATTCGTTTTCTCAATGATAATCTTTCCAACAGCTGCTTCATCTTTCATAGAAACCTTCTGAATATCTGCTATCTCCGTTACTGTGAACTCAACATCTTTGGCGATTACATAACCAAATGGAGCAGTTTCTTCTCTTAAGATATACTTGCCAATAGGAAGTCTTTCGATAAGATGTGCTTTCTTTCCAGAAGTCCATTTCTCTACTACTTTTCCATCTGCATCAATTATAGAAAGTACTGCTCCTTCTAATTCATGCTCTCCTGTAATATCTGTCTTCGTGAAGTATACCTTAATTGGCTCATTTGTAAATTCAGCTTCAAATTCTAATACCTTAATAGAATCTCCCTGATAAGAGGCATTCACATCATAGGTAATGTCTGATTTCACATATCCCTTTGGTGCTTCCACTTCTTTTACATAATACTTTCCAAGTGGAAGGTCTGATACAAATGTTACCTTACCGTCTTTTCCCGTTACTGCTCTTTCAATCTCGGTGTCAGCCTTTACAATTACTTCACCATCCGCATTTACAATGTCAACTTTTGCAAACAATCCAAATGCTGCTCCGCTTAATACTTCCTTTGTTTCTGCATCTTTCTTAATAACAGTAATCTGTACCTTCTGTCTTTCATTGGTTACAGACATTCCAGCATATACGACAGCTGTATTCTGATCCACATAAGAAAGTTCTGCATCCTTTGGTGTGGAATCTAAAACAAATCCTTCAATTGTCTTGGTTTCTACCACATAGTATTTACCAAGTGGAAGGTTCTCTAAGGTTGCATATCCCTTTTCATTGGTAACAATGGTAGCCACTAATTCATCTTTCTTGTAGCTGATTGTTCCAAGCCCATCGGCACTTACCACATCTTCCTTTGCATATACTTCAAAGGTGACTCCAGCAAGACTCTTTTTAAAGTAATTGAACACGAAATCATACCAATGTTCTTTTACAAGAGTGGTATCTGTTACAAATTCTCCATCCTTGTTAAGAATGATTGTTCCAGTTGGAACTTCGTCCTTCATAACAACACACTGAATCTTCTCTGTGTCTTCTACTGTAAAAGTAGATTCCGCTGCCTTTAAATATCCGTAAGGTGCATAGTCTTCACGAAGAGTATAAGTTTTTCCTACAACAAGTCTCTTAATCACATGAGCCTCTCCTGATTTCGATGTCCAAGTATCAATGACATTACCCTTTGCATCTGTAACAGTAAGGGTTGCTCCGCTAATTTCTGCTCCACTTGCGATATCCTCTTTGGTAAATTCAAAAGTAGTTGGTGTATTTAAGAATACCGAACCATACTCTGCAATACTAACTTCCTGACCTTTGTACTGTGCATCAAAAGTCACTACTTCCTCAGAAGATACATATCCCGCTGGTGTTTCCATTTCTTTTGCATAATACTTGCCAAATAGATAATCCTTCGTGAATGAAATATGACCATTTTCATCGGATACTACTGTTTCTAGTAAAGAACCTGCACTTACAATGACTTTACCGTCCACATTCTTAATGTCTTCATCTGCATATAGTCCGAATACTGCTCCCGGAATACCTTCTTCCGTTTCAGAATCTTTCTTGTCAACAAATAATGACAATTTCTGACGCTCGTTTGTGAATGTGACAGATTCATAAATTACTGGTGTCTTATCATCCACATAAGTGAATGTGACCACCTGTGCTTCTTTGTTTAAAACATAGCCATATGGTGCTTCTACCTCTACTACTTTGTAGCTTCCCATTGGTAAATCTCCAAGTTTGGCTTTGCCATCCTCACCTGTAACAAGTGTTGCTACCAACTCGCCATTTGTATAATACTTGGTTCTTACACCATTCTCATCTAACTGATAATCATTGGTGTAAATGTCTTCCGCCGCATATACTTCAAACTTAGCTCCTGCAAGAGAACTTTCTTTGTAGATAAAGGCTTTCTCATTTTCAGACGCAAATAGTCCACCTTCATAAGAAGTAAGAACATCACCCTTTTTCTCTACTGTCAATTCTCCAAGTGCTGGTGCATCTTCATACACTGCATCAATGATTGCTTCATAAGTGTCACTATCTACTTCATATGCTGTATCAGAATCCACCACTACTTTGATATAAGTTTCGTTAATCACATAACCAAAAGGTGCAGCAATTTCTTCAATACGATAGTTGCCTAACTTCAAACTCTCAGGAAGAATCAAATCTCCATCTTCATCTGTTGAAAATGTGGTGTGTTTTACTTTGGTAGGATAAGTTGTAATCTGTTCTATATATTCTTTCTTATCCATGTTGTAAATCCTAAATGTTGCATTTGGAACTAATACAGTCTTTCCAGTTTTGGAATCCTGCTTTACCACACGAAGCTTCGCTGTAAATTCTCGATCCACGAATACACGCCATGTCTGTGGCTCTGTTGGATGGTTCTCTACAATCTTCACTTCAAATGGTTTGATTGTTTCCATGTTGTGAGGTGTTACTGTTTCCAATACAATATAAGTTCCATAAGGAATTGGCTGTGTTACAAGATGTCCCTTATCGTCCGTAAACAAAGTTGTCTCTCCATTAGAGCCAATCAGAACTTTTGTTGCATTGTCATAATCATAGCTGCCATTCTCTAATACCTTCAATGATGATTTCAGAAATGCAGTAAAGCCTGCTCCTGAAAGAAGTGGTTCTTCTGTATCATCCCCATTATCAGATACCTTGATTAACTGGAATGGCTGTTTGATAACCTGCTCCGTTGACTTTGTACTTCTTGAAACCTCTGCTACCAGATCATTCTCATAATCACAGATAACATCATGTTCCTCTTCATCTAACAGATAACCTTCTGATGGTTCAATCTCTTTTACATAGTAATTGCCAAGATAAAGGTTCTTTACCTCTGCTTCGCCTTTACTGTCTGTTGTAAGTGTTGCTATCAAGTCTCCTGCTTTGAAAATGATACCTGTTGCTCCATCTGGATGTGAAATATCATTTCTTGCATAAAGACCGTAAACTGCACCCTCTAACTTCGCATCTCCCTGTGGAACTGCTTTTCCTGTTTCCTTATCTACTTTATAGATATGAATCTTTGCAGTTGTTCTGTCATTCTTGAAAGTATGGCTGAATGTTGCTGTAGGTGTTGTGTTTGACAAGTAATTGAAATTGAAGCTATAAGTGTCTCTCTGGTTTCTCGTGTAAGCATATGGTGCTTGTGTTTCTGTGATATAGTAGCCATTTGCAATTGGAATATCTACTGTATAAGCTGCCACACCATTTTCCCCAGTAGTAACTGTCTGGAGTGCTGTGCCTTTTGTTACAATGACACTGCCTGCATAATTCTTAATATCATTTGCTGCGTATAAAGTGTATTTACCACCATCTAGCGGATTTTCTGTATCAGAATCCTTTTTCACTACTGATACCTGGCCTTTCTGTCTGGTATTGTAAATGCTTGTTGCTTCATACTGGATATCTACTGTCTGGTCCTTATACTGAATATCTACAGTCTGAGGTGTTGTATTGATTGTGTAACCATCAATCGTACCTGTCTCTATTACCACATAAGTTCCAAGATGAAGGTCTGTCACAATGACTTTGCCATCAATGCCTGTTGTCACAGCTTCTTTGATTACATCGTCCTTGTTATAAACCTTTGTTCCATCTGCCTTGTAAATATCTGCACCAGCTGTCACTTTAAAAGTAGCACCAGGTAAATACTTTTTCTCATAAGTGAAGTTGCTGCCATTCCATCCAGAAAGTACTTCGCCTTCCTTACAGATGGTGATTGCCCCTAGCTGTTCCTTATCAGTAGCTGTCACACCTGTTGTCTGGCCTGCTTTTACAGTTAAGGTATGGACTTTATTGCTGATCACATATTTGTTTGGTGCTTTAATTTCTTTCAGATAATAGGTCCCAGCAACAAGTGCCTTTGACTTCGCATACCCATTACTATCTGTAGTTAATTCCTGCACCTTATTTGTGCATCCACTATCAGAATAGATTCCATATACTGCACCTGAAAGTAAAACACCACTTGCCACATCTTTTTTATAGATTTCTCCATATCCGATGTTTTCTGTTTTTACTTTCAGATACGCATGAAGTGGATCAGCTCTTGGAACTTCTGATACAAATTCCTGATCTCCAGCTTTGCCAGTCAGCCAGAATACACAGCTGTCGTCTACACTGACTTTGCCAGTATTAGAAGTAAATGAACCTGCTGTAGCTGTTGTATTTACTGAATTAGAATAGATTGTCATACTGTTGCCATTCTTATCAATGCTGTAACCACTGATTGAAAAATCATAACCGGATAACACACCATTACTGTCTGATAATGTCTGTTCAAATCTCTGATTACCTTCGTTCCATTTCAACTCGTAAGTTGGTGCACCACTTTGTGTAGATGCTGCAAAACTTGGAATAATCGCATTGTAAGATGCACTGATATTGTTCTTTAATGACGTGTAGTAATTATAAGAAGCTGTTGAGTCTGGTGCTGTTGCACACAGTTTACTAGCTGCCGAATCTGCACTCGCTGTCCCGAAAATACCGTTTGCAATAATCCAAACCATAGCCTGTGTTGCAATATACTCATTACACTGACCATTGCTTGGTGCTGATACATCCGTTGAACTAAAGCCATAATAAAGGCAGTAAGATAAATACTTCTCCTGCTGGGCACTTAAACTTGTACTTGCATTATCATAACTGTTCATTAACTGACCACCCGAAGCTGATAAACCGAAGTTCATGCAATACCCCGTGTGCCCATCAATCATGGCATACAAGACTTTTCCATGATTATATCCTGCTTTCAATTCGCTGACTTCACCCGATGAATTTGTAGATGCATTCCAGAATGAAATCTTTGCACTGGCACTCGCTGCAAATGCAGTTGTACCATTTGAAAACAGGGTTGTGAAAATAGTTAATATAGCAAGGAAACCTGCCATAATTCGCTTCCATTTCTGTTTCATAAAATTGTTACCTCCTTGTTTTTGAGCAAAAAAATAACAGGTTAAAGTATTTGGCTTTAACCTGTTATATATTGTTCATTTAATTGTCACTATGCTCTGTAGCACCTAAACTCATAAAAGTCTCCACTTCCATTGGTATAGACACCGACGTATTCAATCAAAAAGTATGGTCCAGACTCGCACGCTAACATTTCAGCAATATACTGAGCAATTCCATCTTCCGAACCTAGAAGTCTTCCTGATGTTGTACTTGCCGTATTTAAGTCGGTCTGCACATACACGCTGTAATAGCCTGCTCCATCATAAGGATAATATGAATTGTACTCTTCCTGCGAAATACTTCCATTTGCTAACAAGCTATCAAGATTATCAGTAAGAAGTATTTTACCAGCAGCCTTTGTCTTAGCTGTTGCCAAACTGACAACATTTGCTGGACTGTAATCTGCTTTTGCTGGCTGTACTGGAGCTTGCTGTTCTACTTTTGGTTCTTCTTTCGGTTCATCCTTTGGCTGTTCTGCCTCGTTGCTCTTATTGTCTGATTGAGTGCTATCAGTCTTTATCTTGGTACTTTCTGTATTAGAATTATCTGCTACAGTTGTTTTTTCTTCTTGCTTTGGTGGTTCTGTTTCTGTAAGCTGTTCCGTTTCTTTCTTTTCTTCCACAGTAGGCTTCTCTGTAGGTTCTTCCGTGGAGGCTGGTATTTCTGTAACACTTTCCTTCTGAGTAGCCACATTTTCTGCATTCTTACTTGAACATCCTGCAAGTATCAAAACCATTACGGATAAAATGATAATCATCATCTTTTTCATCTGCTTCACCTATCCTCTCCGTAAGTGGGATAGGCTCTGTGTTCCGTGCCTGTCCACACTTACAAATGTGAACATCTATTAAGTTGCACGGGACACTTCTAAGGTACATCCCGTATTCTGTTCATGTCTTCCTCCTTATTATACTGCACTTAGTTTACGCATTGCAAAAAAGTATTTCATCAAATGACGATACTTTTTGTATGCAGCAAAAGTCATAATCTTCATAGTCTCACCTCCTCTCAGGGTGTACCAATTCTGACAAATGCTAGAAATAATCTTGCAACTAATCCAAGCAAAAGAAGGAAGATTTTTGCCACTCCTAGCGCAAGGTTTAATATGCTTAATAAAATCCAAGCGATTCCTTTTAATATTGCTAACAATATCATGCCTAATCCGGCGAAAAATCTTCTTAACATTTGCATTCCCTCCTATTCATCCATTCCTTCAAAAGACTGTTCCATCCAACCAGTCGCTAAATCTGATACAACCACATCATCCTTAACCTTTGGGCTTTCTTCTACTGGAACTGTTATTTTTTCTGAATCTATAATCACTCTTCCAGAAACAGCAGTACCAAGAAGTCTTATTACTTCTCTTCTTGCTTCTGTCAAAACACTTTCAGTAAGTTCTGCCTTCACTTTCTCTAAATCATCTACTGTAATAAATCTTGAAGCTTTTTCTTCAGATATTGCCGTAAATTCTTCCTTTCCGAAATGATCAATATAAAACTCTATCGCATCAATAATCATTTGATTTTTTGATTTACATACATTGTTATCCAGATTGCTAAGAACTGCATTTACCTTTACGTGTTGAGGATTATTCATATTCATACGAATACTATTGAAAACAACATTATTAGCCATATGCACCTCCTCTAAGCTTTCTTTCTCATATTTCTAAGACCAATATCAGCAAGTTCCTCATATCCTCTTGCATTAGCCTTGATATCAAGAATATAAGAAATATTCTTTTCATCATAATTGCCAAAATTCTTCATAACTACTGCACCCCCACCCACAAAGATTATTGGTGTGGTTTTTAGGTTGTAGCCATATTCTCGGATGGAGTTGTATACTTTCTCTACAAAAGCTTCAATCTCGTCTTTTGCAACCTGATAGTATTCTTCATCTTTCGCATAATCTGCACCATATCGCATAAGATTCTGCAACTCGCTTTCATCAATCTCTCCATTATAGAGCCTGACACATTTCTCGTTTATTGCCCTCATGCAGGTTATCAACCCTCTTTGAATCGTAATGCAATTGGATTCATCCGGAGATTTGTTAATCACTGGCATAATATCTATTGTCCAAGAACCTATATCAACAATCAGTGTCTTTTTCTTGAAAGCAAGAATCCTATCTGCTACTGCTGCATAACACTGTGGAAATACTGCCGCATTCACAATTCTGATTGTGTAGCAAACTGTCTCATAATAGAAAGTAACTTCTTTTCTTGCTGTAAGATAATGAATGAAGTCCGCTTTTTCACTTCCAAATCTTGTGAGTGGAAGTCCAACTGCAAGGAATACATCTGCACTTGTTTTTCCTCTACGCTTTAGTTCTTTTGCAATGGATGCGTAAGTCAATAGTAAGAATGATTCATCATCTGTCTTTCTATCTTTAACTTCCTGTCTCTGAGTTCCAACCTTGTAGTACTTACCATCCAATTCCAAAACATCATCGAATACGGCTGGCTCTGTTCTTATTTCTTTTGCTCCAGTAACAAATACCTGCGATACTGTCTTCATCATTGACCAGCCATGATCAATGCCAATCACTTCTAAATTACTAATATTCATTCGTCTCTTCCTCCTAATATTTTCTTTGATTTTCCACATCTGTTTCATCTGCCTTCATCCCCATTATTTTCTTCATACATGGGAAACAGTAAGAATCGTTTTGTTTATAAGGACAATCATCACATTCACTCTTTTGCTTATTTGTAACTGTTTCTTTCTTTTCCTTATAACACTGATTGGTTATGCATCGACTATCATTCCCCCAAAAGAAATGACATTTCATACATGACTTCAAATCCTTTTCTATCTTCTTTTCTGCATCACTATCTCTGCTATTAGATTTCTCCTTGACCTTCATACGCACTATCCTCCATTTTGAAGATTAATGCATCATGAAATTCTTCTAATCTTTGGTCTGCAATACCCGCTGATTTAGCACATGAAAATAGTGGAATAATAATGATAATAGCTATAACAATAATTCCTATCATTTTGCATTCTCCTTATCTTTCATAGCTTTTGCTATGTAAGGTGTACGTTGACTGTTTCAAGTCCCTATTGCCCCGTACACTAAGGAATGTTCTCATCCCGGGAGTTACAAATGAGCCGCCTAATGCGTTCATGACGCCTTACTATTTTGCAAGTAACACTATCTCCTCTATTGCCATTTCGAGGATAAGGTTGAACCTCTCAACCTTCATGGTTTATTATCCATTCGCAATATCTGTAATCCTTTTACCGTGCTTGTGCCCTGCTTCTCGTTCTTCATTTTTCAATCCTTCGAACTACTAATGTGATAACAGTGGTCTTGAACCTTCCAGGCAGATACCCCGAACTTTTACTCTAACTTTGTAACTGATATTAAGTTGTATGTTCCTTGCTTTCGCTGGGAACATGTATATAATAACTTCAATGCAATTATCTGGATAGAAACTATACTGGTGTATTTTACTTATTTCACACCAATTATTGGTGTGTTTTATTTATGTGGACTATCTCTATCACCATCTGATTCTTGCAACTTTTTCCAGATATGCTTTGGCAGTGATCTTGATGGCTCATGAAACTGTTCCAAATATGTTTCAAAAACCTCAGTATTTACAAGTGCTGAATTGCCTACTTTGTAGATTGCACCTGCTTCACCTGCTAGTGCCATAAACCTTGTTTTTCCAATACTGTAGATGATTTCACCTTCTCTCGCATTAACATACTTTTTCATCACTTCTTTTGTATCTGTATAAGTCTTATATGAATACCCCATAGTTACTCTCCTTTCGCTGGGCCAAATAATGGATGTTTCATTGGAATTGCCTCTTCCCGAAATTGCTCCATGTATTCGTCAAAGATATCAATGTTTATAAGAACAGTCCCACCAGTTCCCTCATTTATCTTATATACAGCTCCCGCAGCCCTTGCCATTTCAATAAACCTATGATGACCAATGCTATATGTGATCGAACCCTCTCCTATTCTGACATATTTTTTCTGCACATATTTTGATGTATTGGGTACCTTATATAAATGCTTCATATAATCCTCCATCTTCTTTTGATGTATCAATGTTGTTCTCGGCAACTGATATAATGCATCCGCAGATAACGCTACTATCAATAAGACTTCATCTTCTATATGAAAAAGTTGTTGTGCATCCTCAACCCTAAGAAACCTTTTTATCTGAATATTATCCGCTGCATATGCCCTGATTGATGTCTGTAACTTATTCGCCATCCAGCTCCACCTCTTTACTTAATACTCTATATCGTTCTAGATAACGATCTAGAATCTCTGTATTTACCAGTACCATCTGATTCACTTTGTATACTGCATTTGCTTTCTTAGCTATTTCCTGAAACTTTGAGATACCCATTCCATAGACTTTGCATCCATCCTTATATCTCACAAACTTTTTTCCACTCTCTTCTGCTTCCTTATAATTAAATCTCTTATCCTGCTTCATGCTATTACACCTCTTTCCTGAAAAGGACATCATTTTCTCCATAACGCAAAAAGGACACTTTTCTAAATTTCTCTAGAAAAGTGCCCTAAAATAGTGCTTTTATTAAATTCAACTTCATTTACCAAAATTCCAGCTCATTCGAACTCATTCGGACTTGACCATCTTTTTGATGTCCTTTTGATGTCCTTTGGACATCTGAATCTCTCAAAAGCCGTATAAACACTGGCTTTATTTATCCAGACTCTTCATCGT
>JBNRML010000036.1:0-97960 GCA_050309585.1 Lachnospiraceae bacterium
GATAAACATTTTACATTTTATTGGAGAACAAAATAATGAGATTAGAAAAAGGAAGACCAGAAGATATTGAAAACAGATTAGACAAGGAAAAAAGAGTATATGACTTACTTGACAGGCTTGAAATAGAATATGAGCGTGTTGACCATGAAGCGGCGGAAACGATGGAGGCTTGTGCAGAGATAGATAAATTATTGAAGCCGGCGGCAATATGTAAAAATCTGTTTTTGTGCAATACCCAGAAAACAAAGTTTTATTTACTGGCACTTTGCGGAGACAAAAAGTTTAAGACAAAAGAGATTTCTCATCAGATAAACAGTCCCAGACTTTCATTTGCAACACCGGATTTTATGGAGAAATTTTTAGATATTACGCCGGGGTCAGTGAGTGTTTTGGGTCTTATGAATGATACAGAAAATAATGTAAAACTACTTGTGGATGAGGATGTTTTTAATGAGGAATTTTTTGCCTGTCATCCCTGCATTAACACATCAAGTCTGAGAATGAAGACGGAGGATGTGTTTGGCAAATTTATGAAGGAAGTAAATCACGATTATATAGTTGTTAAGCTCGGGGATTTATGATTGGGAATTACGGATTAAAACAGGAAGTAAATCAGAGTATAATGTAATAGATATTAGTTAATTAGAAAGGATATAGTGAAAAACGATGAATAATACAGTGGGAAAATTAAGAAATATGTCTTCAATTTATTTGTTAAGAGGTGAAGAAATTCTTTTGTTGTACAGACAATGTGGCAGAGTAATAAATAATGTCTGGACCGGCTCGGCAGGAGGACATTTTGAGGAATCTGAATTAAATGACGCAAAAGCCTGTATATTAAGAGAGATGCAGGAAGAAATAGGACTTTGTGAACAGGATTTGCAGAATTTTTCAATGAAATACATAACATTGCGTAAATTAAGGGGAGAGATAAGACAGAATTATTTCTTTTTTGCAAATGTAAATGATGTAGTGAGCAAGGGGCTGGTTTCAAATGAAGGAAAGTTAAAATGGTTTCCGCTAACAGAAATCAGTGACCTTAAAATGCCATATACCGCAAGATATGTAATTGACCACTATATTTCCACGGGACAGTATAACGAAAAACTATATGCCGGAATAGCTAATGCGAGAGAGGTTAGTTTTTTTGAACTAGAGGAATTTTGAAAGATTACGAGAGTACGTTATTGAAATCAGGATGTAGAAATGAACAGAAAGAAGTCGAATAAAGTAAGAAAAGAGGCAGGTTATGGTAAGAATTAATGGAGAAGAGAAGGACGTTGCAGGGATTAATTTAACCCAATATCTTAGCGGGGAAGGATATGATAAAAACAGGGTTGTGGTGGAAATAAATCTTAACATTATTCCTAAAGACAAGTTAGACGGTGTAATTCTTCAGGACAATGACACAGTGGAAATATTGCAATTTGTTGGAGGCGGTTGATTAACCGGTAATCCATAAGTGCTTTTTTGTTATGGAAATACTTGTGAAATTTAGAAATGAGGTAAAGATGATAGAAAATAATGGTGTAGATAAAGAAACCCTGAATAGGGCTTTTGATGCCCGATTCCCCAGGCAGGTAAAGGAAAAATTATCGGCGGCATATGTGGGGGTGGCAGGACTTGGAGGATTAGGTTCAAACATTGCTGTCATGCTTGCAAGAAGCGGGGTTGGACATATGACATTAGTGGATTTTGATGTGGTAGATGTCACAAATCTTAACAGGCAGGCATATATGATTTCTCATGTGGGAAAAGAAAAGACCAAGGCACTGAAAGAAATATTGTTTGAGATAAATCCCTATTTGGATTATAAATTTGCCTGCGTGAAAGTGACGCCTGATAACGTAAAGGATTTATTTGAAGGAAGTCATATTGTCTGTGAGGCTTTTGACAAGCCAGAGCAGAAGGCAATGCTGGTACAGGAAGTATTATCACAGCTTCGGGACACTATTGTGGTTTCAGGAAATGGAATGGCAGGCTTTGATGATGCAAATGAAATAAGAACAAAAAAAATGATGAGCAGGCTATATGTATGTGGGGACCAGAAAACGGACATAACCGATGGTATTGGGCTAATGGCACCAAGGGTAAATCTTTGTGCTGCACATCAGGCAAATAAAGTGATTGAGTTGATTTTGAAAAATAATCAGATATGAAGTTTGTTATTTATTATGAGATATTATTTTCAGGGATTAAATATTTACATTTGAGAAATGGAGAAAGAAAATGGAAAACAAAGTGACAGACAATGCAATTACAAGCAACACAGCTGGAAATGAAGACAGACTTATTTTAGGTGGAAAGGAATTTGGGAGCCGTTTTATTCTTGGTTCGGGAAAATACAATATTAATCTAATTACGGCGGCAGTAGAACAAGGTGGTGCAGAGATTATTACACTGGCCCTCAGAAGAGCAAATACACAGGAAAGTGAAAATATTTTGGACTATATTCCGGAGGGAATAACCCTTCTTCCTAATACTTCGGGAGCAAGAAATGCAGAGGAGGCAGTCAGAATTGCAAGACTTAGCAGAGCCATGGGATGCGGTGATTTTGTCAAGGTTGAGATTATGAGAGATGTGAAATATTTGTTCCCGGACAATCAGGAGACAATAAAGGCTACAGAGATTCTGGCGAAGGAGGGTTTTATTGTTCTGCCATATATGAATCCGGATTTGAATGTGGCAAGAGACCTTCAAAGTGCGGGAGCGGCAGCAGTGATGCCTTTGGCTGCTCCAATTGGAAGTAACAAGGGATTGGCAACAAGGGAAATGATTCAGGTGTTGATTGATGAAATTGACCTTCCAATTATTGTTGATGCGGGTATTGGCAAGCCTTCCCAGGCGTGTGAGGCAATGGAAATGGGTGCAGCAGCAGTAATGGCAAACACAGCAATTGCCACGGCGGGAAATGTACCTGAAATGGCGGCTGCATTTAAGTTAGCAATTGAAGCGGGAAGAAGAGCTTATCTTACGGGAATGGGCCGTGTGCTCTCAAGAGGGGGAAGTGCATCGGACCCGTTGACAGGATTTTTGCGATAGGGTATGACAATAAGTTTTAGAAAAAAGAAGGTTATGGAAGACAATGATAGAAAATAGGACACAAGAAAATATGCTAGAAGATAATAAGACAGAAGACAGTAAGGCAGAAGACTATAAAATTGAAAAAAAATACAACGAGGAGAATCAGGTATATTTCGTAGATAGTGATGTCCTGCCGCCAGAGGCATTGGAGCGTAAACACAGGCTTGAGCAGGAACCAGCATTTCGAACAAATCATATGGAGTATATGCCGGGAATGGAGGTTATATCTTCGGATATAAAAGATAAAGTTTTAAATGCTGTAAATAGCTATGATTACAGGCATTACACAGCTGATGATGTGGAAAGGGCACTCTCAAGGGAGGCTTGCGGCATTGAAGAATTTAAGGCATTGTTGTCTCCGGCTGCAGAACCATATTTAGAACAAATGGCCAGGAGAGCGGAAGAAATCACAAAGAATCATTTTGGAAATACGGTATACATTTTCACACCACTATATATAGCAAACTATTGTCAGAATTACTGTGTGTATTGTGGTTTTAACTGTTATAACAATATCAGACGTAAAAGGCTTTCTTTTGAGGAAATTGAACACGAGATGCAGGTCATTGCGAAGACTGGCATGGAGGAGATTCTTATGCTTACCGGAGAGAGCAGGAAGTATTCTGACGTTGAATACATAGGAGAGGCAGTCAAAATTGCAAAAAAATATTTCAGAAATATAGGCATAGAGATTTATCCCGTAAATGTAGAAGAGTACGAGTATTTACATGAATGTGGTGTGGATTATGTGACAGTATTTCAGGAAACCTATAATCCGGATAAGTATGAGACATTACACCTGCTCGGCCATAAAAGAGTGTGGCCATACCGTTTTGATGCTCAGGAAAGAGCTATTATGGGTGGTATGCGCGGAGCAGGTTTTTCGGCGCTTCTCGGCCTTGATGATTTCAGAAAAGATGCACTGGCGACGGCTTTGCATGTTTATTACATAAATCGTAAGTATCCACATGCAGAATTGTCACTTAGCTGTCCGCGTCTTAGACCAATAGTTAATAATGGGAAGATAAATCCAAAGGATGTGGGTGAAAAAGAATTGTGCCAGATTTTATGTGCATACAGAATTTTCCTGCCATTTGCAGGAATTACGGTGTCAAGCCGTGAGAGTGAAGAGTTTAGGAACGGTATTACAAAGATCTGTGCAACAAAGGTATCGGCAGGTGTTTCAACGGGAATAGGAGACCACGAGGAAAAATATGAAGAGAACTGCAAGGAAACTTCTTCTGACGCAGGTGATGAGCAGTTTGAAATAAATGACAGCCGCTCTTTTGAAAAAATGTATCGCGATATGGAAGATGGAGGACTTCAGCCGGTGCTGAATGATTATATTTATGTGTAAAAAAGATTGTTTTTGTGATACTATTGTTATTACAAATCGCAAGCTTGTTGAGGGGGAGTATCTGGCTCAGCTTGAGAGGGTGACAGAGCTTAAGCCATGTGGTTTGATTTTGAGGGAAAAGGATTTGTCAGATGAAGAATATGAAGGGCTTGCGAGAAACGTAAAGGATATTTGTGATGATAATGGAGTTGTTTTTTTTGTGCATTCAAGGTTTGAAATTGCAAAAAAAATTAACTGTGGTGGAATTCATATCTCCGTATCTGATTTATCTGAGATTGAGAAACACAAAAAAGATTTTGAGAAAATAAGTGTTTCATGTCACAGTATGGAGGATGTCATAATGGCTTTGAATTGTGGCGCAACACAGGTAATTCTTGGAACAATATTCGAGACAGAGTGCAAAAAAGGCCTCAAGGGCAGAGGGATAGAATTTGTTAGAGAAATAAGTGAATATTGCAGGAAAAATGGAGATATTCCGGTTTATGCAATTGGAGGAATTACTCCTGAAAATATTTCACTGGTGAAAGAGGCAGGTGCAAGAGGAGGCTGCATGATGTCTTATATGATGAAATTGAAATAGACAATTGGTTATTAAGAAATCGATACACTGGTGAAAATGTTTGTAAGAAATGAGGACTTATGAGAAAAATATTAATAACAAATGATGATGGAATTGATGCAGATGGAATTATCCGTCTGGCAGAGGCGGCAAGGGAATTTGGAGAGGTGTTTGTAGTAGCACCTGACAGTCAGAGGAGTGCGATGTCTCACAGTATAACATTGCGTCACAGCATTGAGGCATGGGAAAATAACTTTCCTGTGGAAGGGGTTCATGCCTATGCCTGCAATGGAACACCGGCAGACTGTATCAGAATAGGAGTTTTAAATATTGTTCCCGGAAAACCAGATAATGTTTTTTCAGGAATTAATTTTGGATATAATGTTGCAACGGATTTGCAATATTCAGCAACTGTTGGAGCGGCATTTGAGGCGGCATTTCAAAAAGTACATACCATTGCATTTTCAGAAGATGCATGTGAGACACACGAAGTGACGGATAGGTATTTAAGAGAGATAATTGATGAACTCATAGATAAACCCCTTACGGAAAATCAGATTTGGAATGTAAATTTTCCAGGATGCAGATTGCAGGAATGTAAGGGAATACTCAGAAATCAAAGGGTGTCAGCAGATGTTTTCTATAAGGACAGCTATTTGGAGACTGTAATGCAAGATGGAAAAACAACTTATATGGTTGATGGAAAAAGGATGTATGATGCGAAAATGGGCACCGACCTCAGAGCAGTTTTGGATAATTATGTTTCTGTGGGAACGGCCTTAAATATAAGATAAAAATTTGCTGCGGAAATGAGGATTAGTGTGAAAAATAAGGCTGATGCCCTTATTTTTCACCCAGCTAATTGTGCCGCAGGCGTCTCAATTAGTTTTATCGCAGGGCTGAATCTGAAATTCAGCCCGCGATTCCTCCGACGCAAAGCGTCTGCGGAAATGAGGTTAATATGGATGATTTTTTGGAAATTATGAGGTCTCAGTCAGGTTATGCAGTTAAATATGATCCTGAAAACTCAAAGTTGCAGGAAAAGGCAAAAAGAATTTGCTATGAATATAATAAAACAGCACCGGACGAAAATGAGAAGAGAGCCGAATTATTAAAGGATTTATTGGGAACATACAATCCAATGTTTTTTGCAGAACAGGGATTTAGATGCGATTATGGTTTCAATATTCACGCACATGGATTTGCATTTTTAAATTATAACTGTACCATTCTTGACACATCACCTGTCCATATTGGTGATAGTGTTTTTATTGCACCGGGTGTTTGTCTTGCATGTCCGGGGCATGCAATTGATCCTGAGCAGAGAAAAAACGTTGAGTTTTCGAAGCCGATTACTATTTCTGATGATGTATGGATAGGTGCAAATGTCACTGTTTGCGGCGGTGTTACTATAGGAAAAGGCAGTGTTATAGGGGCTGGTAGTGTTGTGAATCGTGACATTCCGGAAAATGTAGTGGCAGCCGGTGTTCCATGCAGGGTTATCAGGAGGATAACAGAAGATGACATTATTAATTTTAAAGATGGAGAAATGATTACAAGATTAGCGTGAGAATCGCTCAGAAATGAAGATGTAGGAGCAGGATAACTATGCAGAGGTTTGCATTATATTTATCTAATTATTTAAGTAGAAAAAGAATATCATACAAAAGAGCAGCAGAATTGACCGGAATAGACAGAACCCAATTGAAAAGATATGTCATTGGTGAGCGCTTGCCTAAAGACAAATTAGTCATAGAGGAGCTGTCAAAGGGAATAGGAATGTCAGAAGAAGAGGCAGAGGAGCTTTTTCTTGCCTATAAAATAAGTATTGTTGGTGAGAAGAAATATAGGGCATATCAATATTTTAAGCGGATATATTCAGGAGAGATTTCTGATTGCACGTTAGATAAAGTTATTGATGATGATATCAGAGATGATGATTTTGAGCAAAGAGAAATGATTTCAATAAATGATAAGGAGAGGGTATTTGAAGTCATTAAGTATCTTTGTGACGTGTCGGATAACCTTAGGTTTATTTTTAATAATAAGTTGTTTTATGACTTTATACATAATATTTTGAAAAATGATATATCATGCCGTAGTGCAAAATCCGTAGAGGAAATAATATGTCTGAATGGCAGTTTTGACAAAGATGACATTTCTGATATAGAAAATTTTGAAATGATATATCCTAATTTAATATCGGAGACAGCATACAGAGTTTATTGTTCATATGACAGTTGTTTAAATAAAAAGGCAAAGAATTATCTGTTTACTGACAAGGGAATGCTAACATTTCATGAATTAGAAGCTGATGCAAAAAGAATTGTGGGAATCTACACAACAAATCGGGATGTCATTTCATATTACGAGAAGGAATATGAAGAAATAAAAAATAACTGTTATTTATATTGTACAAATATAATTGAATCTGAAACAATACATCACCGAGATGGTATTTGCTTTGAAAATTCACATTTTGTTAGATACGGCAGATGAGTATGAGGCGAGGGAATGTTGATTGATATTATGTGTTAATTTATGAAAAGGAATCAGGGCATTGCTGACAGAGAGTTGGCATTGTCCTTTTTTGTTGACAAATTTGTTACTTATTTTTATTTCATAAACTTTTTACCTTACATTTACAAAAACAGGATTTTTGATTTTACATATACAGCTTATATTTTCAGTTGTAAAAAACAAATTACAGAAATGAGGTAGATTATTATGAAAAAGAAAATTATAGGAACAATATGTGTGGTAAGTATGATGGCAATGGCTTTTACAGGCTGCGGAAAAGGAAATGGTGAAAACGAAAATCTGAAGGGAAGTCTTTCATTAGCCGGCTCTACTTCAATGGAAAAGCTTTGTGAGGCTATGTCAGAAAGCTTTATGGAGAAAAATCCGGATGTAACGGTAACAGTTGAGTACACAGGTTCAGGGGCAGGCCTGGAATCCCTTGCATCAGGTTCTGTGGACATTGGAAATTCATCTAGAAAAGTCAAGGCTGAGGAAGCTGAAAAAGGTCTTGTCGAGAATGTGGTTGCAATTGATGGAATAGCTGTAATTACTGATAAGAATAATAAAGTTACTGAACTCACATCTAATGATTTGAAAAAGATTTACAGCGGAAAAATCAAAAACTGGAGTGAACTTGGTGGTAAGGATGAAGCAATTGTAGTTATAGGAAGAGAGGCAGGTTCAGGAACAAGGGATGCCTTTGAAGAACTGTTAGAGATTAAGGACGAGTGCAAGTATGCACAGGAATTAGATTCAACGGGCGCTGTTCTCGCCAAGGTTTCATCTATTTCAGGAGCCATAGGTTATGTTTCATTAGATGTAATTGACAACACCGTAAATCCTGTACTAATTGACGGAATTGAACCGACCGAAGAAAAAATATTATCAGGGGAATATCTTCTTCAGAGACCATTTGTAATGGCTACAAAGGGAGAAATTTCTGAGCAGAATGAAATAATTAAGGCATGGTTTGAATACATAAAATCAGACGAGGGAAAGAGTGTTATCAAAAAAGTAGGTTTAATTATACCGGAATAAAGGGACTGACCAGATGATGAATAAAAATAAAAATTTTGACAGAAAAAAGCTGATTGAAAAAACTGCTGAAATCATATTTTTTATCTGTGGAGTACTGGCAATCTTTGCCGTGGGTGCAATAACAGTGTATGTATTTGTTAAGGGATTACCGGCTATGAATGTTATAGGTATAAAAAATCTCTTATTTGAAAGCATATGGAAACCTACAGCCTCCACACCGGAATATGGAATATTTTATATCATTCTTTCATCCATAGTCGGCACATTTTCAGCTGTGGTCATAGGTGTTCCAATTGGTTTACTTACTGCGGTCTTTCTGTCAGAAATTGCCGGCAGAAGACTTGGACAGGTTGTAAGTGGTGCGGTAGAACTGCTTGCAGCCATTCCGTCTGTAATATACGGACTGATAGGTATGATGGTTTTGAATCCTTATATGTACGAGCTTGAAAAAAAGCTGTATTCAGGGGATTCAGACCATCAGTTTACAGGTGGTGCAAATATGCTGTCAGCAATAATAGTTTTGGTTATTATGATTTTGCCAACAGTTATAAGTGTTAGTATCTCTTCGTTAAAAACCGTGTCTGGAAGCTTGAGATCAGCATCCCTGGCACTTGGCGCAACAAAGATTCAGACAATATTTAAGGTTGTAATACCGGCGGCAAAATCAGGGATTCTCACAGGCGTTGTACTGGGAATAGGAAGAGCAATTGGTGAAGCAATGGCAATCAATATGGTGGCAGGGGGCGCAGTAAACTTCCCTATGCCATTTAATTCCGTGAGAACGCTGACCACCCAGATTGTAAGTGAAATGGGATATGCCCAGGGAATTCACAGACAGGTGCTTTTTACGGTGGGTATGGTTTTATATGTGTTTATTATGATAGTAAATTTTATTTTATTAAAGATTAGACGGTCAAGCAGTCTGGAAGAAAGGAGGTAGCCTGAAGGTGAAAATAAACAGCAGAAAAATAAAGGATGTAATTCTTTATGGACTTATTTATATATGTGCTGCTTTTTGCGTCCTGGTATTGGCGGGCATTATTGTCTATGTGCTTGTTAAGGGAATAAAAACGGTAAATTGGTCCTTCCTGACTTCAGTGACCAGTGTTTTATATGGAACAGTGGGTATTGCAGGAAATATTGTAAATACTCTGATTATAATTCTGATTACCATGCTTATTTCAACGCCAATAGGTGTTGGGAGCGCTATTTTTCTGAATGAATATGCAAAACCGGGAAAGGTTGTAACGGTAATTGAATATGCGACAGAAACTCTTTCAGGAATTCCTTCCATAATTTTTGGTTTGTTTGGAATGATGTTTTTTGGCGAGGGACTGGGACTTGGATACTCACTTTTGACGGGGTCTCTCACATTGATTTTGATGGTACTTCCATTGATTACCAGAAATACCCAGGAGGCATTAAAAACTGTGCCGGATTCCTATAGGAATGGTGCAATAGGCCTTGGAAGCGGCAAATGGCATATGATAAGAACTATTTTAGTACCAAGTGCCATGCCGGGAATAATTACGGGAGTAATTTTGGCAATTGGAAGAATTGTTGGTGAGTCGGCGGCACTTTTATTTACAGCGGGAAGTGCAAAGCTTTTGCCGAAAACTTTGGAGCAGCTTCTTAATAAACCGTTTCAGTCTGGGGGAACTCTTACGATTCAGATGTATTTATCTGCCACCAGTGAGGGGGATTTTGAAACTGCCTTTGGCATTGCCACAGTGTTGTTAGTTATCGTTCTGATTATCAATATGACAACAAAAATACTTACCAGTCATTTTAATAAGGCACAAAAAACAAATTGAGCCCGGAAATTGAATTTTGGAAATTGAGGAAAGTGTGTGTATGGAAAAAACAGTAATATCCGTAAAAAATTTAAATCTTTTTTACGGTGAAAATCAAGCTTTGAAAAACATTAATATGGAAATAAAGGAAAAAGCGATTACCGCATTTATTGGCCCCTCGGGCTGCGGTAAATCAACCTTCTTAAAGACTCTTAACAGAATGAATGACCTTATTGACAATGTTAGGATTGATGGTCAGGTGGAAATTGATGGTGAAGATATATATGGCAAAAATGTTGATACCACTGTACTCAGAAAAAAGGTGGGAATGGTATTTCAACAGCCAAATCCATTTCCAATGAGTATATACGATAATGTGGCTTACGGACCAAGAGTTCATGGTATACATGACCGTAAGACACTGGATAAAATTGTGGAAGAAAGCCTTAGGGGCGCTGCCATCTGGGATGAGGTTAAGGTCAGGTTAAAAAAATCTGCATTGGGTCTTTCAGGAGGACAGCAGCAGAGAATCTGCATAGCCAGAGCATTGGCCGTTGAGCCGGAAATATTGCTTATGGACGAGCCAACCTCTGCATTGGACCCAATTTCAACTTCGAAAATTGAGGATCTGATGGAGAAACTAAAGAAAAAATACACTGTGGTTATAGTTACACATAATATGCAGCAGGCGGCAAGGGTATCTGATTACACAGCATTTTTTCTTGTAGGAGAGATGATAGAGTTTGGAGAGACAAAGTCGATTTTTTCGTATCCACAGGATAAGAGGACTGAGGATTACATTACGGGCAGGTTTGGCTGAGTCGCTTAGAAATGGAGGATAGTATATGCGCAGTAAATTTGATGAGCAGTTAGCAGAATTAAACAGGGAAATGATAGAATTGGGGATAATGGTTGAGAAGTCAATTGAAAAGGCTGTTGAGGCCATGAATCAGAGAAATGCCGAAATTGCAAAAAAGATAATGGATGAGGACATAAATATTGACAGGGCACAGAAAAAAATTGAGGCAATATGCTTTAATCTCCTTATTCAGCAGCAGCCGGTGGCAAAGGATTTGAGAAATATTACTGCCGCCATGAAAATGGTTACTGATATGGAAAGGATAGGAGACCATGCAGCAGATATTTCTGAAATGACACTGTATCTGGTGAAAGCCAATTCTGAAACAGGATTTGAAAACATAAGTAAAATGGCAAATGAAACAATTATTATGTTAAATCACAGCATTGAAGCCTATGTGGAAAAAAATCGCGAAAAGGCAAAGGAAGTAATTGAACATGATGATATAGTGGATGAGCTGTTCGTGGATACAAAAAGAGATATAATAAATCTTATTTTGAAAAATCCTGATAAGGGTGAGGAGGCCACAGATTTATTGATGGTTGCAAAATATTTTGAGAGAATAGGCGATCATGCAACAAATATTGCAGAGTGGGTTATTTACTCATTAAAACACAGTGAAAATGAATAATTTTACATAGATTTTACATAATACTATCCATACATTTTACTTTTGACAGTTATGGTTATAATAAGTTTGCTCCGAAATGGGGGAATAGTGTGAAAAATCACACTGAAGTGCTGATTTTTCACACAGCTATTTGCTTCTGAGCGAAGGCAAATAGCCCTGATGGCAGAAGAGAAACTGCCTGCGCAGATTTCTCTTCGCCTCTTCGCGTAAATACGCTCAGAAATGAGGAATAGTGTGGATATATTTAATTTTCTTGGCCTTATTGGAGGTCTTTCACTTTTTTTGTATGGTATGAGTACCATGGGAAATGGATTGTCAAAAATAGCCGGAGGAAAACTGGAGGGAGTTCTTGAAAAACTTACTTCAAAGAAAATATTTGCAGTATTACTTGGCGCAGCTGTTACTGCAGTGATTCAGTCATCTTCGGCAACTACGGTCATGGTAGTAGGTTTTGTAAATTCGGGAATAATGAAGCTGGCTCAGGCAGTTGGAATTATTATGGGTGCTAACATAGGAACAACCATTACTTCCTGGATTTTGGCACTTACTGGTATTGAAGGTGATGCTTTGTGGATTAAGCTTTTGAAGCCTTCGTCATTTTCGCCGGTTCTGGCTGCAATTGGTATAATACTCACAATGAGCAGTAAGGGTGAATCTAGAAAAAAAGATGTGGGAAATATTTTGCTTGGATTTGCAATTCTTATGTTTGGTATGGAGAATATGAGTGGTTCTGTGGCGGGACTTGCTGAAAATCCTTCGTTTACCAATATAATGATTAAATTTTCAAATCCGTTTTTAGGAATGGCAGTAGGTGCAATATTTACTGCGATTATTCAGAGCTCTTCAGCATCAGTAGGTATTTTACAGGCTTTGTGTGCCACAGGTGCAGTTAATTATGGTATGGCTTTACCGATAATCATGGGCCAAAACATTGGAACCTGTGTTACTTCAATCATTTCTTCAGTAGGTGCAACAAAAAATGCAAAAAGAGCAGCTGCGGTGCACCTGTTATTTAATATGATTGGTACAATTGTGTTTATGTCTGTATTTTACAGTCTGAATATTTTTATAGAGTTTTCGTTTTTGAACGATGCAGCAAATTCTGCTGGAATTGCTGTTATTCACAGCTTATTTAACATTGGGGCAACAATCCTTTTGTTTCCGTTTTCTAATCAGCTTGTAAAATTGGCACAAATGATGATTCAGGATAAAAATGTAGAGACTAATGGTGAAAAAGATGATAATATTACTACAAAGATAGCAATTGACGAGAGATTTCTAGGAAAGCCAGCCTTTGCCATGGAGCTTTGCAGAAGCAAGGCAAGAGAAATGGCTGAGATTACCAGGGAGGCAATCACGCTTTCTTTAGAGGTCCTTGATAGTTATGACGAAAAGAAGGCACAGGAGGTAATAAGGCTGGAAACAGTGGTGGACAAATATGAGGATGTCCTCGGTTCCTATCTTGTTAAGCTCTCAAGTAAGAACCTGTCTATAAATGACAGTCACAGTCTTTCAATTATTCTTCATAGCATAAGCGATTTTGAGAGGATATCAGACCATGCGCTTAACATTGTTGAGTCCTCGGAAGAAATTCACGAAAAGGGACTTTGCTTCACGGCTCAGGCAAAAGAGGAAATTGATGTTTTGTCAAAGGCTGTAAATGATATCTGTAAACTCACAACGGAATGTTTTTGTGAGGAAAATATCAGTAAAGCCTGTCATGTTGAACCATTGGAGCAGGTGATTGATACACTGTCTAAAAAGGTTAAGGAAAGTCATATTAAGAGACTGCAAAAGGGACAGTGTACTATTGAAATGGGATTTATTCTTGAGGATATACTCACGGGGCTTGAGAGGGTTTCAGACCATTGCTCAAATGTGGCGGTAGAGATGATTACAATCTTTGATAATGAGTATAATACTCACGGATATTTTAAGAGTTTTTCGGAAAATCAGAGAGAAGCTTTTAATAAGGAATATGAGACTCTGATAAAGATGTATTTGCAATAAAAAAAACAGGCTATTTGCATTTGCTGCGGAATGGAGATTAGTATGGCACTTATATATGTAATTGAAGATGATACAAGTATCAGGGAAATTGAAGAATTTGCATTAATGAATGCCGGACACAAGGTTCTGGGTTTCCCGGATGCGAAAAGCTTTTACAAAAAAATTGATGAGGTGATTCCTGATTTGTGTCTGGTTGACATTATGTTGCCGGATGAGGACGGAAACCAGATTGTGAGAAAACTTAGGAGAAATCCTGAGACAAAAAGGATACCGGTCATTATGGTCACGGCAAAAACCACCGAGTTGGACTTAATTAAGGGCTTGGAGGACGGTGCTGATGACTATATAAGGAAACCTTTTTCTGTTATGGAATTGATTACCAGAGTGAAGGTACTTCTGAGAAGAACTGAGCCTGAGGAAGTAAAGAATGTACGCCTTGACGAGTTGGAGCTTAATAATGATAAACATGAAGTTATGATAAAGGGTAGGCATGTGGAACTGACCTATAAAGAATATGAGTTGTTGTCATTTTTGTTGATAAATAAGGGAATTGTTCTTCACAGGGATACAATAATGGACCAGATTTGGGGGATGAATTATGAAGGAGAATCAAGAACCCTGGATATGCACATCAAAACATTGAGACAAAAATTAGGCGAGTACGGAGCACGAATCAGAACAGTTAGAAATGTAGGGTATATCATAGAATGAAAAGCAAAATAAATAAGAGAGTGGCAGGAATAGCGCTGATTGCCATTATTGCCACATTAATAGGTACTACAATTATATATTACAGATTATTTCAAAGTCAGGTCAGGTCAGATTTGTTTGTCAGTGCAAAACTGTTAAAGGATACCAGGTATTTTGAGTCAGAGAATACAGACATAGAAAAAATAGATTTGTCCACGGATATTGAGAAACTGAGGGTCACATGGATTGACAGTGAGGGAAAGGTGCTTTATGACAATGATCTGGATGCGGACCATCTGGGAAATCACATTGACAGACCCGAGATACAACAGGCTTTTTCAAAGGGCTATGGAGAATCTGTACGTAAATCCGATTCAATGAAAAAAAATACATTCTATTATGCGGTTCTTTTGGATAACGGAACGGTGCTCAGGGTTGCAACAAATGCCCAGAGTCTGAGTTCAGTTTTTATGTCTGTCGCACCAATAATTCTTTTAATAATTTCATGTATTATCATATTGTGTGTTACCATTTCCCATATGCTGACCATACAGCTGATAAAACCAATAGAATTGATGGCTGAAAATATTGAGGATACAGGATATGAATCTCCTTATAAGGAGCTGGAGCCATTTACGGAGATTATCAGAAAACAGCATACGGATATACTTTCGGCGGCAAAGGCCAGACAGGATTTTACTGCAAATGTGTCCCATGAGCTCAAGACACCATTGACAGCAATTACGGGATATGCAGAACTTTTGGAAGAGGATATGGTTTTGGAGGATAAGAAAAAGCATTTTTACAGGGAAATTCGTAAAAATGCAGAGAGACTTCTTTTCATGATAAATGATATAATCAGGCTTTCAGAGTTAGATCGAAGCGAGAAGGAACCGGCATTTTCTGAAATTGATTTGTATGAAACTGTTAAGGAATGCATAGATGAACTGACATTGAATGCGACGAGGCGGGAGGTTACGCTAAATTTTGAAGGTGTGTCATGCAGGATTATGGGGAATAGAGAGATGATTAAGGAATTGACAGAGAATCTCGTGCAGAATGCCATAAGATATAACAATCCGGGAGGAAGGGTTTCTGTAAGTGTGGTTAATGATGAGACGCCAATGCTTATTGTAAAAGATAATGGTATTGGAATTCCTGCGTCAGAACAGGAGAGAATATTTGAGAGATTCTACAGGGTTGATAAAAGTCGTTCAAAGGAAACGGGAGGAACGGGGCTTGGTCTTGCAATTGTAAAACACATTGTGGAAATACATAATGCAAAGCTCATCCTTGATAGTGCACTGGCAGTTGGAACAACGGTTGAAGTGATATTTTAATTGTGATATAATCAAGGCATTGTAAAAAGGTATTGGAAAACTTTTTAACAATGCCGTTTTTTGTATAAATTTTTTAATGTTTGTGGAATGGAGATAAAAGTGAAAAGGAAATTATTTACGACAACCAGGATTATCATGCTTGGTTTTTTGATAGGCGCATTGATAGGAGCACTTTTGCTGCATATGCCAATTTGTCAGAGAGAAGGGGTTAAGCTTTCGTTTATTGATTCGCTTTTTGTGGCAACATCAAGTATTTGCGTTACCGGATTATCCACGGTGAATATCGGTCAGACCTTTGCAGTTCCGGGGCAGATGGTGATTTTGCTGCTGATTCAAATGGGTGGACTTGGCATCGTTACCTTTACGACACTGCTTTTACTGGCAATCGGTAAAAGGATTACATTGGAAAATCGTCTGCTTATACAGAGTGCGTACAATCTGGATACATTGTCAGGTCTTGTGAAAATCACGATGAGGATTGTGAAGGCCACGATATGCATAGAGTTAATCGGTGCACTTTTTTATGCAATTGTATTTGTACCCGAATACGGTATTAAGGGTATCTGGTTTTCGATATTTCATTCAATTTCAGCATTCTGTAATGCCGGAATCGATTTGCTTGGCGGAAACAGTTTCTGTATGTACAGAGATAATGCCATAGTCAATATCAATACAATGATTTTAATCATTTTGGGTGGTCTGGGTTTTCCGGTTTATTGGGAGATAATCAGATGTCTCAATAAGAACAGGATAAACAAAAAGAAGGACAGTGTTAAGGATTATCGGAAGATGAATTTTCACGCTAAGCTTGTTATTCGTGTAACCATTGTTTTGTTGGTTGTGGGAGCTTTGTTTACATTCTTGTTTGAGTACAACAATCCGGATACTTTGGGGAATCTGAGCCTGCCAAAGAAGATTATGGCTTCGTTTTTTCAGTCAACTACCCTGAGAACCGCTGGATTTGCCACTATTGACCAGGCGTATTTCAGAAGTGCCACATGTATTATTTATATAATATTTATGTTTATTGGTGGTTCGCCTGCAGGTACGGCAGGTGGTGTAAAGACGGTTACTGTAACATTGCTTGTTGCATCTGTAATAGCTAACGTAAAGGGAAGAAAAGATGTGACTATTTTGAAACGCAAGATTACGGATTCAATTGTGAGAAGGTGTGTTGCCATTATAAGTGTGAGTTTATCGGTTTTGGTTGTTCTTATGACGCTTTTATTACTTACTGAGCCACACGACATGCTGAATGTTATGTACGAGATGACTTCTGCGATTGCCACAGTGGGACTTTCAAGAGGATTAACCAGTGAGCTTACATTTCTGGGTAAAATTATTGTGACTTTGGCAATGTATTTGGGAAGAATAGGACCAATTTCATTGGCATTGGCTTTTAATTCAAAGGTAGCTGAGAATAATATAACAAGAGCGGAAGCTAAGGTTATGATTGGATGATTTAATTTGTTTCGGAATGGAGATTATGATAATGAGTAAAAGAGCAAAAAAACAATATGTGGTAATTGGACTTGGAAGATTTGGACGAAGTGTGGCTAAGAGCCTCGAGGCAAACGGATGCTCGGTTTTGGCTATAGATGAGGACGAAAAAAAGGTAAATCTTGTATCAGAGTATGTGACATCAGCAATGTGCCTTGACATTTCAAATGAGGATGCGGCAAATGAACTGGGACTCGGCAATTTTGACGGTGCAGTTATTTCAAAGGTTAACAGTCTTGAGAAAGCCGTGCTTGCAACAATTTGTGTGAAGGAAAAAGGCGTAAAGCAGGTTGTAGTTGAAGCTTATGATGACACACAGGCCAAGGTCCTAAAAAAGTTGGGAGCAGATAAAATTGTATTTCCTGAAAGGGAGATGGGTAAACATTTGGCAAATAATCTTTCATTTGATAATTTTGTTGACACTGTGGAATTATCAAATGGATATTCAGTGGTTGAAATACACGTTCCACATGCCTGGGTTGGGAAAAATCTTATTGAACTTAAGCTGAGAACAAAATATGAAGTCAATGTTATTGCCATAAAACACAATAATAATACTGACGTTACTCTGGCAGCTGATAAACCGCTTTTAGAGGGAGATATTCTTGTTATGCTTGGAGAAAATGAAGTGCTTAAGAAATTGTCGAAGGCTGTGTGATAATATGATTTGGATGAGGAAAAAACAGAAAGGTTGAAGGAAAAGTTCAATGAAAATTGAACTTTTTTATTTTGTTTGTAAAAATAATGTGAAAAATACAAATTTATGTTGAACTTTTTTGGAATGATGTTATAATAGAGAAAAATGAATTGAACTTTTAAGGAAGTGGACGATAAATGACGGAAATTGAACCAAATGAAAATTCCTTTGCCTCTAGATTAAAGAAAGCAATGAATGATAGCAATATGAAACAGGTAGATATTATCCGTATTGCTGAGGAAAAAGGAATAAAGCTTGGAAAAAGCCATATTAGTCAGTATGTCAGTGGAAAAACGGTTCCTCGAGCGGAAATGATTGGTTTTCTGGCGGAAACACTCAATGTTGATAAAGACTGGCTAAGTGGAAATAAGATAAGTGCAAATAAGTTAAGTGGAAATAAGATAAGTGCAAATAAGTTAAGTGATAATATGGTAGAGACGCAAGGCGTGTGCGGAATGGAGAATGGTATGAGAGAATTTAAAAAATCAGATAAACTTAATAACGTATTGTATGATGTGAGAGGTCCCGTTGTGGATGAAGCTGCAAAGATGGAGGAATCTGGTATGCAGATTTTAAAGCTTAATATCGGAAATCCGGCTCCATTTGGATTTAGGACTCCGGACGAAGTAGTGTATGATATGCGTCAGCAGCTCACAGAATGTGAAGGTTATTCAGCATCAAAGGGACTCTTTTCGGCCAGAAAAGCAATTATGCAGTATTCTCAGATAAAAGGTATTCCAAATGTTGAGATAGAAGATATTTATACAGGAAATGGAGTTAGCGAGCTCATTCAGCTTTCCATGTCTGCTCTTTTGGATGCAGGAGATGAGGTGCTTGTGCCTTCGCCTGATTATCCTTTGTGGACAGCATGTGTTACCTTGGCAGGAGGAAAGGCTGTTCATTATATTTGTGATGAGGAATCTGAGTGGTATCCCGATATCGATGATATCAGAAAAAAGGTTAATGCAAACACAAAGGCAATTGTGTTAATTAATCCAAATAATCCCACAGGTGCCCTATATCCAAAAGAGATACTTGAGGAAATAGTAAAGGTTGCCAGAGAAAATCAATTGATTATTTTCTCGGACGAAATATATGACAGACTTGTTATGGATGAGGAGGAGCATATTTCAATTGCCTCCCTTGCACCTGACTTGTTCTGTGTTACTTTTAGCGGACTTTCAAAATCCCATATGATTGCAGGATTTAGAATTGGCTGGATGATTCTAAGTGGAAATAAGAAGTGTGCCAAGGATTACATTGAGGGGTTAAATATGTTATCAAACATGAGGCTTTGCTCAAATGTTCCGGCACAGTCAATTGTTCAGACAGCACTTGGCGGACATCAGAGTGTAAGGGATTACATTGTTCCAGGCGGACGTATTTATGAACAGCGTGAATACATTTACAAGACATTAAATGATATTCCAGGTATTTCGGCTGTCAAACCAAAGGCTGCATTTTACATCTTCCCTAAAATTGATGTGAAGAAATTTGGAATTGTAAACGATGAACAGTTTGCACTTGATTTGCTTCGTGAGAAGAAAATTCTTCTCATACATGGTGGTGGGTTTAACTGGAAGGAACCAGATCATTTCAGAGTGGTATATCTTCCTAGAATTGAAATTCTTGAAGAGGCAACAGGAAAAATTGCCGACTTCTTAAGCACATATCATCAGAAGTAAGAAAAAAGGTAGAGGTATCATAGGGTATCACAGAATCTGACTGTGGTACTCTTTTTTTAACAAGAAGCGTAAATTAAGTGGATAATTATTGAATATATATAGAATGAGTAACTTTTGTCTTATTAATTAATATAGCAATTTACTTTATTTTTATAGCGCAGTGCGCTATAATTAAAACATCAATTGTTAGGAGAATGATATAATGATAAATATTATGGAAAAAACGTTAGAAGGAATGACTTTTATTGATTTATTTGCGGGATTAGGTGGATTTAGAATTGCCTTTGAATCATTAGGTGCAAAGTGTGTATATTCTAGTATAACTCACCTTAATTAACAGCATGTTTCACTTGTCTAAATTTCCATCTGCGGCGTTGTCGTCAGTCGACGTAGCCACCGCTACGCCTTCTTCCTCCGTCTTGTAGTCTGAAAATTTATCCTGCGTGAAACATACTGCTATTAAGGGTGAGTTATACTAGGGATAGATTTGGACAAGAAGTATAAGGAAACAAAGTTGGAAGATATAAAAAGAGCACTTTCAAAAATGGGAAAAAATGAAGAAATGCAAAAATATGGAAATGTTAATCTTCCTATTGGTAAGTATTATATGAGTACATATAGTTATTCATTAAAGGAGTATATTAAATTCAAAAATGCAAATTAATAATAAAGGACTAGGCAAGAGAGACCAGTCCTTAAAAATATCATATCAGCATCTAAAATCATCTTCAAAAGATTTCAAATCGTTTGCAACTTGCTGAACATCTTTTAGCTCCAATTGACATATTACATTTGGATTGTTTGTATTAGATAACTTTCTGATTTCGTAAATATAAGATAATACATTATATGGAATAATTTTATTTGAATGCTCATTTGTTTTAAGTTGGTATGTAAAATTGGTGCATATTAATCTTTCTTCATGAAGAGCGTTGTCATCAGATGTTAAGAAACAACGAGGCTTATCAAGTTCAATAATACCAACAGTTCCATTGATAGAATAGTCGATCAAAGCATCTCTTATTTCAGGAATATGCATTTTTCCAGGTTCTCCAGAACCGCTTTTTTCTTTCTGTAGCAAGATGTAATATCAAAATAGTTTTTAAATTTTGCAGAAGGGAAAATAATATAATTACCGTTTTTGTCTTGTGTCATAAAGTATTTAACAAGTTTTGTACTATAATATTCATCGACAAGATTATAAAGGGTATCCGTATCTATGTTGATGTTAATACCATTTTGGGTTGGTCTGTGGTAGTAATCGTAGTTTTTTTCCATATGTTCGATTATTCTTATACATGCAGCGTTTTTTTCCATTTTATTTCTTTCAGAAAAACGAAAGGTTTTTGTTTCATCTTCTGGAAATAATACAAACTGACAACATTGTGCATTTCTTGATTTGACTTCAAAAAAAAGTTTTTCCCATTTGGTAAGATAACTTCAATATCTGGTTTGGTGGAGTCAGATTTTCCATGAGGTAAAATTTGTGCAAACTTACCATAATCTTTAAGAATCTTTTGATAACAGTTATTTTCAAGTGCTTCCCAATTGCTCATTAGTTATTCCTCCTAAGTGTTGAATGATTTGTTTTCCTAAGAGATTTATTACATTTACTGTCATTGAATTTCCAGCCTGCATAAGCAAATGGCGGTCGGAAACGATGTCTTTGACTTTGTCAGCATATTGCTTTGGAAATCCTTGTAATAGTAGAGCTTCGTAACCGGTTAATTGGTATAATTTTCTACCTTTTACATATAAAATTCCATCACGCTGAGCTCGAAGTGTGGGACATTTACCATCGTAAATTCGTAAGTCATTCATTCTTGTATCAATAATTTTACCTTCAAATTGTAAAAGATCATTGATGGAATACTTACCGTTGTTTGTAGGATTGTTAAGATAGTATTTAAGTATTTCTAATCTTTCATCATTAGCAAGATGGTTGTCAATTAAATAATCAGAAAGAGGTGGAACTTCTTTTGTTGTAGGCCACATAAAAGCATCTATTGGTTTAGATAATGATTTTTTAAAACCTACAAAGTATACTCTTTGTCGCATTTGTGGGACACCATAATTTAAACTCGTAAGAACTTTATAAGTAACATTGTAACCAGAACCATTTAATTCTTTAAGGATTATGTCTAATGTTTTGCCCTTGTCGTGTGTCACTAATCCTTTTACATTTTCAAGGAGGAAACATATTGGTTGAGTTTCTCGGATTATTCTTGACAAATGAAAGATAATTTGTCCTCTATTATCAGAAAAACCGTCTTTTCTTCCTATTACAGAAAAAGTTTGGCATGGGAAACCAGCTATAAGTAGATCAAATTTTGGTAACGTATCGGTCTTTATTTTTTTTAAATTACCATAGTTTCTTTCCTTGGATGTATCAAACATTAATTTATATGTAATTGGTGCCAGGCGTGCGGTATCGGAGTAACCAACACACTTTAGTCCTGCTTGTTCCAAACCAAGTCGTCCTCCGACGATTCCAGAACAAAAATCCATAAATGTTGTTATTTTCATTATTATTCCGTAAAGTTAAATAGTTCAGATAATGAAATATTTAATCCTTTAGATATTTTTTCGATATTGATAATGGATATATTTCTCTTGCCAGCTTCAACTGAAGCATAATATGTTCTATCCATACCGATTTGAAGAGCAAACTTCTCTTGACTTAATCCTGTGGATGCTCGTAATGAACGGATGCGGTTACCAAATGCTATTTGTATATTTTCCATATTAAAACCTCCAACAAAAGTATAAAAGCATACGGAATATAAGACAACGGATTATGAGCAATATTATATTGTAATAACAAGTATTGGTAAAATATTTATTTTTTTCGAATCACTTGCCATTTTCCAAAATTATACTAATTCAGAAAACTACAAAATTTTACATAATTTAATATATTTTGATTTACACTAGGAGACTGCAAAATTCAGGTACGACGGATAATGTTAGATTTGAAGTTATTATTCTGTACAAAGTGTTAATGTATGTAAGAAAATGAAAGTTTGTGGCAATTTCTTGATATTATCTAATGACAATAGGTCTCTTCAGAACATATGATACAGAATGTAATTAGTTAAAAATTTCTGTCCCAAAGGACATATTTTGCTTTTTGGGACAGGAATTTGAAGAGCAAGCCGGAGCAATTGAAAATGAGAGATAGCTTTTATATTGTTATTGAAGGCAATGTTTTAATCCCTGTTATTATTATTTACAATGAGAATCAATCTGAGGAGGTTGGCTAATGAAGTAATAAGTGCCGCAACATAAGTCATGGCAGCAGCTGATAAAACTTTTCGGGCACCTGATATTTCGTTGCCAACCAGAATTCCATTGTTGGAAAGTGTTTTTAAGGCTCTGTGGCTTGCATTAAATTCTACGGGCAATGTAACAAGCTGGAAAATTGCAACCAAAGAAAATAAAAGTACGCCCGCAACAGCCAATGGCTGTATAGAAAGAAGCAGTCCAAGAAGAATAAGTATAGGAGATATTCTTGAACCGAAGTTTGTTATTGGAATAATGGCCATTCTCAACTGAATAGGACCATAATTTTCAGCATGTTGAACTGCATGACCTACTTCGTGTGCAGCAACACCGATTGCAGCAACTGAACGGCTGCTATATACACTGTCAGACAAATTGACAACGTTTGTCCGGGGGTCGAAATGGTCTGTGAGATTTCCGGCAACCCTGGCTACGCGAACATGATGTAGGCCATTCATGTCAAGAATCATTCTGGCTACGTCTGCAGCAGTGTATCCATTCTGGCTGGAAACTCTTGAATATTTCTTAAAAGTTGATGAGACCATTGACTGAGCAACAAGACCCAAAATTAATGTTGGTACAACCAACACAAGATACCAATAATCAAAAAACATAAAAATCATCCTTTCACTTGTTTTTGAAACTACGACTATTCTAGTTTATATTGTGTGAAAAATAAATGCTTTTATGAAAATTTAACAAAATTAAGAAAAAATATATTTAAGCTTGCAAAAACGAACAAACGTTCGTATAATGTAAGTATGTTAGAATTACAAAGTGGATATACAACTCAGGAAAAATTAGAAATACTGGCAGATGCGGCAAAATATGATGTAGCATGCACCTCGAGTGGGTCAGACAGGCGCGGAAAGGAAGGATTTTTAGGTAATGCCAGGGCATGTGGTATTTGTCATAGCTTTGCTGCTGACGGGCGATGTATTTCACTACTAAAGATACTTATGACAAATCATTGTGCATATGATTGTAAATATTGTATAAACCGTTCGTCAAATGATATCAGAAGGGCAACCTTTACACCGGAAGAAATATGTGATATTACAGTGGAATTTTATAAGAGAAATTATATTGAGGGTCTGTTTTTGAGTTCGGGTGTGTTGAAGAACCCAACCTATACTATGGAAAAAATGTGCGAAACACTTGCACTTTTGAGAACAAAATATAAGTTTAATGGTTACATTCATGTGAAAACCATACCAGGAGCCCCGGATGAATTGCTTGCAAAGGCAGGATATCTTGCAGACAGAATTAGTGTAAATCTTGAACTTCCCACAAAGGAAAGTCTTCATAAACTGGCACCAAATAAGAGTTTTAAGACGATTGTTGAACCTATGAAAAAAGTAAGTGACACCATTGCTGTGCACCGTTTGGCAATAGGTAAGGATGCAAGGATGGAAAGAAGCGGCATAAATAAATATTTGCCAAACAGTATTTTTGCGGAGAAGAATCTTATAGAAGCACAAAAGAGTGAGTTATACAGGGCACAAAATG
This sequence comes from Lachnospiraceae bacterium, assembly GCA_050309585.1. GTDB lineage: Bacteria > Bacillota > Clostridia > Lachnospirales > Lachnospiraceae > Bovifimicola. Next base: position 24,555 of record JBNRML010000036.1, read on the forward strand.
AACGGAGAATAATGGGTGAATACAATGTTGCCGTGAGTAAGAATAATGAAGTGTTACCACAATGTTTGGGAAAGGATATGGCAAGTAGAAGCTTTGCTCCCGCGGGTCAGAGTACACAGATGATTATTGGTGCAACCTCGGAGACAGACTATAACCTGATTACCACCACACAGAAGTTATATCAGAATTATGATTTGAAAAGGGTGTTTTTTTCAGCCTATGTACCTCTTAATGAAGATAAAGATTTGCCAGGGTTGGACTTTACACCACCATTGTTGAGGGAACACAGGCTGTATCAGGCAGACTGGCTCATGAGGTATTATGGTTTCCAGGCAACTGAATTGTTGTCAGAAGAGAGACCGAATTTTAATGAGAAAATGGATCCTAAATGTGACTGGGCAGTTAGAAATCTTCATAAGTTTCCTGTTGAAGTGCAGACAGCTTCTTATGAAGAGATATTAAGGGTTCCAGGTATAGGGCCAAAATCAGCAGGCAGAATAATGCAGGCCAGACGATACGGGCATGTGAATTTTGAACATTTGAAGAAAATGGGAGTGGTGCTTAAGAGGGCACATTACTTTATAACCTGTGGTGGAAAAATGATGTATAATATTCCAATAGAGGAACAATATATCACCAGACAGCTTACTTCAGATAATAAAAGGGAAAATTGGCAATTGACGCATAAGAATAATTATTATCAGATGTCATTGTTCCAGGATTATGGAGTGTGAGAGATGATTTTTACATGCAAACCAGAATTGGAAGATATATTAACAAGTATATATAATGCCTGGGAATGGGCTCTTTTGAATGGTCATGACAAAGTAAGTTTTCAGTTTGAGCCGGTTGAGCAGTATTCTTTTTTAGAGGAATACAGGCATATAGATGGGAATTATGAAAAAACACAGAAGGTTATCAGGTCTATACAGAAAAAAATCTCATATTCTGCTTATGAATTCGTATATTATGTGACACTTTCAGCACAACCGGATATGGTGAGGGTTATATATGATTTTTTACGGATTGGTTTTAGGGTAGGACCAAAGGTAGTTAATATGTACACGGAACCGGCTGTTATGAGGATGATGGAGATAAAAAGGAATGTTTCCAATGAGGTTATGAGATTTACCGAGTTTATGAGATTTACTTCTATGGATAAAATGGTTTATGTGGGACATATTGAACCGAAATGCAATGTTATTTATCCTGTTGCGGTGAATTTTGTGGACAGGATGCCGTCTGAAAACTGGATGATAGTGGATGACAATAGAAAAACTGCCGTGATTCATCCTAAGAATCAAAAGATATTTGTAAGATATCTAAATGATGATGAGTTTGAGGGTTTAAAGATTACTGACAGTTACAAAGATGAATATTCTGAAATGTGGAAGGTATTTTTTAACACAATTGCCATTAGGGAACGTACCAATGAGCAATGTCAGATGAACCATTTTCCCTTATGGACAAGAAAACACATTACTGAATTTAATTAATTGGTATATTTGAGTAGGAGTGTATTCCAGGGTTTCGGGAATACACTCCTATGTCGTTTGTGCAGAAATATTGAATCCTAATGAGTGCTTTTTATTAATAAATATGCTATTATCAAAACAAAGAAAGGTGGAATGAAATATGTCAGAGAAAAATAAAAGTCGTGAAGTAAAAATTTTAGATATAAAGCAAAGTGTGTTTGCTGATAATGACCATGAGGCAGAAGAACTGAGAAAAAGCCTGAAGGAGAAAAAGGTGTTCCTTATGAATGTGATGTCCTCACCGGGTTCAGGGAAAACAACCACTCTAAAGAAAACAATTGAGGCTTTAAAGGATACAATGAGAATAGGTGTAATGGAGGCGGATATTGATTCTGATGTTGATGCAAAGACAATTGCGGATACGGGAGTGAAGGCTATCCAGTTACATACAGGAGGAATGTGTCATCTGGATGCTGATATGACCAGACAGGGAATAGAAGGTTTGGGAACGGAAGATTTAGACCTTGTCATTTTGGAAAACGTTGGAAATTTGGTGTGCCCGGCTGAGTTTGATACAGGTGCGGTTAAAAATGTGATGATATTATCCGTTCCTGAAGGACATGACAAACCTTTAAAGTATCCATTAATGTTTAATGTCTGTGACGTTGTGCTGATTAATAAAATTGATGTTTTGCCATATTTTGATTTTGATATGGAAAAGTGTATGGAGTACGTTAAGTTCAGAAACAAGGATGCGGTAATAATCCCAATATGTGCAAAGGATGGCACTGGTATGGAAAATTGGTATGAATGGATAAAAAATGAAGTAGAACGGTGGAAAAAATAAATATTATATGATATATTGAGTGTGTTGTTTTTTTATGTGTATCTGTTCAGAGCCAACCTCGAAAACTGTCGTTTTCTCGGTTTGGCGTATCCGCCAAATATATTTTTGCAGCTAAACGTTCACGAATGCAAGCATTCATCACGTTTAACTGTAAAAATATGCTTGGCTCTGAACGGTTACAAAAATATTATGAAAGGATACATAGGGAAAGTGGAAAAGAGTATTGAAAAAGAAAGTTTTTTTGCTAAAAATAAGTATAAAATAATGATTACTTGTTTTGTCCTTTTTTTAGTGGCCGCTATGGCATGCTTTGTTTTCCTTGTTGATTTTGGAAAAGGAAAAAAAGTAAGAAGTGTTGATGATTTAGAGGGAAGCAGGATAGGTGTTCAGATAGGAACAACTGGAGATATATATGCCAGTGATTATGAAGGAGATAAAGCCGGTACTACCATTTCGAGGTACAACAAGGGAGCGGATGCTGTTCAGGCATTAAAACAGAACAAGATTGACGCCGTTATTATTGACGAGCAGCCTGCGATTAAGTTTGTGGAGAAGAATCCTGAACTCTCAATCCTTGATGAGGAATTTACCGTTGAAGATTATGCAATATGTGTATCTAAGGATAATCCGGAGCTCACAAAAAGCATTAACAAGACTTTGGAAGAATTAAGGGCTGATGGAACAATTGATGAGATTATTAGTTATTATATTGGTGATGGTTCAGAAGGAAAAAGATATGAGTCACCACAGGATATCGTAAAAAACGGAACGATTAACATGGCAACAAATGCAGAGTTTCCACCTTATGAATATTATGCAGATGCAGATGATTCAAAGGTTATTGGTATTGATGTGGATATCATGACAGCTATAGCTGACAAGTTGGGAAAGGAATTGAAAGTAGTTGATATGCAGTTTGATTCAATTATTCTTTCAGTTCAATCAGGGAAGGCAGATGTTGGTGCCGCAGGTATGACTGTGACAGAAGACAGATTAAAGAATATTGACTTTACAGATTCATACACACAGTCAAAGCAGGTAATTATTGTTAAAACAAGTGAGGCACAGTCAAAGCTCTCATTGAAAGAGAGATTTAAACAGTCCTTCATAAAAGAAAACAGATATAAATATATTGTTCGTGGTCTTGCAAATACGTTGCTTATTACAATATTTGCCGGTATTTTTGGTATTATGTTAGGATTTATTCTTGCAATTATCAGAGTTGCCCATGACAGCAATGACGACAGAGGCCCTGGTATTTCTATTTTAAATGTAATTGCAAGGGCTTATATCACATTATTCAGGGGAACACCAATGGTAGTGCAGCTTCTTATCATGTACTACGTTATCTTCTCTGGAATAGCTGTAAATCCTTTGGTGGCAGCGATTCTTGCATTTAGCTTAAACTCAGGTGCGTATGTGGCTGAGGCAGTGCGTGCAGGTATTATTTCGATTCCTACAGGACAGTTTGAAGCAGGACGAAGCCTTGGATTTACTTACGGAAAAACCATGATTTACATTATTATGCCACAGGCTATAAAGAATGCACTTCCGGCAATGTGTAACGAGTTTATTGCATTGTTAAAGGAAAGCTCAATTGTGGGTTATATTGGACTTATGGACGTTACAAGAGCAGGTGATATCATTAGAAGTAACACATATGAAGCAATGCTTCCACTTCTTGCTGTTGCAGCAATTTATCTTGTAATAGTCATGATATTGACATACTTTGTTGGAAGACTTGAGAGGAGGTTGAAGAAGGATGCAAGATAATGAATTATTGATTGAGGTAAAGAATCTTAAGAAATCTTATGGTAAGCATGTGGTATTGGAGAATATCAATACTGAGATTCATAAGGGAGAAGTTATAGTTATTATTGGACCATCAGGATGTGGAAAATCCACATTTCTTCGCTCGTTAAATAGGCTTGAAAGACCAGAGGAAGGCCAGATTATATTTGAGGGAACAGACATCTTGGATAAGAAAACAGATATAAATGTCACAAGACAAAAAATTGGAATGGTATTCCAGCAGTTTAATTTATTCCCAAATATGTCTGTCAAAGAAAATATTATGCTTGCACCTACAAAGCTCAAAGGCTTAAGTAATGCTGAGGCAGAGAAAATCACTGACAAGCTCTTGGAAAGAGTAGGGCTTAGCGATAAGAAAAATGCATATCCTGAAAGCCTTTCAGGTGGACAGAAGCAGAGAATAGCCATAGCAAGAACAATGGCCATGAATCCGGATGTTATCTTGTTTGATGAGCCAACTTCAGCTTTGGACCCTGAAATGGTAGGGGAAGTTTTGGAAATCATAAAAGAGCTTTCAAAAGAAGGAATGACAATGCTTATTGTTACTCATGAGATGGGATTTGCAAGGGAAGTTGCCACAAGAGTAATGTTTATTGATGATAAAAACATTATGGAAGAGGGAACACCACAGGAAGTATTTGATAATCCGAAAAATGATAGATTGAGAGAGTTTTTATCGAAGGTAAGATAAATTTGCTCCGATATGGAGGGATAGTGTGAAAAATATGAAAATTAAACGATTGATTTCAATGTTAATGATAAGGCTATGATCTTATCAATATGCCCTGTTACGGATAAGATTATGTCTGTTACCGCAAGTGCCGCAGATGGAGCTGGTACCATTACGGTAAGTAGTATAGATATTTCAGGGGTAAAAGAGCCTAAGGCGGGAGAGATTGCTTCTGTTGATAACCTGATTTATACCGGTTCACCAGAATGTAAGGTGTCTTCGGTCTGCCGTGCATTCTGGTATAGTCGTGATAATGCAGATGGATATTTTTCAGTGGAAGAAACCGGAGAAGTTTTCAAGGCAGGTCTTGAATATCGTTTTTACTGTTATATTGATCTTGAAACTGGGTATGTCTTTGATGGACCTGATAATTTTGAATTAACAGTAAATGGAAAGGCAGTAGAATTTGAGATTGAAAATTTTGACATAGATAATTGTGCGGTTTCGGTTATCTATAAATGTGAATCAGATGGTAGTCTGAGTGCAGATTTGACAGTAAACAATAAAAGAAATGCACAAGATATCCAGGTAGGAGCCAGTGTTAATATAAATCCAAGGGCAGCAGGTGGAAAAGCACCATACACTTATCAGTATTTGATGAGAACATCCACTAATGGTAAAGATATGGTACTTAAGGATTACAGTGCGGTTTCAAAGTATGTTGCTCCTCTTAAAAGTGTTGGAACAAAAATTTTCACAGTAAATGTAAAGGATAGCACAGGAGAGGTTGTAAAATCGAACTCTGTAACAATATATTGCAAAAAATGTGTTAAAAAAGTGGAGATTACAGGAGCTGGTACACCAAAACAAGGTGAAAAGGCATGTGTAGATGGCGTTATCATTAAGGATGATTTTGGTAATGAATTAATTGATTCATGGGTGCATTGGTATGTCTGTGATACAGAAGATGGATATTTTGAATCATTAGATGACGGCGAAGAGTTTGTTTATGGAAAGTATTATCAGTTGTGTTGTGGATTGAATACAGAAGAGGATTATTTATTTGATGAATTAGGAAATTTTTCTGTGACAACTGTGGTAGTAGGTGGAAAAGCACCATATACATATCAGTATTTAATGAGAAATTCCGCAAACGGAAGTGATATTATACTTAAAGATTTTAGCACTGCCACAAGCTACACAGGGGCACTAAAGAGTGAAGGAACAAAAATTTTCACAGTCAGGGTAAAGGATAGCACGGGAGAATATGCAACGTCAAATTCAGTTACAGTTAATGCTTGTGTTGAGCCGGAAATAAGTGCCGTTCTCACTGTTAATGATGAACAGGAAAAAGTTTCAGTGACAAAAGGTGCGCAGGTTATTTTAAAAACAGTGGCATCAGGTGGATATGGAAAACTGCAGTATAAGTATGTAATGAAAAATGAGACTACAGGACAGACCATTGTTTTAAAAGATTACAGCTCAGCAACAAGTTATAAAGGTACTATCACATCAATTGGAAAAAAGTGTTTACAGTATATGTAAAAGATACTGCGGGAAAAGAAATGGAGTCTAATTCTGTTACTGTAAATTGTAAAGATGTGGTTAACAGGATTGATGTCACGATATCAAAAGTGCCAAGGCCGGACGAGGATATGTCGACGGAAAATCTGGTTAAAGTTACAAATAATCTGAATTGTGAATTTGCTGAGTGTGATGTTTTCTGGGTTCTCAGGGATGAAGCAGATCAAATTGAATATGCGGACAGCACCACATTTATTGATGGAAAATACTATGAATTATTTTGTAGTATACTTTTGAAACCACAATATATTTATGATACCGAAAATATGACTGTTACAATAAATGGTCAGGAAGCAACGATTGATGATATTAGTTATAATGGCTGCTGGTTTTATTCTGAATTTAAATGTGAGAAAGAATATGCATTGGGTGCAGGTCTTGTTGTAAATAAATCCGATTATACTGAAGTAGGGTATAAGGGTGGAGAAGTAGTGCTTGATGTGAACGTTCATGGAGGAACAGCACCATATACATATAAGTATTTAATGAGAACTTCAGAGGATGGAAAAGATATTGTATTAAAAGATTTTTCTTCAGATGCAAGCTATACTGGACCTCTAATGAGTTATGGAACAAAAATATTTACTGCGGTGGTAAAGGACTTTACAGGAAAAACAGTGAAAACCCAGTCTGTTAAGATAACAGTAGTGGATTATCCTCCTATAAAATCATATCTGACTGCAGGTGGTTGTTCTACGGACGGTCATATCAAGGTAGGTGAAAATATAATATTGAAACCTTATGCGCAGGGCGGAGCCAGAGATTATCAGTATCAATATGTAATGAAGAATGTAGATACAGGAAAAACAATTATTCTCAAGGACTATTGTAGTGAAAGTAAATATACGGGACAAATCACTTCCGCAGGAACAAAAGTTTTTATGGTAAACATTAAGGACCGCTTAGGAAAATCTGTGACAACAAATTCAGTAATAGTATATGCCGATAAAGATACGGCAGATTCATCAGCAATGCCTTTAAAAGCATTAATTAAGGTTAATGGTGTACCTGGTACGATTTCTTCTTTTGAAAATTACCACACTCAAATTTGGACTATGTCTTCTTCATTGGGCTATATACAATATAGAGCTAATGTAAAGGATAACCAGGAAGATGTAGTTAGTACGAATACAGTCAAAGTGATAAGTTCAAATGGAGATTTTGAATCAACACTTACGCTAAATGGTGAAAAAGATATCGTTTACCTCAAAAAAGGGCAGACCATAAATCTTGAAGCTGGTATTGGTGGAAAAACGGCACCAGCGGGATATACATATCAGTATGTAATGTATAATGAAAATACAATGCAGGAGATCGTGCTTAAGGATTTTTGCATGAATAAAAATTACACAGGTACCATAACACCAGTTGGGGCAAAAATATTTACGGTAAATATAAAGAATGCTAATGGAGACATTATCACATCAAATGCTATCAGAGTGGTTGTTAGTTAGTAAATTAAAAGAAGGGTGAAGCTCATATCTGAATGAGCCTCACCCTTCTTTTTTTGTGTGTATGTTGTGTATATGAATCGATGCTTATTTATCAGTTATTTCACTGTGTAATTGCTGCAATGATTTTACATCAGCATCTCCGTTTTTCTGTGCGTAGAGTATACCCTTAACAGTTGCTCTGGCTGCGGCAACGGTAGTCACATATGGAACTTTTGCTTTAATGGCAGCTTTTCTTAAGTAACTGTCATCATGTACGCTTTCTTTTCCACTTGGAGAGTTAACAATCATATCAATGTCGCCATTTGTAATGAGGTCATTGATATTTGGTCTTCCTTCCTGAAGCTTCTTAACGTACTCTGCTTTGATACCTGCCTCAGTGATAATCTTGTGTGTATTTCCTGTTGCCAATATCTTAAAGCCTGCTTCGTCAAAGAGTTTTGCGATTTCCACAACTTCAGGCTTATCCTTTCTGTTTACGGAAATTAATACTGTTCCAGAGAGAGGTAACTGTGTCTGTGTAGCTTCCTGAGCCTTGAAGAATGCTTCTCCATAGTAAGGAGATAATCCTAATACTTCACCGGTTGAACGCATTTCAGGTCCGAGGATTGGGTCAACCTCAGGGAACATATTGAATGGGAATACAGCTTCCTTAACACCGTAGTATGGAATGTTCTTTTCTTTTAATTCAGGTACAGGAGATGGGCGTCCTGTGAGCTCAGATGTAATGATATCCGTAGCAATTGGAACCATACGGATGTTGCAAACCTTTGAAACCAATGGAACTGTACGTGATGCTCTAGGGTTAGCCTCTAATACGTAAACCTTGCCATTCTCAATTGCGTATTGCATATTCATAAGGCCTTTAACATGCATTTCCTCAGCAATCTTCTTTGTGTATTCCTTAATGGTAGCAACATTATCTTCTGTAATGTGTACAGAAGGAATGATGCAGGCAGAGTCTCCGGAATGTATACCAGCAAGCTCAATGTGTTCCATAACAGCAGGAACAAAGGCGTGAGTGCCATCACTAATGGCATCTGCCTCGCACTCGAGTGCGTGATTAAGGAAACGGTCAATAAGAATAGGTCTGTCAGGTGTAACACCAACAGCAGCATTCATATAGCTTACCATACTCTCGTCATCGTATACAACTTCCATACCGCGTCCGCCAAGTACATATGATGGACGAACCATAACAGGATAACCGATTTTCTTTGCAATATTTAAAGCCTCATCAACAGTAGTTGCCATTCCTGCCTCTGGCATTGGAATCTCAAGCTTATCCATCATTGCACGGAAGAGGTCTCTGTCTTCTGCAAGGTCAATAACTGCAGGGGAAGTACCGAGAATCTTAACACCGTTCTTTTCAAGTTCTGCAGCAAGATTTAATGGAGTCTGACCGCCGAACTGTGCTATAACACCAACTGGTTTTTCTTTATGGTAAATGCTGAGAACATCTTCCAGTGTAAGAGGTTCAAAGTATAACTTATCTGAAGTATCGTAGTCTGTAGAAACCGTTTCAGGATTACAGTTAACAATAATTGTCTCAAAACCTAACTTTTTGAGTGCTAAGGAAGCATGTACACAACAGTAGTCAAATTCGATACCCTGACCGATTCTGTTAGGACCACCGCCGAGAATCATAATCTTTGGTTTGTCTGTATTTACAGGGTTTTTATCCTCTGCATTATATGTTGAATAGTAATATGCACTGTCAGGTGTACCACTTACATGTACCCCTTCCCATGCCTCAACAACGCCTAATTCTGTACGTTTGTTTCTGATGTCTTCTTCTGGAATATCAAGGATAAGGCTTAAGTATTTGTCAGAAAATCCGTTTTTCTTAGCTGAAATCAGTGCCTCATCTGATGGAAGAGATCCTTTTGATTTTGCAAGAGCTTCTTCCTCTTCAACTAATTCCTTCATCTGTTCAATAAAATAATGTTTAACCTTTGTAATCTCAAAAATTTCATCAACTGTTGCACCTTTTCTGAGAGCTTCATACATAACGAAGTGACGCTCACTTGAAGGATGTGCAAGCATATTAAGTAATTCTTCTTTTGTTTTCTTGTTGAAGTCCTTTGCGTATCCAAGACCATAGCGTCCTGTCTCAAGGCTTCGAATTGCCTTCTGGAAGGCTTCTTTGTAGGTTTTACCGATACTCATTACTTCACCAACGGCGCGCATCTGTGTACCAAGCTTGTCTTCAACACCCTTGAATTTTTCAAAAGCCCAACGTGCAAATTTGATAACAACGTAATCTCCGTCCGGAACATATTTATCCAATGTACCGTATTTACCACATTCAATGTCTTTTAATGTAAGACCTGCCGCCAACATTGCTGAAACCAAAGCGATAGGGAAGCCGGTGGCTTTGGAAGCAAGAGCAGAAGAACGTGAAGTTCTAGGATTGATTTCAATAACTACGATTCTGTCTGTAACCGGGTCATGAGCGAACTGTACGTTTGTACCACCGATAACCTGAACAGAATCAACAATTTTATATGCCTGTTCCTGAAGTCTTTTCTGGAGCTCTTCTGAGATTGTGAGCATTGGAGCGGAGCAGAAAGAGTCACCTGTATGAACCCCAAGTGGGTCGATGTTTTCAATGAAACATACAGTAATCATATTTCCTTTAGAATCCCTGACCACTTCTAACTCTAATTCTTCCCAGCCTAAAATTGACTCTTCAACTAAAACCTGTCCAACAAGACTGGCCTGAAGACCACGGGAACAAACGGTTTTTAATTCTTCTTTGTTGTATACAAGTCCACCGCCGGAACCACCCATTGTGTAAGCAGGACGCAGTACAACAGGATAGCCAAGTCTGTCAGCTATTTCGAGAGCTTCCTCAACTGAATATGAAACCTCACTGCGTGCCATCTCAACGCCAATGGCATCCATTGATTTCTTAAATTCGATACGGTCCTCGCCGCGCTCAATGGCATCAACCTGAACACCTATAACCTTAACATTATATTTATCGAGAATTCCTTCTTTGGCAAGCTCTGCACAAAGGTTTAATCCGGACTGTCCACCAAGGTTTGGAAGTAAAGCATCCGGTCTTTCTTTCTCTATAATCTGTTCGAGACGCTTAACGTTAAGTGGCTCGATGTATGTCACATCAGCAATTTCAGGATCCGTCATAATTGTGGCTGGATTTGAATTTACTAATACAATTTCATAACCTAATTTTCTAAGTGCCTTACAAGCCTGTGTTCCAGAATAATCAAACTCGCAGGCCTGACCAATGATAATCGGACCTGAACCGATGATAAGTACTTTATTAATGTCTTCTCTTTTTGGCATTTTGTTTTCCTCCATTTTTACATATATTTCTTATTATAACTTAAAAATAAAAAAACATAAACAATTTTTTATTAAATGGTGAAAAATTATTGTTTAGGTTATATAATTTATCAAAAAATAAGAAAGAAACAGTTATCAGGATACAAAAAGGAAATTAGGGATACTATGGGACAAATTATTTTCAGCATTATTGTTATTTTAATGATTTCAATAGACACGGAAATCATAAGAAAAGTTTTCAAAAATCCGAAGGGGCACAGCGAATATTTTGCAAAGGCCGCAATTGCCTCGATTATTACATCAATTAGTTATCTGGTGAGCATACTTACCGACAATTATCTAGTGATGAAAATTGCCTGTGCTTTTTATTTCACTTCCATAGACATAATGTTATTATTTCTATTGATATACATAATCTACTATTCAAGATACAAAATGAGCAGGGTGATGAAATTTTTTTTGTATATGATGGAAGTATGGATAGGATTTGACATAATCGTTGAATTCATTAATCCATTTAAAGAAATAGCTATGGAATACAGAGAGATTCAAGGGGCAATCACCAGGTGGCAGTATTCTCCTAAGCTGCTTTATCAAATGCATCTCATATTGAGTTATACAATAAAAGCTGCTATTTTTTATCTTCTAATTCGAAGAATGATGCATACATCAGCTGCTTACAGACAGAAGTATTACACAATAATTGCTGGTATTATGTTTGTGGTTGCCTTAAATGGGGTGTTCCTGTTTATTAATAAGGAGAGCCGCCTGTTAGATTACTCAATAATCTTTTATGGTTTTATGATAATGATTTTGTATTGGAACACGTATTATTACTCTAAACATGGAATGTTAAATCATGTCAGGCAGATGATATTGGACGAAATTGAACATCCCATAGTGTTGTTTGATGAGGAAAAAGTAGTTGCTCTGAGCAATTATGCTGCTGATGTGTTTGTAGGTGAGAAGGAAAAAATGGACTTATCTATGAGTGATTTTGTCAGCAAATATGATTTGGACGAGAAATTGTTAAGCACAAAAGAGGACAACTATTTCTTATGGAATTATTCAGTTGATGATGAAAATGTACTGACTTTCAGAGTTGATTTTCATATTCTCCGGGATAAGAAAAACAGAATAATTGGAAGAATGTTTGTCTTTACGGACAATTCACTGGAGATTGACATTTTGACGGGATTTCAGTCAAAAAACAGCTTTCAGAGACATATGCACACTGATTACTTAAATATAGAATATCCTGCGGCAGTTGCCATTTGTGATATTAACAGACTGTCTGTAATAAACAAAATAATGGGTGAGAAGATGGGGGATAAGGCAATAACCGTTCTGTCAGAGCTTATGAGAAAATATCTTCCAAAGGATACATATTTCGCGAGACTGGATGATGCGAATTTACTTGCAATTTGTCCGAAAACAGATTTGAATGAAATGAGAGAATCCTTGAAAAAAAATAAGGACGGAGTTTTCATCTTTGTCAGGGTACGCAATGAAGCTTGATATGCAGAGTGCCGTTAGTGTTGCTGAAAATGAGGAAACGGATTTGGAGGAGGCTGTGAGCAATGCTGAAAAAAGCATGCGTTCAAGAAAACTTATGGATGGCAGTTCAGCACACTCTTCTCTTTTGGATTCCTTTGCCCAGACATTGAAGGAGTCAGACAGCACTACACAGGAGCATGTATAATAGCAGTTGTGGATACATATGATGCAATGACTAATGAGCGGCCTTACAGAAAAGCATTGTCGGAAAAGGCGGCAAGGGAGGAGCTCAGAAAATGTGCCGGAAGTCAGTTTGACCCGGGAATTGTTGCCGAGTTTATCAGGATGTTAGAGGAAATGAAGGGAGTTAGTGAGGAAGAGCAGGACAGTGCCTTGGAGAGTAATGTTGAACCACAGAAAGATATTGGAGGCCTGCAGAATTGGAGGGTCACAGATGATAATAGAATATCTTCATATACGAAATTTGTTATTAATGAGAATAAAAAGATTATTTCCATAGATGATTCCTTTGAGGAAATAACAGGATATGGAAGCGGTGACTTAGATGTATACAATTTATCACATTATGACCTTGTACCGATAGCAGACAGAAATGACTTTATCGTTAAAACAGAAGAACAATTGAGGGATAAGGGAGAAACCCTTGTAGAGCATCATCTGGTGAGAAAGGACGGTGCGGTCAGAAATGTAATGAGCTTTGTGAAGAATATTTTTAATTCAGTTACAAGGGAGGCTCAGTCATATGTGGTGCTTGCGGATATTGAGAAAACAAATGCGGTAAGTGTTGCTAAGGAAAAGGAGAGGGAAAGCATAAGGCGTAGTATTGAAAAATGGGAGGAAAATGCCAGAAAAGACTCTCTCACAGACATATACAACAGGGTTGCATTTGCCAATGAAGTTGAAACTGCCCTTCTTAACGAGGATAAACAGATTGTTTTTATCATCATGGATGTAGATAAGTTCAAGGAATATAATGATGAGTACGGGAATCTTGCGGGTGATAAGCTGTTGCAGATTGTATCGAAGGCTCTTAAGGATAGTATTTGTATGGATGGATTTGCCGGAAGGCTTGGGGGAGATGAGTTTGCGGCTGTTATTATCCAGGACAAGGGAATATTGAGTGAAGATTTGAAAAAAAGAGTTGAGCTTGTTTGGAAGGAAATCAGCAGTTCATTGTCAACCATGGATAAATTCGCCTCAGTATCAATGGGAGCTGTGGCAACAACCGTGGAAAACAGGAATTTTCACGATTTATATAAAGGCGCAGATAAAATGCTGTACGAAGTGAAAAAATACGGAAGAAATAGTTATAAGACTGATGTGTAGAAATGATTAAGATGTCTTTTTGAATTTCTTAAGACAAATCTCATTTAAACAACATTCATCGCAATGGGGCTTTCTGGCAGTGCAGACAGCTCTGCCGTGATATACAAGGCGGTGGCAGAAATCATTCCCTTCTTCAGGGGGAATGATTTTCCACAAAGCCATTTCTACTTTTTTAGGTTCTTTTATATTATCCACCAATCCAAATCGGTTTACAAGACGTATACAATGAGTGTCTGTGACGATGGCGGGTTTAGAAAAAACATCTCCTAATACAAGATTTGCACTTTTTCTTCCCACACCGGGAAGCTTTAAGAGGTCATCCATATTATCAGGAACATTTCCGGAAAAATCGTCCCGTAACATTTTCATACAGAGACTGATGTCTCTTGCCTTACTATGACCGAGACCGCAAGGTTTAACTATCGACTCGATTTCTTCTACTGAAGCATCTGCGAGAGCTTCTACAGAAGGGAATTTCTCATAGAGAGCAGGGACAACCCTGTTTACTCTCTCGTCTGTGCACTGAGCAGCGAGTCTCACGCTGACCAAAAGTTTCCAGGCATCATTGTAATCCAGACTGCATTTTGCATCTGGATACTCACGTTTTAATAAATCAATAATTTTTGCGGCTCTTTCTTTTTTTGTCATTTCCCGTAAACCTTTCAGGTGATTTCTTGATATTTATTTTTCGTCAGCCATAAGCTTTAGCGGCAGTCCCAAAAGAACAGCACCACCTAGTATATTTCCAATGGTAACGAAGAACATACTCTTGGCAATAAGTGTCAGACTGACATTGTCAAGAAGCAAATATGCAATAGAGAATGTTCCCATATTTGCAATACAGTGTTCAAAGCCTGCTGCCACAAAAGTCATGATAACAGCGGCCATAACAATTATTTTTCCACTTTCTGATTTCATTCTTGTGCCTGTCCACACAGCAAGACAAACCATGAAGTTACAAAGGATACCACGGAGCAGAAGTTCTACGGGTGTTGCAGAGAGCTTTGCATTAATGAAGCTGTTATAGTAATCAGTTAAAATCTGTTTTGATGCATTGCTCGCAACAAACATCGCCGACAAAATAAATGCTCCGATGAAATTTCCTATGTAGCTTACTATCCAGACTTTTATGACATCAGAAATTTTACACGAGCGATTGTAGGCACCTATTGCCATTGTCATATTGTTGCCTGTAAACAATTCGCCACCGATGAATACAATAAGTATAATTGCAATGGAAAACAGTAATGAGCTCAAAAGTTTTCCAAACTGGGGATAAGTAGGGAACAAAACTGCTGCCGAAATATTAGATAGTATAGTTGCTACAACAATATAAAATCCTGCTATAACTGAGCGGGTAAAATATTTGCCTAAATGTTTGCTGCACATTTCGGCTTTGTTAGAGGCAGCTTTTGAAACGACCTCTATATCCTGAATGTACATTTCTGAGTCCTCCTAAAAATTATTAGCTTAAAAGAATTGGTAAAATAGTGGTACTGTAAATAATAAGGTACGTGATTGATACGCAGAAACCTACGATACTTGTTATAAGACCTGCCATACAAAAGTTCTCTGTGTTACCCTTATTTTTGGCAACCAGTGAAAGTACAAAACCAACTATGGCAAGAACAAGACCTATAAGACCACAACATACAATGCTGACTATACCGCATACCATTGAGGCAATAGCCATCCCGTGGGCAGGTGGTGTTGGATTATATCCGTTATAATTGTTATTGTAGCCATTGTTATAATTATTGTTATAACAATCGTTGCTGTATCCAATGTTGTCATTATAATAACCGCCGTTGTTGTAGCCACCGTTGTTGTCATTATAATAACCGCCGTTATTGTAGCCACCATTATTATAGTCTCCGTTATTATAACCACCATTGTTATATCCGTTATTGTTGTCCATAAAATACTCCTTTCTGAGTGTATTTGTTTCAAAATAATTACAAAGAAAATTTTATTCAATTTTTATAAAAATGTCAAGTTTAGCATAAATAAATAACAGTTTTCATAGAAAATTATATTGGACGAAAGAAAGAAAAGGCTTTAACATTTCTTAAAAATGCCCATATAACTATCACTGTCAGACAGATATAATAGCATGTAAAGGTGAATTTCTGACTGGAAAGAAAAGCGGGTTTTCCAATAAAGCGTAAAATGCTGTAAATAACCCAGAATGTAATAATTATAAATGCCGCCATATTCTGATGAAGTGCCAGAGGAATGTTAAAGTCCATGATTGCAAGAAACATTCTTGTTATTCCACAGCCCGGACAGTAAAGCCCGGTTAAGTCGTGATAAAAGCAGCTAAAGGAAAAAACGGTGGTTTTTATTATGAATGTATATAATCCACCAAAAAATAATATTACAGAATATATGACAATTATATTTTTTCTCGCTGAGTTAAGAGGTGAGTTGCCCTTCATACCAATTTTACACTCCTTTGTGAAAGTTTACTTCGTGTAAGTATATCATAAATTTACAGGTTGTAAATACGTGTGAATTGTGGCATACTTAACGTAGAATTAAAAACTATATGCTATGGTATTGATGTGTATGTTGGTGTGAGCGTGGATATGTACGTTGGTGTGCACGTTGGAGCTTGCGCAGATTTCTCTTCGCCTCTTCGCGTAAAAACGCTCAGAAATGGAGATAGTGTGAAAAGTACCTACTAGAAAGCTCAAAATGCTGGAAGGGTGGGTAAAAATTCAGGACAAAAGAGCAAAAATACCTACTGAAAAGCCCAAAAAGTTAGAACAGTAGGTAAAAAAGCAAGAATAAGAGTAAAATGAAGTTTCAGCGTCTACGCAAATAAATTTGCTGCGGAATGGAGGAATAATATGGAAAATGCAAAGAAATTATTAGAATTTATAGAAAAAAGTCCAAGTATGTTTCATTGTGTTAATGAGATAAAAAATATGGCATTAACTGCCGGATACACAGAAAAAAAAGAAAATGAGGACTGGAATTTTGGCAGTGGAAAGTATTTTGTATCAAGAAATGATTCTTCGGCTGCACTTATTGATATTCCTAAAGGTGATATAAAAGGATTTCATGTGGTGGCATCCCACAGTGATTCGCCCTGCTATAAGGTGAAGGAAAATCCTGACATCAGTGTGGAAGGACATTACAGAAGAATAAATGTTGAAAAATATGGTGGAATGATTATTAATTCGTGGCTGGACAGGCCGCTTTCAGTGGCAGGAAGAGTTGTTGTGGATGGTAAGGAGGGGCTTGAGCGTCACCTTGTGAATATTTCTGAGGATTTAATGGTGATACCTAATCTGGCCATTCACATGAACAGAGATGTCAATAAGGGATATGAGTATCATGTACAGAAGGATATGTGTCCACTGACTTGCAGTATCCCGGAGGGGAAAAAACTTGTGGAGATAGTCTCTGATAGAACCGGGATTCCGGGTGAAAACATTTTAGGGGAGGACCTGTTTTTGTATGTCAGAGACAGGGGAAGAATTATTGGCAGTGAAAGGGATATGATTTTATCGCCAAAACTAGATGATTTAGAATGTGTTTACAGCTCTGTAAGGGCAATAATTGAGTCAGAGGCGAAGAGTTACATAAATATATGCATTGTTTTTGATAACGAAGAGGTGGGAAGCGGAACCTCACAGGGAGCAGATTCCACATTCTTCACAGATATTTTAAATGAGATTAAGAAGGGGATTTGTATTGATGAATGTGAACTTAGGAAAATGATTGCAAACAGCCTGTTGATATCTGCCGACAATGCCCATGCCGTTCATCCGGCATATCCGGAAAAATCAGACCCCACAAACAGACCATATATTAACGGTGGAGTGGTCATAAAATATCACGGCGGACAGAAGTATACCACAGACGGGAGAACTGGTGCAATGATTAAGGCAATGTGTAAGAGGGCAGGGGTTCCATATCAGACCTTTGCAAATCATTCTGATTCAGCGGGAGGTTCTACGCTGGGAAATATTTCAACGGCACATGTGTCGATGCCATCAGTGGATATTGGGCTGCCGCAGCTAGCAATGCATTCAGCAGTGGAAACAGCAGGTGTCAGGGATTTAGGATATTTGATTAAATTACTAAAGGAATTTTATCAATAAATGTACGCTAACAAATGAGGATTAATATAAATTACAGGTTTGGATTTAAGTATAATTATCATATCAGTTGGAGTGAAAGGAAAGTTCGTAAATGTCGGAATTTGTAAAAAGACATAAAATCAAGTTAGTCATAATATGTTTGGCAGTGATTACGGTGACATTGATTTTGTCCATTGTTTTAATAGGTGGGAATAAAAAGGATGATAAAAAATCAAATGATAAAAAATCAAATGATAAGCAGTCACTGAAGGGTGAAATGCACACAGATAATGACACAGAAAGAGACACAGGTAAGACTACTGAAATGGACACAGAAAAAAACAATGATAGAGACATAGAAACAGAAACGGAAAAAGAGACAGAAAATATTCCAAAGAATAATGTTGATGATGAGCCAGGCCTGGAAAAATTGAAGGTTTCAGGAACCAGTCTTTTAGGGGAGAGCGGAAGAAAAATTCAGCTTAGGGGTCTCAGTACCCATGGATTATCCTGGTTCCCAGAATATGTAAACAGGGAATGCATCAGCCAGCTTAACAGGGATTTTGGAATAAATGTATTGAGACTTGCAATGTACACAGCGGAATATAACGGATACTGTACGGGAGGGGATCAGAATTATTTAAAGGATTTGATTGATAAAGGTGTTACATATGCCACGGAAAATAATATGTATGTCATAATTGACTGGCACATTTTATCTGATTCAAATCCTAATATTTATATCGCTGAGGCAAAAAACTTTTTTGCGGAAATGTCCCGGAAGTATGCAGGCAATGTAAATGTCATATATGAAATCTGTAATGAGCCTAATGGAGGAACATCCTGGCGTGATGTGAAAAATTATGCGTTGCAGGTAATTCCTGAAATTAGAAAAAATTCACCTGATGCAGTGATTCTGGTGGGAACACCTAACTGGTGTCAGTATCTCAATCAGGCAACAGATGACCCAATCACAGAATATGGGAACATTATGTATACAGCGCATTTTTATGCAGCCACCCATACAGATGGCCTAAGAAATGAGATAAATACGGCAATGTCAAAGGGGTTGCCTGTATTTGTAAGTGAATTTGGAATATGTGATGCATCCGGGAATGGTGCAATTGATGAAAAACAGGCATATCAGTGGATAAACTATATGAATGAGAAGGGGATTAGCTATGTCATGTGGAATATTTCCAATAAAAATGAAACATCAGCCATATTCAACTCGTGGTGCAACAAGGTAAATGGCTTTACTTATGATGATTTAAGTGCTGCGGGAAAATGGTTTTTAGGAGTTAATAAAAATTCTGTAACTGTTCAGAGCTAACCTCCAAAATGCTTTGCATTTCGTCGGTGTGGCGTATCCGCCAAATAAAATTTCAAAAACAGTCTTAAAAATGTAAGCATTTTACACCTGTTTTATGAAATTTTGCTTGGCTCTGAACAGTTACAAAATTCTTAAGTATTATCTTTATGTGAAAGGCAGGCAAAATAATGGAAAATCAAAAAAAAGAAGGAACAAAGATAATTGCCCTGACAGGAAAGGGTGGTGTGGGAAAAACATCAATCTCAGCGGTTATTGTAAAATTATTGGTGAAAAAATATCCTGATAAGAGGATTCTGGCAATCGATGCCGACCCGGCAGTGGGGTTGTCAACTGCGCTTGGAATTGATGTGAAGACGACAATTGATGACATCAGAAAAACAGTTGTTGCAAATGTGGAGGACGGGGATACAAAAACTGCAATGGAACTTTTAGGAGAGGCAAAATATCATATATTTGACGCAATAGAGGAAAAAAACGGATTTGCTTTTCTGGCTGTTGGAAGACCAGAGAGTGCAGGCTGCTACTGTAAAATTAATTCGTATCTCAAGGAAGTAATCAAAATCGTTGCAGAAAATTTTGATTATGTGGTTATTGACGGCGAGGCAGGTATTGAGCAGATTAACAGACGTGTAATGGAGAAGGTTACACATCTTATTCTTGTAACAGATGCCAGCAGAAAGGGAACGGATGTAATTCAGACCATTAAGAAGGTCGCCGATGAGCTTGTAATGTATGACAAAACGGGAGTGATTGTGAACAGGCTTCCGGACCAGAGTGTAAAACAGTTTATTTCTACGGGCGATATAGAAGTACTCTCATACATTGAATCTGATGGAGAGCTGGCAGCCCTGGATGTTAAAGGTGAAGATGTATTCAATATAGACGAAAATGCTAAAATTGTTATGGGTGCAGATGAGGCACTTAGAAAGTTGGGACTTTAGAATATGAAGGATTTAAAACATATTTATTATTTGGAAAAACTATTAGAGGATGCGGGAAATGAGCTTGTCAAGAGGGGGAAGGAGCAGGGAAAGAAAGCGATTGGAAGTGTATGTGCATTGATTCCTGAACCTTTGCTTAATCTTCCGGGATGTTTTGGGGTGAGGCTTCGGGCACCAAGAACAGGTTCCATTGAAATGGGTACATATTATATGACAAGCATAATGTGTGAATGCTGCAGGGCAATTCTTGAGCGTGGAATCGAGGGAGGATATGAATTTCTGGATTGCATTATGGCACCGGATGCCTGTGCCCAGATGAACAGATGTGTGGAAAATATTGATAAGCTAAATCTGTGCAATGGAAAGAAATTTTTTGTCACCTATTCTGATGTTCCAATGAAATGTGATGAAACGGCGTTAGCACATTATGTAAGGCAGATGAGACAATATGTGCTTGAACCCCTTCACGAGACTTATGGAATAGATATTTCAGAAGAGGCATTGCGGTTGGCCATTAATGAGCACAATGAAATTAATAAATTGATTAATGAAATCGGAGAATTCAGGAAAGAGGAGAATCCTAAAATTACGGGGTACGAATTTGCTGTTTTGTGCCTTTCAACTTATTGCATGCCTAAAAGTGAGTTGATTGATATTCTCAGAGAAACCCTTGAGGAAGTGAAAATGAGGGAGAGGGATGAGAAGTCTCCCTATCGTGCAAGGGTTGTGATGGTGGGCTCTGAAATAGATAACCCGGATTTAATACGGCTGACGGAGGAGGCAGGGGCCCTTGTGGTAGCTGACAGATTCTGTTTTGGCTCCCTGCCGGGAAGAATGGAAATAAAAATATCTGATGGGGAGGAACCATTGACTGCCATCTGCAGACATTATATGGAAAATGAACAGTGCCCAAGATATATGAATACTGACAAAATAAATGACAGACACAACTATGTGGACAGAATTGCAAAGGAATATAAGGCTGACGGAATAATCTATGAACAGATTAAGTTCTGTGATTACTGGGGATATGAGAGAGCATATGCAGGTAAGGTTATGAGAGAGAAATTTGGCTACCCTGTTCTCAGTGTGGACAGGCCTTATGTGGTAGGAAATTCCGGACAGCTTAGAACCAGGGTTCAGGCATTTGTTGAGAGCATTGAAATAAAGAAAATTTCAAAGGGTGGAAAGGCAGGAAAAAGTGAGTAAGACGATAGGAAGTGAAAAACTTGGGAATTTTTACACGGGAAAGCGTGCAAAAAAGAGAAGAGAATGGCGTGGAATAAAGGATACATGGTATGATTATGTGCACTGGCTGGGTATCTGGAAGGTGCTTATAAAATTTATGCTTAATATAAATAACGTAAAGGCATTTTTCAGATACAGATGGATGGTTAATTATCTTGCAGTGCCTGAATTTTTTGACAGACATACGGAGGGCATGAGGGGAACCCAGCTTAGACTTGCAAGAACAGCGTTAGAGCTTGTTGTTACAGATATGTGCAAGAGTATGGGAATTATGTTCAGGGCGGACCCGGAGCTTGGAAACGACAAAAAACTCAATGAAAAGCTGGTGGTCTTTGATGAAAACATGATGAGCCAGCTTATGAACGGCTTTCCGAATCTTAAGTGGGTTTCTGTTGAGGTTCCAGCTGTGTATACCTGTGGTATGATGTGTCAGGACTCATTACATTATTATATTGACGTGGCACAGGAATACGGCATACCAAGTGACGTTTGTCCCATGCCGGCAGCAGAACTTGGCGTGGCATTAGAGGACGATTATCCTAGAATAGGAAAATGTGCGGTTCAGTGTAATACCACCTGCGACGGAAGTCTTATGGGGAATGGTATTATGGCGTCAAGACGCGATATTCCAACATTCCAGCTCGCAGTGCCAATCAGGCATGATGAAGACAGTGTACAGCAGTATGCGGCCGAGGAAATGTTAAATGCCATTAAATTCATTGAGGATAATACAGGGGAAAAATTTGACTGGCAGGCATTTTTTAAGACAATGGAGCAGTTTAATAAAGAGACAGATCACCTGCTTGAGTGGTATGAAATAGCAAGCTCACCATATCCTCAGATGATAGGAAATACTCTTTCGCTGTTCAGATATGCTTCATATATGGCAGCCGGTGGCCGTGAAAAGGATTTCCTGACAAGACATATTAAGATAACAGAGCTTGCGACCAAGGGCTTTAAAAATAAGGAATTATGTGCCAAGGAGCACAGACACAGAGCAATTACCTGGGGTGTACAATCTGCATATTATACCGCATTCACAATATGGCTTCAGAATTGCTGGGGAATTGTTTCGCTGGTAGATATGCTGACACTCTGTACGACAAAAACAATTAACACAACAGATCCGGATGTGGCAATTTATGACCTGGCACATTTATATGAAAAAATGATAATGAGAAGCCGTTCAAATGGTGGATATGAAGTTGGTGTGGCGGATTTGTGGAGATTTTGTGAGTCCTTCCACGTGGATATGGTAATTATGTATGCTCATATGGGCTGTAAATCAATGTCGGGATACCACGGAATATTTGAAGAAGAGGCAAGAAAACACGGTATTCACCTTATTTGGGTAACGCATGGCCTTATGGATACACGAGGTGCCTCAAGGAAGGATATGAGAACGGAAGTTAACAGATACATGCAGACAGTGTTAAGGGAAGAACCACTAGACCCTAGTCTTTTGGATTTTAATGATGAAAATGCGTGGTAGACGCATTGGAATGGAGGCAAAATGAAATATTTTGGTGGATGCGACGCCGGTAGTACATATACAAAGAGCGTTATTATAGATGAAAATGGAAAAATGGTTGCTGGTGTTACCATAAAAAGCAGAATAAACCCTGTCTTAAGTGCGGAGGCTGCACTTTGTGAGGCTGTAAGCCAGGTGGAAGGGTTAAGTAAAGTGGAGGAGCTTACATATCTGGTGGGAACCGGATATGGCAGAAATAAGGTGCCTTTTGCAGATGAAAACATTTCAGAAATAAGCTGTCATGCCATGGGAGTACATGTTGTTAATCCGGAAATAAAGGCGATTATTGACATAGGTGGACAGGATGTAAAGGGCATTGCAATAGATGAAGATGGAACAGTTTTAAATTTTGCAATGAATGACAAGTGTGCCGCAGGTACGGGAAGATTTTTTGAGGCTATGGCAAATGCCTTTGAAATGTCCCTTGATGATTTTTCAAAGCTTTCACTTAAGGCAAAAAATGTTATTCCCATTACGGCCCAGTGTGCTGTTTTTGCAGAAAGTGAAGTTATTTCACTTGTGGGTGAGGGAAAGCCAATGGAGGAAATTGCAGCAGGAATACAGATGTCAGTGGCAAAGAGATGTTTTGTTATGGCAAAGAAAGCAGGAGCAACGGATAAAATTACCCTTACAGGGGGCTGTGCAAAAAATGTTGGGTTAAAGGCAGCAATAGAGAAGGTCCTCAAGGTAAAGGTGGTTGATACAGATATTGATCCACAGCTCATGGGTGCCCTGGGTGCTGCGGAGTTTGCCAGAAAGAAAGGACTTAGGTAATGTTAGCATTGATAATAAAAATAGCAATAATTCTGATGGCAGTAATATTAGGTTTCTTTTTGCTTACCATGATTATTTACTTTTTTAATCTTGACATGAAACTGGCGTCAAAGCTTATTCCGGTAATGAACAAATATTACGATCACTCAAAAAAGAAACGCCTGGAAAAAGAAGCGAAAAGAAATAGTGAAAAAGGAAAAGAATAATAATGAAGCTTTATCAGAAATCAATAGATAAATGTATGGCGCTCATTAATGATAATGCATGCGGAAATGACAAAAAGGTTTTAAAGAGAGTGCCAAATTTTTATAAAGGTGGAAATGGGGAGCATCTGATTCTAAAATCAGACATGGCATATGAGCTTGGAGGGAATAACAGCTTTGCCATAGGGGGAACTGCCTTTTGTGCGGAGAAGGATGGTGGTTTTCAAGATGAAATCCTGCTTTATGGACCTGATTTAGATGAAATCCAGTCAGATATTCCCTATGCCAGAATATCGATTTTAAATGTGAATGAAGATGTTTTTAAGGATAAAAACAAGGCATACAGTGTTATGAGACGGATTGATTATACAAGGTATCATATGTTTGCAGATGGATATATGATGAGGATTTCCACCACGAATGACCGTGAACCTGTAAGGGTTGGCCGAAAAGAATTAATGCAGGGACTGAATTTCGAAAAAGTTGGAAATATTTTTCTTGATGCATATCATAAAAATCCCGAGGTGATTAGTGCAAAGATAATTTTTATTACAGATTCAAATTTTGATTACGCTAGGCTGGCAGAAGAGGTCAGGCAGATAGAAAAAATAACGGAATCCTTAAATGTGATTTTTAAGGATTTTAAAATGGATTGTGGAACCTGTGGCCTAAAGAGTGTCTGTGATGAGGTTGAGGGAATGAGAGAATTGCATTTTGGAATGAGTTGACTAGTGTACTATCTTCTGTGTGAAGGGAGAAAATGTATTTACAAAAAAATAAAAGGCCTAACCGGTGATTGATTGCCAGTTAAGCCTTTTTATTTATTCTTCCTCAGAAACCGGTCCCATGCTTATGTTAATGCCATTAACTTCAATATGGTCATTAACTTCTATGACAAGGCAGTGTCTTCCGTTTATTATTTTGCTCTCAACAAGATCTGTGCGGTCCGGATTAACCTTAATAACCACGTCAGGAGTCTGGATGTTGAATTTTCTTGTATCAACTACGTTTGAGGCAAGAAATTCAGCGGGCTTTTCTTCTGAAACAGTCATAAGATTTTGTTCAAGAACCTCGAGTTTTTCATTTGATACACTGCTGTCGGCAAAAATATGCTTAACATCTTCGGTGCTAAATACCAATGGGTCTGGGGAATCTTTTGTCTCCTCGAGCATTTCAGACATTGTTTCGTGAATTGCTTTTACAGTCTCAAAGCTACATTCCTCTCCAAGAGTATTTTCGATAAGTGTAGTGAAAGTATCCTTCTGGTCGGCAGCAGTTCTTGGTGTGGTTGTGCCAAAAAGGTTGTCAATAAATGAAAATTGAAGCTCTTCACAATCCTTTGAATAGTAGAGGAGACTGTGAATATCTGTGTTTCTGTCGTTAAATGCAGGAAACAGAAATCCATTTGCCGGAGCACCCACAATCCAGGCTCTTGTTCGTTCTCCAATTGAATTTGTGTCGGCGTTATAACTCAGACCGGACTTGTCGAGATTGACCGGACATATGCTGCAGAGAATGTAATCATATACATAATCTGAGGCATCATCCATTTCGGAGCCGTCACTGGCTTTTCCGGGGATATCATAAGTTCCGTGAATTAATATTATGTAATAATTTGATACGTAGATATAGTTTTCTATTACCTTCTTATAAAACTCTTCAAGAAGCTCATCATCCTCAAGTTTGCTGTCTTTTAAGTTAAGCAGAAATTCCTGTTTTCCGCCCTCCATTTCCTCTTCAAGAGAAAATTCCATGTTTAAAAGATTTTTGCCTACGGTGCCGGACAGAGTGTGCTTGAAAATATCCAGATACTTAAAGGTTTCTTCCTCTGATAAAGAAAAGAAGGCATCCTTAGACTTGAATTTAATGTCTTTTTCGCCGTCAACATAACATCCACAAATACGGTTTATGACAGATTTCTCGGGAGTAAGTGTCTTTTTGATTTCAGATATTTCTTTCTTATTCATATATTTATCATAGTCCTTCCAACATATTTTTTCTACAATTAATTTGACTAATGTATTTTAACACAAATGAAATAAATATAAAAGAAAATCTAAATTTATTTCTGTTGCAAATCTGTTGCAAGAGGGATTTTTTTGGAGTATTATTTGAAGTATTATTTGATTTTTCACACAACGAATTGAGTCGGAGCCTCAATTCGAGCTATCGCAGTCGAGAAACAGGATAAACCTGATTTCTCGACGCGTGTCTGCGCAAATAAATTTGCTCCGACATGGAGGATTAGTATGAAAATATCTGAGAAAAGTCAGGGGATATTGTATATAATTATGGCCGCTTTTTTCTTTGCGTGCATGAGTTTCTTTGTGAGAAAATCAGGGAATTTGCCAACAATGCAGAAGGGATTTTTCAGGAATGTTGTTGCAATGGTTGTTGCATTTGTCATGCTGGTTAAGAGCAGGGGCGGATTTGGGATAAAGAAGGGCTTAATGCCGTCACTTATTATGAGAGCTGCCTTTGGAACAATAGGCCTTGTGTGCAATTTTTATGCAGTGGACCATATGAATATATCTGATGCAAATATGCTAAATAAGCTGGCACCATTTTTTGCAATAATTGTGTCGGGCTTTCTTTTGAATGAAAAGGCAAGCAAATTTGAGTGGTCTATGGTTTTGGTTGCATTTGCCGGGGCAGTGCTTGTTGTAAAGCCGACAATGGATTTTGAATGTTTGCCGGCAATAGTGGCAGCAATAGGTGGTATGTCAGCGGGAACAGCTTATACATTTGTGAGAAAATTGGGAATTCATGGGGAAAGAGGCCCTGTCATAGTAATGTTTTTTTCAACATTCTCCTGTCTGGTAACGTTGCCATTTGTGGTTTTTGATTATCATCCAATGACGAAAATGCAGCTGATTTATCTCTTGCTAGCCGGAGCAACAGCGGCCTGTGGTCAGTTGTCGGTGACAAAAGCGTACACAAAAGCTCCCGCAAGGGAAATTTCAATTTTTGATTATTCACAGGTGATTTTTGCGGCAATATTAGGATTTGTGTTTTTGGGGCAGATACCGGATTATTTAAGCATTTTGGGATATGTCATAATTATAGGTGCGGCAGTTGTAAAGTGGCAAAAAACGTGTTATTATTGTGACGAAAAGAAAAAATAACATATTAAATAGAAATGGAGAAAGTATAAGACCTATGATAAATTACTTTTTTGATATAAAAGATTTTGGAAATATTGCATTTACGGGATTGATTTTTGCGTTTATTGCCACATGTTTCACCTTGTGTAAATGTACGAAAATACTGCCCAAGGATATGGGCAGGGACTTCGCTCATGACGGTAAGCTGTCAGCAGGTAAGCCCAGAGGCGCTGGATTCTGGTTCGTCATTATTTTTGTTATAACGTCAGCGGTTTTTGGAAAGATGAATACGGAAATAATCATTTATCTTATTTTAGTTGTATCAGCGATGCTCACAGGATTTTTAGATGACTGTGCAAAATCACCCTGGGGCGAATATAAAAAAGGAATTTTGGATTTGATAATTGCTGTAATGCTTGCGGTTACATATTTAAATTTTAATGATAACGTAATTTTGATAGCGTCAATTGACAAAAGCATTGCATTAAATCCTGTTTTGTTTGGTTTCCTTATTGTGGTACTTGTATGGGCTTCGATAAATGTAACCAACTGTTCAGACGGTGTGGATGGCCTCTCGGGAACTCTTACCATTATTACTTTAGGAACAATATTTGTCATTAGCAGAATACAAATGACAGACAACGGTTTTTCTTACACAACCCTTGTTTTTATCATTTGTATAATGGCCTATTTGTGGTTTAATGCCACTCCGAGCAAAATGCTTATGGGGGATGCGGGTTCCAGGGCAATGGGACTGTTTATAAGCATTGCCGTGTTAAAAACGGGGACTCCTGTTTTATATCTGTTGGTGGCAGGAGTGCTTATTATTGATGGAGGACTTGGCCTTATTAAGGTTTCTCTGCTGAGATTCTTGAAGATTAAGATTCTCACAAATGTCAGAACACCGATACATGACCATGTAAGAAAGGTTTGGGATTGGTCAAATACCCATACCGTATACAGGTTTTCGATTATCCAGATTTTATTGAGCATGATAGCTCTTTATTTGGTGATAAAATAATTTTTACAGAAAGATACGAGTGGAGGATTAGAGGAAAATATGGAATATGATAAGTCATATGATATGTTAAGACGCAGAATAGCTACATCTCAAATAATAAAAGACCTTTATCCGTCAGTGGATTTTGGAGCCTATCAGGCAAAGTTCGCAAACTGTCAGAATATGGTTTCATTCAATGTTTTGGAAGAATT
Organism: Lachnospiraceae bacterium; assembly: GCA_050309585.1. Classification (GTDB taxonomy): domain Bacteria; phylum Bacillota; class Clostridia; order Lachnospirales; family Lachnospiraceae; genus Bovifimicola. Next base: position 52,987 of record JBNRML010000036.1, read on the forward strand.
AAAGGCAGATGCTATGGGATTTTTAGGTTATATATGGTCTGCCATACAGAAGGGATATCTTGTTAATATTACCGCTTCGGGAAATCAGTTTTTCTTTCCTACGCCGGTGCCGGAGGAGCAGCTTGATAATAGTGTCTTTTATCATTTGATTACAGGTGACGGAAGATATCAGAGAGTAACATCGCAGATTTTACAGGATGAATTTATGAGACAGCCACAGATTATGGTTTACAATCTTGACAGTGGAAAAAGATTTGTTCTTGATCGTGACCATATGAACGAGTCATTGACTATTTTTGCGACAAAAATACCCTTTACCTGTGTTTCGTTTGGAGAAATGAGAGCAGATGCCCCAATCCCTCTTAATCAGGCTGTGAAATATATGGATAAATTGGACAAGCAACAGGTTGTAAATGAGCTTACACAGAGAGTAAAGACATTGTGCGAAAATTTGCAGGAATACACCTTTACCGACCTTATGGCAAAGAGAACTGCCATAAATAAGCAGAGGGCTGAACTTTCGGAATTAAAAAATCCTGTATTAAATCAATATGACAAAATAATATATGAACGACTGTTAAATCTTGAACAGTCAGAGGCGTTGGAATATATGAAAAAGATGCCCACGGCAGATTACAATACACTTAAAATGTTTCAGGCACAGATTGAGACAAAGGGATATTCAAGCCAGACCTACAATGCACTTATGAATGAGTTAATGCAGAAAATACTGATGCTTCAGGCACAGATGATTGATAATGAACTGGCTGGATTTGAAAACATGGACAGAAATACATTGCATGCGAAAATGAAGCGTATTGAAGGAATGGAATTTGAGAAACAGGTTACAGAACCGGCATTTCACAGAATAAGAGTGCAGATAGATTTCCTTGAGCAGAGTGAGCTTCAAACACTTTGTGGCAATATTGAAATATCTTCGATGGAGGAACTCAATAATATGCTTAAGGTGATTGCGGAGGGAAATTATCAGCAGAGATTTTCTGAAAAATACATTGTTCTCATACACAACAGAATAGATTTTTTGTTTACGGAAATCATGAAAAAAATCTGCGAAAACGTTTTTGCGGCAGATAGAAGCCAGCTCTTTAAAATTCGTGAAGAAATTAACAGTCAGAAGTGTGAAGACAGATTGAAGCTTCCGTTTTTTGACATGATAATGAAGAGGGAAGAGGAACTCGATTACAATGAGCTGATAAAATTGACAGAAAACGTTGAAAATTGTTCGATGAATGAGCTGGAAGAAATTGATAAACAGGTGCGAAACGGTTCATACAGTCCTAAGGTAATAAAAGAGTTCATTATGAAGATTCGTTTACAGAAGGAAAAAATTCAGCATGGGGATATTCTTTTAAACACCGAAAACATTGAGAGTATTGGGCGGAATGATTTAGAGGCTAGATTAAAATATGTTGATTCGGTGGATTATCCGGAATGGACATTCTGTATTGAAAAACAAAAACTAAAAGACAAAATTTTTGAATATGATATGAAAAAACTGCTGGAATTGTGTGATGATTTTGATAACCTTAAAAAAGATGAGATTGAGCAGATATACCAGAAATCAGAGCAATTATATGTGTCTGATGAAAGCAAAAAGTTGTATCAGAACAGGCTTGAGGAGAGAAGAATGAATTACTGCCTCGAGCAGATTCAGGGATATGCACAGAAGCTTAAGGCAATGGCACAGAACTATAATGTTGACATTGGGAACATAAAGGTTGCAACCTTTGATAATGATTATGTGTATCATTTGAATCTTTTAAAACAGAATACGGATAAGCTTGAAAAATATGAAATTCCGGTGTTCATCATGGCGGGGGCACCGTATATTGCATGTACATTGAAAAGATGTTTTTATGTAACGGATACGGGACTTAATGTATGCGAACTTGAGGATATTCATTCATTTACAACAATCAAGGGAATGCTTTTTGATAACCTGGGAATAAATATGAAAAATGGTAATACAGTTGTGCTGCCAGGAAATTTAAGTAAAAGACTTGTACTGCAGCTTGTGTATTTGTTTAATGAATTTATGAAGGAAAAGTCAGAGGTTCCGTTGGGATATTCTCAACTTAAGGTAAGGACAACACCGTTTAATCCCATGGATTTTTGTTGCGAAAATAAGAATTATGAATATTTCACAAGATATTTTGCAGACAAACTCATAAAAAATTACAGGAAGATTGCAAGCGAATACGAGATTCAGACAAACATGGTTTTTGCAGATGAGAAGGACTGGATGAATAAAGAGGTGAAGGCAAAACAGCATTATGGGATATCTATGTATGAATCGCTTGTTTGCTTTACGGAAAATTCGGTTTTTTCAAGTTCGAAGGATGGGATTGCCATAGGACAGAATTATGTGTTTGTAAAGAAGCCGGGAAACAGTCTTATTACAATTCCGATTGAGCAGGTTTACAGGATAGGAAGTACAGAAGACGGAATGCGTATTCAGGTGGAAACCATTGATAATTGTATTTTTATTATTGAGTGCATAAATATGGATGAGTACAAAATAAAAAGGCTTAGGGAATGTCTTGATAATTATGTCAGGGCAGTTCAGTTTGTAAAACAGAAGCAGGGAATACAGGGTCAGAATTCTTGACATGTGTATTTTGATGTGTTATTTTTAGAGACAAAATTTTATTACAGAAAAGGAATGGTATTGATATGGCAAACGATAAGAAATTAGTTGAAGCAATTACTTCCATGGAAGATGATTTTGCACAATGGTATACAGATGTGGTAAAAAAAGCAGAACTCATGGGATATTCAAGTGTTAAGGGATGTATGATTTTCAAGCCTGCAGGCTATGCCATCTGGGAAAACATCCAGAAAGAGCTTGATAAAAGATTTAAGGAAACAGGTGTTGAAAATGTATATATGCCAATGTTTATTCCTGAAAGTCTTTTAGAGAGAGAGAAAGACCATGTGGAAGGATTTGCACCTGAGGTTGCATGGGTAACTCACGGTGGATTAAATCCATTACAGGAGAGATTGTGTGTAAGACCTACTTCGGAAACATTGTTCTGTGATTTCTATAAGGACGAAATACAGTCATATCGTGATTTACCAAAGGTATACAATCAGTGGTGTTCAGTTGTCAGATGGGAAAAAGAGACAAGACCATTTTTGAGATCAAGAGAATTTTTATGGCAGGAGGGTCATACTGCACATGCAACTGCAGAAGAGGCAGAAGAAAGAACACAGCAGATGTTAAATCTTTATGCAGATTTCTGTGAAGAGGTTCTTGCCATACCGGTAATCAGAGGTAGAAAAACAGATAAGGAAAAATTTGCCGGTGCAGAGGCGACATATACAATTGAAGCATTAATGCATGATGGAAAAGCTTTGCAGTCAGGAACAAGCCACAATTTCGGTGATGGATTTGCAAAGGCATTTGGAATACAGTACACGGATAAAGACAATAAATTAAAATATGTTCATCAGACGTCATGGGGAATGACAACAAGACTTATTGGTGCCGTTATTATGGTACACGGTGACAATAGTGGTCTGGTTTTACCACCTGCCATTGCTCCTGTTCAGGTTGCAATTATCCCTATTATGCAGAAAAAGGAAGGTGTGCTTGATAAGGCGTATGAAGTAAGGGGTATGTTATCAGGCTTCCGTGTTAAGGTGGATGACAGTGATAAGAGTCCGGGTTGGAAATTCTCAGAGCAGGAAATGAGAGGAATTCCGGTGAGAATTGAAATGGGACCAAGGGATATCGAAGCAAACCAGGCAATTGTTGTTAGAAGAGACAATGGTGAAAAGGTTTGTGTTTCAATTGATGAGCTTCCGGAAAAAATAGATGAGATTTTGAAGACAATGCAAAAAGAAATGCTTGAAAACGCAAGAAATCATAGAGATTCACACACTACAACTGCTGTGGATTATGATGAGTTTAAGGATGCTGTTGCAAATAAGCCTGGATTTATTAAGGCAATGTGGTGTGGAAATCAGGAATGCGAAGATAAGATAAAAGAAGAGACAACAGCTACATCAAGATGTATGCCATTTGCTCAGGAAAAGCTTTCTGATGTATGTGTATGCTGTGGAAGACCAGCTCAAACCATGGTTTACTGGGGAAAAGCTTATTAGGAACAAAGTATGGAAAAGAAAAAGCAAATCAGAAAAATTTTAGTCCTGAAAATGCTATTTCTGTTGGCTATTTTGGGAGTTATTGTTAAAGTATTTTATGGAAATTATAAGGATATTTTGGCACAGCTTAAGGAGCTTACCATGGCTTCTTTTGCTTTGCTTTTGTTTTGCAGCATTTTTTATAACATTATAGAGGGACTATGCTATTACACTATGGGCAGACGATATCATAAAAAATTCCGAATCAGGGATGGAATTGGCTGCTCATATTATTGTGCATTTTTTAAGTTGTCAACCTTAGGCTCCGGAACTGCCATATCAGGAATGTATTACCTAAATGAGTATAGAGTTCCACCTGCAAAAAGTTTCGGCATGATTACAGTGAACTATATGCTTCAAAAGGTAGGGGTTGCTATTTTTTGTATCTTGGGGTTTATCACACATATTCCTGAGATGGAAAGATATTATCATAAATACTTTATGTTTGTTGTGTTTGGCATAATTGCCACTGCTTTTGTTGCAATAGGGCTTTTGATATTGATTTTGTGGGAAAAGCTACATAATTTTGTTATAAGTTTTGGGTTAAAAATATTCAAAAATCAAAAGATAACAGAGAAAATAAATATGCTTTCCGAATACCTTTCAAATGTTAGAAGTGAGAGCGGTGAAATGGTGAAGGACAAAGCTTTTATGAGTAAGCTTTTGGCATTAAATGTGTTAAAATACATAGGCTGGTATTCGATTCCATGTGTTATTTTAAAATATGATACACCGGAAAAGATTTTTCTGGGCGTAAGCATAATGGCGCTGGCATCAGCTCTTATAAGTGTAATACCTTCCCCAGGAGCAGTGGGGTCCACTGAGGGAATGGTTTATGTAATGTTTCTTTCGGTTTCTAATGATGTAAAAGCTTTTACAATAATGCTTTTGTACAGATGCTTTACTTATATAGTACCGTTCTTGATTGGAGGCATTTTTATTGTCATAAAAAAGATGATTTCAGTTGTAAAAAATAAGAAAATCGGCTATAATTGTACAATATAGGTGTTAAGCGTAAGCGGAATGGAGAACGGTGTGAAGATTGGTAAATTCAGAATTTCTTTTTCTGTGATTGTTGCCACAATTCTTATGTTGGGGATTTTGATTTATGGTGATTCATACATAAGACAGTTGGAAAGTCATTATTCAGCAAGGGAATACTATGAGGAATACAATAAGACAGTTGCTACAAAGTATAATGATGATAATGACAAGACAATCTTAGAGGAATTAAATGAAAAATCATATATATATACAATACCTACATTAAACAAGGACGGCATGGTAGGTGTTTTTATCGTGGGAAAAGCTAATTCAGATATTTCTAATTCAGTGCTGATTGACAGAAAACTTATTGAACAGAATGCAATGAAGACTGTTAAACAGTATAGATTGATGCTGATTATCTTTAGTTTTATTTATGCTTTTGCCATTGGATTATCTTTTTGGTCACAATATCTCAATAAGAGAAAAATTGAAGAAATGGCCTATGTGGATGAAATCACAGGCGGAAAATCCTTCAATAAATTCAAATTAGATGTGGACGAACTGTTGAAGTCGACGTCTCACGAGTATGTTCTGGTGGATTTGGATGTGGACAAGTTCAAATTCATAAATGATATTTTTGGTTATGAGGCGGGAAATGCCACCATAAGGAGAATTTGGGAGGATATTGGAAGCTTTGTGCAGTCAGATGAGGTGTATGCAAGACAGACTGCAGACCGTTTTGTAATGCTTTTGAAGGCAGACGATATGGATGCAGTCATTAAAAGACTTGAGGATATGTCTGAAAAGATTTGCAAAAAAGAGGACAGTGGCTTAAATAACTACGAAATTGAGTTATCCATTGGAATATATCCTGTCGAGAGAAGGAATTTTAAGCTTAACAGTGCTTTAGACAGGGCATCTCTTACAAAGAAGTCAATTAAAGGCCAGCATAACAGGATTTATGCTGTTTATGATGAAAAATTAAGGGAACAGGTATTAAAGGACCAGGAAATTGAAAATATGATGGAGGATGCTTTGAAAAATCATGAATTTCTGGTTTATTATCAGCCTAAATATGACTCTGCCACATGCGAGCCGGTTGGAGCAGAGGCGCTGGTGCGTTGGTACAATGAAGAAGTAGGTATGATTTATCCGAGTGATTTTATTCCTGTTTTTGAAAGAAATGGCTTTATCGCACAGCTTGATGCATATATGTTTGAAAGCGTATGTAAAGATATCAGAATGTGGCTTGACGAGGGATGCGTTGTGGTTCCGGTATCAGTTAACCTTTCACAGTTACAGTTATATAACACAAGATTTATTTCAGAGTATAAGAAAATTCTCGCAAAATATAATATTCCACCTGGATATGTACAACTGGAGATTACTGAGACAACACTTTTCTCAGAGGTTACCATGCTTACGGGCATTATTGACAAATTACATAAAGAGGGATTTAGTATCCTTATGGATGACTTTGGTACAGGGTATTCTTCACTCAATATGCTTAAAAACGTATCAGTTGATATTTTGAAATTGGATAAGAGCTTTGTTGATGATATAGGTGATGCAAAGGGTGATATAGTTGTATCTACAATTGTATCTCTTGGACAGTCTTTGAATATGAGGATTGTTGCAGAAGGTGTTGAGACAAAAGAACAGTTTGAGTTTTTAAGAGATATTTTCTGTGATGAGATACAGGGTTATTATTTTTCTAAGCCTATACCCGCTGATGAGTATGGTAAGCTGATGTCGAGGGAGGCATAAATATGGCGTCAAAAAAGATACTTCTTTCTGAGGCTAAAGAAGGTATGGAATTGACAAAAGATATTTATGATATCTCTGGAAGACTGTTGGTGCCGTTTGGAACCATACTTGACAGGGAAATCATAAATAAACTGGAAAATTATGATGTTGTTGTAGTTAAGGTAATTGAAAAGTCAGAAATTGATGAACTTTATCTGGGTAGTACAAAGGACTATCCGAACGAAGAAACCACATATTTTGGGAAAATTAAATCTTCTCCGGAATATGTTGAATTTGAAAAACAATTTAATACATCCGTAAATGATCTAAAAATAGAGTTCAATGATATTGTTATGAAAAATAAGGCCATTGAAATAGATGAAATGCTGCAGGGTGTCAAGCAGATTATCGCTTCGAATAAGACAAAATATGGTCTTTTGGATATTTTGACATGTATGAGAGGTTACGATGACCTCACCTTTGCACATTCTATGAATGTATCTTTAATTTGTAGTATTATTGCGGACTGGATGGGGTATTCTGATTCTGACAAGGAGCTTTTAATGGCTGCCGGGCTTCTTCATGATATAGGGAAGATTAAAATTCCAAGAGAAATTATCACTAAGCCGGGCAGATTGACAGAAAAAGAATACAATATAGTAAAGATGCATCCGGTTTTGGGATATGAAATACTTATGAATCAGAAGATTGACTTGAGAATAAAAAATGCTGCACTTTGTCACCACGAGAGGTTTGATGGAAGCGGATATCCCAGAAAATTGCCTGGAAATTCCATAGAAGAAATTTCCGGGATTGTTGCCATAGCAGATGTATATGATGCCATGACTGCCAATCGTGTGTATAGGGAAGGATTGTCGCCTTTTACGGTAACGGAGTTTTTTGAGGAGAATATTATTCATTTTGACCCTAAAATACTTCTGATGTTTCTTAATAAAACAGCACAATCATATGTGAGTTCTACAGCATTACTAAGTAATGGAGAGGAAGGCAAGATTGCCATGATTAACAACCATTCAATAGGAAGACCTGTTGTTATGTGCGGAAACAAAGTAATAGACTTGTCGAAAGACAAATCTATTAACATTGTTAAAGTATATTAGCCTAACTTAAAGAGATTAATATTCCATTAGGTTTTAAAGTCTTTTTCTCATATTTGAGAGAAAACAATATATTGTTTTTATGAACAGAATACGAATAATCGTCATTGCTGCAATTCAGTATGACGGTTATTTTTTTTCCTTCTGAATCAAAACGGTCATATTGAATGATTCGAGGATTTTCAGGAATAATCACAAACTGGTAGTTGTTTGAACGAAGACATGCGTATTCTTTCCGGAGATTAATAAGTTTCTTTATAACACTGTATTTTCTATAATGTTTACCGGTATTTATTTCGTCCCAAGGCATACATCTTCTGCAATCCGGATCATAAGAACCCTTTAATGCAATTTCTGTTCCATAGTAAATGCACACCGTTCCCGGCATTGTGAAAAGCATTGTGAGCTGCTGATAGAAGGCGTAAATATTTTTTACCCTCGTCATAAGACGCATTGTGTCATGGGAGTCTAAAAGGTTAAATAAAACCTCATTCATCTGTTCCGGATAAAGCGAATAACAACGATTTATGCTGTGTTCAAGACTTTCGGAACAGGATGTTTCGTCAGACCAGAAATTATTCAGACTGTCTCCGAAGGCATAATTCATTACTGAATCGTACTGGTCACCGCGAAGCCAGGGGATGCTGTCATGCCACAATTCGCCTATTATGTAAAAATCCGGCTTAATTGACTTAAGGGCTTTGTTTAATTCTTTACACAGCAAATGTGAAATCTCTCCTGCCACATCTAATCTTAAGGCATCTATGTCATATTTTTTTACCCAGTCAGAAACAATATTTACTATGTAGTCTATGACAGAAGGATTATTCGTGTTGAGCTTAGGCATCTGATCATAGAATGCAAAGCTATACATACGGCACTCTTTTGCATTTCCGTATTTTCCATCGTTTATGAGAGGCCATTTATTTATCATAAACCAGTGAAAGTATTTGGACTCCGGCCCTTTTTTCAGAACATCCTGCCATGGGGCAAACAACATTCCACTGTGGTTGAATACACCGTCCATCATTACCTTAATGCCGTGATTGTGAGCGGTGGATACCAGATTTATCATATCTTCGTCTGTACCGAAGCATGGATCGATTTTTGAATAATTCGTTATGTCATATTTGTGATTTGAAGGGCTTTCACATACAGGTGTGAGATAAAGCCCTGTGATTCCGAGATTTTCAAGATACGGAATCTTACTTATTATTCCAGGTAAATCACCGCCAAAAAATTCATGGTACTTAACTTTTTTGTCAGAACTTCTCCACTCGGATGTGTTCTCGGGATTTATTTTTTTGTTTCCGTTGCAGAAACGCTCGACAAATATTTGATACCATATTGTAGAGTTTACCCATTTTGGTACAGTGATTATGTCTGCGGGATTCATCCATGGAAACATAAATGCCTGACGTCTGCCTTTAAATGAATGTAATTCGGAAGGAGAATAGAATTTATCCTCCATCATATAGTATGTGTCAGTATCATCTTCGATTTTAAAATAGTAAACGAGACGTTTGAATTCCGGTTTAACTTTATGTGTCCATAAAATATGATAATCAAGATTTTTTCTTTGTGACATCAAGTCTTCTTTTTCTTCAAAGGTCTGATTGCTGCCCATGATACCACGGGTAAAAGGATCTCCATAGCAGAGATAGACTCTTTTGACGTCGTATCCTGTTTTAATGGATATTACAATTTCGTCTTCATTCAGACAGTAGCAATAGTTGTCAGAGCAACGGTGAAAAATAGCTGATAAGTTCATATTAACCTCCATGTCGGAGCAATTTATTGCGAAGACACGCGTCGAGAAATCAGGGAATCCTGTTTCTCGACTGCGATAGCTCGAATTGAGGCTCCGGACTCAATTCGTTGTGTGAAAAATCAGCACTTCGGTGTGATTTTTCACACTAACCTCCATGTCGGAGAGTCTTTACGCGAAGAGGCGCTCCAGGTGCTTAAATAACTGTTATGATATTTTCCGGAAAAGGTCACATCTTCCCCAAACCACCAGGGCGGAGTGAACGAATTTGCCTCGTCTTCTGAATCAAATTCAACTTCGGCAAGAATCATTCCTTTAAAAATCCCCTCGAAAACATCTAATTCTATGGTGTATGTTTCGTAAGGAATAAAATATCGTGTCTTCGTGATAATATTGCCATCTGCCTTGGATAAAAGGTGGGAATAACTTTCAGAATCCAGAGGAAGATTATATTCCTCGCGGCTCATCATACCCGACCCTTTGTAGGTCAGGTAGTAAGAATCATTTTCCTTCCTTATTCTTACAACAGGCTTTGTGCAAAGATATGCCTGTTCTATTTTTTTGCTCTCGTATTGGGAAAGAGAATCAGGAAGCTCCTTTATCAGAAATTTTCTTTCTATTTCCATGTTTAACCTCATTTCATAATAATATGTACTCTCATCATAGCATAAAAAATCAATATATAATAGTAAATAAAATATAAAATGGGTTGCGGTTTTTGATAAAATAAGCTAATTTATATGTAGAATATTAGGAAGGAAAGGACTTTACCATACTGATAAAGGTAAAGGGTGAAGAAAATGAGTTTGGTATATGCTTTTTTGGCTGAAGGCTTTGAAGAAGTTGAGGCATTAGCTGTTGTGGATGTGTTGAGAAGAGCAAAAATAGAAACAAAAATGGTATCTGTGTCGGATAAACTTGAAGTAACCAGTTCCCACAATGTTACGATAAAAGCGGATTTGCTGCTTGAAGAGGCAGAATTTGACAAGGCGGATATGATTTTTCTTCCTGGAGGAATACCGGGAACTCCTAATTTAAGAGCTACTGAAAAATTAATGGAGGCAGTCCTTGAATTTGACAGACAGGGAAAGAAGCTTGCGGCAGTATGCGCGGCACCGAGTATTTATGGAGAGTTAGGACTTTTGGAAGGTAAAAAAGCAAGCTGTTATCCGGGATTTGAGGACAAGCTGAAAGGTGCAGAGTATCACAGGGAAAAATTCATTACAGATGGTAATATCACTACCGGAAGAGGAATGGGAGGAAGCATTGAACTTGGCCTTGAACTTGTAAGAATTCTTAAGAGTGAGGAAGAATCGAGAGAATTAGCTGAAAAAATCCAGTTGGTATAAATTATATGGAAACGAGGATTTATATGAGAAAGAAGATTATTATTTTATGTACTGCCATTGCCATGACAGTTGCAATGACCGGGTGCGGTGATAAGAAAAAATTAAGCTATGGAAAAGAACAGGGTGTGGTCAGTGGTTCAATAAAACTTGAGGATGACAATGTTGTCATGAAACTTGATAATGTTAAAGCACCCGCCGGAACTGATATAGATTATACTTCAGCATTAAAAGTGGAGGGAGATGTAAAAGACTATGCCATTGATGTAAATGCATCAGGAGTAAAATATGATACACCGGGAACATACAATGTTAAATATAATGTCACGGCAAATGGAAAGACATACAATGAAAGCATAAAGGTTACCATCACAGAGGGTAATAAGAATGAGCCTGTGACGGAGAACTCTTCTGATTATGAGATGAATGTGGGGGATAATACAGCTGCGCAAAATAATGTGGATTTGGAAAATAATTCGGACACACAATATGTGGCAGACAGCTCTGAGATGACCACAGGTTCCTCACAACAACAAAACATAGAAACTTTTCAAAGTCAGAGACCGGTTGAAACCACAAAGTCAGAGCAGACAACGAAGTCAGAGCAGACAACGAAATCAGAGCAGACAACTGCACCGGCGCAGACAACAAAGCCTGAAGAGACAAAAAAGACTGTTATTTTAAATTCTGAGACAGTAACATATAAGCCTTCTAAGATTGAGAATGCAAAAATTGAACTTCTATCGGGAGATTACGTTACAATAAGCTGCTCAACTAACAAATATATTGTTTCAACGAGAACGGAAATCAGTGAGATAACAAGAAATGGTCACAGATACAGTGTTTCAAGGCTGATAATAAAATTTAACAGCGGCAATGAACAGACATTGGAAACAGTAGAAAAAAGAATAGACTAAAATAAATTATTATGATATAATTCTATGATGTCACGTTGTCTTAAGATAAAAAATGAGTGCAGACAGGATCTGCAATATAGATAACAAATAGAAAAGCAAGCCGGTATAAACGGCGGAATGGAGGAAATATAATGAGTTTACAGGTAGAAAATCTGGAAAAGAATATGGCAAAGCTTACAATTACAGTGCCAGCAGAAAAGGTAGAGGAAGCAATTGAAAAGGCTTACCAGAAACAGAAATCAAAAATCAGCATACCAGGTTTCAGAAAAGGTAAAGTGCCACGTAAGATGGTTGAAAAAATGTATGGTGCAGGAGTTTTCTATGAAGATGCAGCAAATGACATGATTCCTACAGCTTACGAAGAAGCAGCAAAAGAGAGTAAATTAGATATCGTTTCTCAGCCAAAGATTGAAGTAACACAGATGGAAGCTGGAAAAGAATTTATCTTTACAGCAGAAGTTGCAGTTAAGCCAGAGGTTGAGTTAGGTGAATACAAAGGATTAGAAGTTCCTAAGACAGACATCACAGTTTCAGATGACGAGGTTATGGCTGAAATTGATAAAGAAAGAGAACAGAATTCAAGAATCGTTGCAGTAGAAGACAGAGCAGTAGAAGATGGCGATATGACTGTAATTGATTTCGAGGGATTTGTTGATGGAGAAGCATTTGAAGGTGGAAAAGGAACAGATTACCCACTTACCATCGGTTCTCATTCATTCATCGATACATTCGAGGATCAGCTTATTGGAAAGAACATTGGTGAAGAAGTCACAGTTAATGTGACATTCCCTAACGAATATCACGCAGAAGCACTTCAGGGTAAACCTGCAATGTTCAAGGTAACAGTTAAAGAGATTAAGAAAAAAGAATTACCAGAGTTAGATAATGATTTTGTGGAAGATGTTTCAGAATTTTCTACAGTAGATGAATACAAGGCAAGCATTAAGACAAAGCTTGAAATCAAAAAAGTTGAATCTGCTAAAAATGCAAAAGAAGATGCTGTAATTGAAAAATTAATTGAAGGCGCAAAGATGGAATTACCAGATGCCATGGTTGATTCACAGGTTCGTCAGATGGCAGAGGATTTTGCAAGAAGAATCAGTGCACAGGGAATCAGTATTGAACAGTACTTCCAGTATACTGGTTTAACAGCTGACAAATTATTAGAGCAGATGAAACCACAGGCTGTTAAACGTATTCAGAGCAGACTTGTTCTTGAAGCTGTTGCAGAAAAAGAAAACTTTGAAGTAACAGAAGATGATTTAAATAAGGAAATTGAAGATATGGCAACTGCATACAGCATGGATGTGGAGATGTTAAAAGAATTACTCACAGATGCTGACAAGGAAAATATGAAGAAAGATGTTCAGGTAAAGAAAGCAGTTGAGTTCGTGACAGAACAGGCTAAAGAAGTTTAATTTCACTTTGAATTTACAAAAGTAGATATTATTGACTAAGAAATATGGGTTCGCGTTTGCGAGCCCATAACTAGCATAACTAGAATAGGAGGAATCGTAATGAGTTTAGTACCTTATGTCATTGAGCAGACTGGTAAAGGGGAGAGATCTTATGATATTTATTCTCGTCTTTTGAAGGATAGAATCATATTTCTCGGTGAAGAAGTTAATGAGACAACAGCAAGTCTTGTAGTAGCACAGTTGTTATTTTTAGAGTCAGAGGATCCGAATAAGGATATACATCTTTATATAAATAGTCCTGGTGGTTCCGTGACTGCCGGTATGGCCATTTATGATACGATGAATTATATTAAATGTGATGTGTCAACCATTTGTATTGGTATGGCTGCAAGTATGGGAGCATTCCTGCTCTCAGGTGGAGCTAAGGGAAAGAGAATGGCTCTTCCAAATGCCGAAATTATGATTCATCAGCCATTAGGCGGTGCAAAGGGTCAGGCAACAGAAATTCAGATTGCAGCTGAGCACATTCTGAAAACAAAAAAGAAATTAAATGAAATTCTATCTAAGAATACAGGAAAACCTCTTGAAGTAATTGAAGCAGATACTGAGAGAGATAATTATATGGATGCTTATCAGGCAATGGAATATGGATTGATTGATAAGGTAATCGAAAATCGTTAATTTGGATTGGAGAACATATGGCAAAAAATAATGAAGAAAGCAGATGCTCTTTTTGTGGAAAACCGGACAGCAAGGTCAGTAAAATGATTTCCGGTCCAAACGGGGTTTTTATCTGTGATGAATGTATTGAGGTTTGTAATGATATCCTTGAGGAAGAGCTGTCTTATGATATGGATGACGACAATGCTCTGGACATCACATTGTACAAACCTAAGGAAATAAAGGAATTTCTTGACGAATATGTAGTGGGGCAGGAAGAGGCTAAGAAGGTATTATCAGTAGCTGTTTACAACCACTATAAGAGAATTCTCTCTAAGAAAGACATGGGAGTCGAGATACAGAAAAGCAACATTCTTATGTTAGGCCCTACGGGTTCAGGAAAAACTTATCTCGCACAGACACTTGCCAAAATATTGAATGTACCATTTGCAATTGCGGATGCCACAACGCTTACAGAGGCAGGATATGTAGGTGAAGACGTTGAAAACATATTACTAAAGATTATTCAGGCGGCAGATTATGATATTCCAAGAGCTGAATATGGTATTGTATATATTGATGAAATAGATAAGATTACAAAGAAATCTGAAAATGTATCAATCACCAGAGATGTATCAGGTGAGGGAGTTCAGCAGGCTTTGCTTAAGCTTCTTGAGGGAACAATGGCTTCTGTGCCACCTCAGGGAGGAAGAAAACATCCAAATCAGGAAATGCTCCATATTGACACTACAAATATTCTCTTTATCTGTGGTGGTGCTTTCGATGGTCTTGAAAAGATTATTGAAACAAGAATGGATAAGAAGTCCATCGGATTTGGTGCAGAGATTGCAGACAGAAGAGAAGAAGCAATTGATGTATTATTCCCACAGGTAATGCCACAGGATTTGGTTAAGTTTGGTCTTATTCCTGAATTTATCGGACGAGTTCCTGTTACGGTTACATTGGATTCCCTTGACAAAGATGCGTTGATAAGAATATTGAAGGAACCTAAAAATGCTTTGGTAAAACAGTATCAGAAGCTTTTTGAGTTGGATGGCGTAAGGCTTGAGTTTGATGAGGAATCTCTTGAGGCAATAGCTGACAAAGCTTTTGAGAGAAAGACAGGTGCAAGAGGACTTCGCTCAATAGTGGAAGCTTCACTTATGAATACAATGTTTGAGATACCGTCTGATGAAGCAGTAGAGGAGTGCAGAATTACAGAGGATGTAATTAAGAATAATGGTACTCCTGAGATTATTAAGTCAGAAAAGAGCATCAGATAGTTATTTTACATTGACCAGGAGGTTGCAATGGTTATTAAAAATGCAGAATTAGAAACAGTTTGTGGTATTACGAGTAAATTGCCTGAAAATCTTATGCCTGAGGTGGCATTTGCAGGAAAATCAAATGTTGGGAAATCATCATTGATTAATGGGCTCTTAAACAGAAAGGCTCTGGCAAGGACTTCTTCTGAACCGGGAAAAACACAGACGATTAATTTTTACAATGTTAATAAAGAGTTGTATTTCGTGGATTTACCCGGATACGGATACGCAAAGGTTTCTAAGGAAATGCAGGCGAAGTGGGGTGTGATGATTGAAAAATATCTTCAGACCTCAAAGCAGCTTAAAGCTGTAATGTTATTGATAGACATTCGACATGAGCCTTCGGCCAATGATAAAAATATGTATCAGTGGATAATAAGCAATGGTTATGAACCGGTAATTATTGCCACAAAGCTTGATAAGATAAACAGAAGTCAAAAAGATAAGCACGTCAAGATGATAAAAAAGGGTCTTGGCGTGCTTGATGGAACAATTGTTATTCCTTTTTCTTCAAAAACAAAACAGGGAAGGGAAGAAATACTTGATTTCATCTCATCAGTGACTTCACAATAAAGGAATATATTTCCTGGCTGGCATCTTTCCATTTGTTGCACATGGAAGATGCCTCTTCTTTTGTTGGGACAGAAAGATTGATTTCTATTAGCGTACCCTGTCCTTCCTTTACCTGGCAGTGGACAATGTAGTCCTGGTTGGTTGATTTATAGTAATCCGCAATTGTACCTACTTCATTTCTTAATTCGTACTTATTTTCCATAAGATAAATGTCCATGTCATCCATTATGGCACCTGGGATTTTATTTACAAAGAATCCTAAGGTCTCGCTTCCCTCGGAAGTAATATGATAATAAGAAGTGTTTCTCACAGATTCGATACTGATTAGGTGGGAGTCGATTAACTCTGTGATTACCTGTTGCAGGGTAAAATAGGTAGTGTAATTTTTCTCTAAGAAAAACTCGGATAACTGGGAATTTGTGAGAGGAAAATTTACTTTGTTAAGCATATACAGAATAATAAGTTTATATAATGTAATTGATTCAAGTGCCATTACTTTTGTACTTCCTTCCTTGTATAATGTTGTTTTTAGAAAAATATTGATTCATATAATTTAAAACTCTTTTTTTATCGCCGCTCCATTCTGGGGCAAGCAGTTCTTTTTTATTTCCGTCCCCTGTCATACGGTGAATTACAATGTCGGGGCGAAGATTTTCTATACATTCTCCAACTATTTCGGTGTATTCTTCCAATGATAATGTGTGAAAAGGTGACTTAAGATATAGTCTGCCTAAATCAGTGTCTTTTAAAACATGAAGGAGCTGAAGCTTGATTCCGTTAATTGGAAGGGAATTGAGATAAGAAATACTCTGTAAATTCATATCCTTATCTTCACCCGGGAGACCTATTATTAAGTGTACTACAATATTTACATTTATTAAACTTAATTTTTTAACAGCATTTTCAAAAACAGATAGTTCGTAGCCTCTTCTTATGAATTTTGCAGTTTCTTCATTGATGGTCTGCAGTCCCAATTCAACAAAAACTGGAAGTTTTTGGTTTAGTTCATCTAAGAGTGCCAAAACATCATCACCCAGGCAGTCAGGTCTGGTGGCAATGGATAACCCCACAATTTCTTCACAATCAGCTGCCACTGTAAACACTTTTCTTAAATATTCAACGGGGGCATAGGTGTTTGTAAATGCCTGGAAATAGGCAATGTATTTGTTTGATTTAATTTTGTTCTTTACGCGACTTTTTCCTTCTTTAATTTGTTCGGGGATGGATAAAAAACGGGAGGAGGCGAAGTCGCCTGAACCTCCCGCACTGCAAAAAATGCAGCCTCTTGTATCAAGTTTTCCGTCTCGATTGGGGCATGTCATACCAGCGTCGAGAGAAATTTTATAAACCTTATCACCAAACTTTTCTTTATAAAAATTGTTAAGCGTTAATATTTCTTTCATCTGGTTTGATATTGTCCATTACTGCTTTTGCAACCGCATCCTTTACATTAGGATCAAATGCTTCAGGTAAAATAAATTCGTCGCACAATTTATCGTCTGGAACAAGATTGGCAATAGCGTGAGCCGCTGCAAGCTTCATATCTTCGGTAATCTGTGATGCACGGCCTTCTAATGCACCTTTGAAGATTCCCGGGAAGGCAATTACGTTGTTAACCTGGTTAGGGAAATCTGAACGTCCTGTACCTACAATTCTGGCACCAGCCTGTTTTGCAATATCAGGCATAATTTCAGGAACCGGATTTGCCATGGCAAAGAGAATGGAATCCCTGTTCATTGAAGCAACCATTTCAGGGGTTACAATGTTTGGTGCTGAAACACCTACAAATATATCTGCTCCAACAAGTGCATCTTTAAGGGTGCCTGTGATTTTTTTCGGATTTGTTATTTCTAACATGGATTTCTGCATCCAGTTGAGATTTGGAGAATCTTCACTTAACACGCCATTGATATCACACATAATAAGATTTTTAAAACCATAAGTAAGTAACAGTTTTGAAATGGCTACACCGGCACTTCCGGCACCGTTGATAACAACCTTACAATTTTCCTTTTCTTTTCCTGTGATTTTCAATGCATTGATAATACCTGCAAGAACTACAATGGCTGTTCCGTGCTGGTCATCATGGAATACAGGGATATTTAAGAGTTCTTTGAGCCTTGATTCGATTTCGAAACATCTTGGGGCTGAAATATCCTCAAGATTTATACCACCAAAGGCAGGAGCTATATTCACCACAGTTTTAATGATTTCTTCTGTATCCTGTGTGTCAAGACAGATAGGAAAAGCGTTTACATCACCGAAGGATTTAAATAACACTGATTTTCCTTCCATAACTGGCATGGCAGCGTATGGTCCGATGTTTCCCAAGCCTAATACAGCACTTCCGTCTGATACTACGGCAACAGTGTTTGATTTAATTGTATATTTATAAGCGGCTTCTCTGTCTTTTGCAATAACCTTACATGGTTCAGCTACACCGGGTGTATAAGCAAGAGCCAAATCTTCTCTGCTTTTGATTTCACATTTTGATTCAGTTGTAAGCTTTCCTTTCCATTCCTCGTGAAGAGCTAAAGCTTTTTCATTTGTTGTCATTTTTTTCATTCCTTTCAAATCATTTGGTATTATAATAGCATAATTTTTTAAAATTTACACTATTAATTTCTGACAGATTATTGTATAATTGTCGTACAGAGTCAAAAGTTTAACTAATGGAAGTCTTGTAGTTGAATTAATTCCCATGAATAATTATCAAAGAACTCAAAAATAAAATATAAAAGGAGAGGGCGTAGGCCTTAGTTTGTTATGCGTGAAAAATTAGAGACACTATCAGTGGCAGATTTGCGAGAAATCGCAAAGAGTCAGGGGATAAAAAACATTATGAAGTATAAGAAGACAGAGCTCATCGAAGCAATTATTGCAGAAGGCTCGAAAATGGAAAAAGAAAAGGAAAAAGAGAAAGAAGAAAAGAGAGAAGACAGGGATAAAGAAATAGTTATTATTGAAGAAAATCCGGAACCTGAACAGAAGGAAGAGATTCAGATTGCAGAGGGTATATTAGAGGTAATGCCTGATGGATACGGATTTATCAGATGTGAGAATTTCCTGCCTGGAGAAAATGATGTATATGTTTCACCTTCCCAGATAAGAAGATTCAGACTGAAAACAGGTGATATTCTGAACGGAAACATGAGACAGAAGAATATTAATGAAAAATTTGGTGCGATGACATTTTTAAATTCAGCAAATGGAATTCCTGCGGAGGAAGTAAGAAATCGTCCTAATTTTGAAGATTTGACGCCGATTTTTCCAAATAAAAGACTTAGAATGGAAACAAGCACTGAGAATATGGCCATGAGAGTGGTGGATTTGATTTCTCCTATCGGAAAAGGTCAGAGGGGAATGATTGTTTCACAACCTAAGGCCGGAAAAACCACATTGCTCAAGGAAATTGCAAAATCCATCCAGATAAACAATCCGGATATGCATATGATAATCCTTCTGATTGATGAGCGTCCGGAAGAGGTTACGGACATTAAAGAGGCCATACACGGTGATAATGTTGAGGTTATTTATTCTACATTTGACGAGCTTCCGGAACACCATAAGAGAGTATCTGAGATGGTTATAGAAAGAGCTAAAAGACTTGTTGAAAACAAGAAGGATGTCATTATTTTGCTTGACAGCATAACGAGACTGGCCAGGGCGTATAATATGACAATACCATCCTCAGGAAGAACTCTTTCGGGAGGACTCGATCCTGCTGCACTTCACATGCCAAAAAGATTTTTCGGTGCAGCAAGAAATATGCGTGAAGGTGGAAGTCTTACAATTCTTGCCACAGCCCTTGTGGATACCGGAAGTAAAATGGATGATGTGGTGTTTGAAGAGTTTAAGGGAACTGGTAATATGGAGCTTGTTTTGGACAGAAAATTATCAGAGAAAAGGGTATTTCCGGCAATAGATATTGCAAAATCAGGAACTCGAAGAGAAGATTTGCTTTTGAATCCGGATGAATTAGAAGCAGTATACACCATAAGAAAACTTTTTAATGAGACTAAAAATGAAGAGGCTGCTGAAAAGGTGCTGGATTTATTTTCAAAAACCAAAAATAACAGAGATTTTATTCAAATGGTTAAAAAGTGCTTGCAATAAAAAATGTTATATGATACACTATAAAAGCTGTTTTTAGAATATGATTGGCTAATAAGCCATTTGCATATCAAATATTGTAGAGAGGTGAAATGAAATGAGAGAAGGAATCCATCCAACATACTATCAGGCAAAGGTTGTTTGCAACTGTGGAAATGAATTCGTAACAGGATCAACAAAGGAAAGCATCCACGTTGAAATTTGTTCAAAATGTCATCCATTTTACACAGGCCAGCAGAAAGCTACTTCAGCTCGAGGTCGTGTTGATAAGTTCAATCGTAAGTATGGCATCACAGCAGACAATAAATAGGTAGATATAATTGAGGCTGTCACACAAGGGTTCTGTTATAGAACAGAATCTTTTTGTGATAGCCTCATTTTTTAACCTTTTGAAAATAGAGGCGACATTTACATGTCAAGGATATGGAGGATAAGTTGAAGGCATCAGGAATAGGTGGTCAGGCGGTGCTGGAGGGCATTATGATGAAGAATAATGACAAATATGCCGTTGCCGTCAGGAAGCCAGATAAAGAGATAGAGATAAGTGTAAAGGAATATAAAGGAATTACTAAGGGAAACAAGATATTAAACCTTCCTTTTATAAGAGGCGTATTTAATTTTGTTGACTCGCTGATATTAGGAATGTCTTCTCTTATGTTTTCAGCCCAGTTTTTCGACGAGGAAGAAGAGGAAGAAAAAGATAAAGCATCGGGTAAAGAAAAAAAGCCTGAAGAAAAGGATTTGGAGTTTAAAGATAAGACAGAAGATGTTATTATGGTAATAACAGTTATTTTTTCTGCTCTCATGGCAGTGGGATTGTTTGTGATTTTGCCAACCTTTGCTTCGCATTTTTTTAAAGTAAAGTTGGGAATAAAATCCACTTCACTTGTTTCTCTTATTGAGGGACTTATACGTATTGCTTTATTTATTATATATATTTTTCTGATTTCAAGAATGAAGGATATTCAGAGAACATTTATGTATCATGGGGCTGAACATAAGTGTATAAACTGTATTGAGCATGGTATGGAACTTAATGTTGAAAACGTAATGAAAAGTTCCAGGCTGCATAAGAGATGTGGAACAAGTTTTTTGTTTTTAGTTATGGCAATAAGTGTTATAATGTTTATATTGATTCCTACAAAAACGATAGCCATGAAGATTGTGGTAAGAATTATCATGATTCCTGTGATAGCAGGGGTTTCTTATGAGGTATTGAGGTTTGCGGGAAGACACGAAGGAAAGCTTGTGGATATTGTGAGTGCACCGGGAATGGCATTGCAGAAAATGACAACAAGTGAACCGGATGAGGAAATGGCAGAGGTTGCCATTAAAGCTGTTGAAGCAGTGTTTGACTGGAAAGCCTTTTTGGAAGAAAATGAGTTTTAGAGAAGTGTAGAGTTTTAGGGTGAAGGTTAAGTTAGGTGATGTAAAGTATGAAATATTCAGAATTGGTTAAGCAAGGCCAGCGAAAGCTATTTAAAGCTGGTATTATGGATTCGGATTTGGATGCATGGATTCTTGTTGAAAAAATTTGTAATATCTCCAGAACAGAATATTTTGTAAAGATGCATGATGAGGTTCCGGAAGAGATGGTGGAGCAGTATTTTGCTGCTATTGATAAGAGGATAACCCATTATCCTATACAGTACATCATTGGGGAATGGAGCTTTATGGGATTGCCGTTTAAGGTTAATGAAAATGTTTTGGTGCCAAGACAGGATACAGAAGTGTTAGTGGAAAAGGCAATGAGAATAATTCGGGAGGAAATGCCGGATCCAGATAAGAAAGAAATAAGAATACTTGATATGTGTACAGGTAGCGGCTGCATAGGAATAAGTCTGGCTAAGAATTTCCAAAATGTTTTCGTGGTGGGTGCTGATATTTCTAAGGGGGCACTTGAAATAGCAAAAGAAAATGCGGAATTGAATGGCGTTAATAACATTGAATTTATTGAAAGCGACCTGTATTCAAAGGTACAGGGGAAATTTGATATATTGATTTCAAATCCACCTTATATCAAGAGCGCAGACATAGAGGAGCTAATGAGTGAAGTGAAAGATTATGAACCGCGAATAGCTTTGGACGGCTCAGAAGATGGATTGGAGTTTTACAGAAGAATTATAGAAAAAGGAAAAGAGTTTATAAAGGAAGACGGTTATATACTCTTTGAAATTGGATATGACCAGCGTGAACAGGTAAAAGAACTTTTACGCGAAAAAGGATATTCTGACATTGAGGCATTAAAGGATTTTGCCGGTAATGACAGGGTAGTGTTAGGAAAAAGGAGAAAGAGATATGTTTGACAGACTTGATGATCTTTTGAAGAGATATGAAGAATTAATGTTAGAGTTAAATGATCCCTCTATAGCAAATGACCAGCAGAGATTTAGAAAACTTATGAAGGAACAGTCTGATTTGGCACCGATTGTAGAGGCATATACGGAATATAAAAAGGCAAATGAGACAATTGAAGAGAGTCTTATGATTCTTGAAGAGGAATCAGATGAGGATATGAAGGAACTTGCCAAGGAGGAATTAAATGATGCCAAGGCGAAAGTGGAAGAACTTGAAAAGACATTGAAGATTTTATTGCTTCCAAAGGATCCTAATGATGATAAAAACGTTATCGTAGAAATAAGAGCAGGTGCAGGTGGAGATGAGGCAGCATTATTTGCCTATGAAATTTATCGTATGTATCTTCATTATGCTGAAACGAAGCATTGGAAAGTAGAACTGATGGAATATGAGGAAATTGGCATCGGAGGTATGAAAAATGTCACGTTTATGGTATCGGGACAGAATGCCTATTCAGTTCTTAAATATGAGTCAGGTGTTCATCGCGTTCAGCGAGTTCCTGAGACTGAATCAGGTGGAAGAATTCATACTTCGACTATTACCGTAGCGGTTATTCCAGAGGCTGAAGAAGTAGATGTGCAGATTGATGAGAAGGATATCAGAATTGATGTTATGCGTGCATCTGGTAACGGTGGTCAGTGTGTCAACACAACAGACTCAGCGGTAAGACTTACACATTTTCCTACAGGAATTGTGGTATACAGCCAGACTGAAAAATCACAGCTTCAGAACAAGGCAAAAGCATTTGCCCTGCTTCGTTCTAAACTTTATGACATAGAATGTCAGAAGGCTCACGACGCAGAGGCAGAGGCAAGACGAAGCCAGATAGGTACAGGTGACCGTTCGGAAAAAATCAGAACTTACAACTTCCCACAGGGAAGGGTCACAGACCACAGAATCGGTCTTACACTTTATAAACTTGATAAAATAATGAATGGTGATATTCAGGAAATCATAGATGCCTGTATCGCGGCTGACCAGGCAGCGAAGCTGGCGAAGATGAACGAATAGCACGAATGCAGAAAAAATAAGAAGCCCCATCCGGCTTGATGGAATGAGGCTTCTTATGCGTTTGTGCTATTGTTAAGTATATTTTGAGGCGTATTTGGAGTGTAAATATGCTATATACACTGGAAATTACAAAAAGATACTCATTAGTTATTCATAGATGGATAAAAATGTGATATAATTGTAAATATTTTACAAGTTTGGAGGAGTGAAAATTGGAAACTATGCCATACGTTGCATCTGTAAGTGGTGCAAAGTTGATAGTAATGGAAAATGATGAGATAAGATGTATTTCATTAGATGCCAGAAATGAATGGAAGATAGGGCGTGTTTGCCCGGGAAACAGCCCGGATATCAGATTGTCTTCTCAAATTGCGGGAAGAAAGCAGGGAGAGTTTCTTCGTGCAGACAATACGTGGTATTTTGTGGATGGTAAGAGTCTTAATGGAACATTTTATAATGAGCGTAAAATTTTACACGGACCAGATGGTTCAGTAATGCCTGTTCCACTTAAGAATGGTGACATGTTAAGGGTTGATGCAAACAATCTGAATATGCCGGATATGAGAGGCGTTTGGATGATGTTTACTACAGACCAGGTAAGTGATATTTGGGAGAGTAAAGTTTTAAATACAGACAGGGATACATACATTGGAAGATATGAAGATCAGAATGATATAGTTATTCCGGTACCATATGTTTCAGGAAATCATACAAGAATCAGTTTTTATCAGGGAAGGTTTTATGTTTCAGACTGCAACAGTTTGTCAGGAACCTGGGTTAATGGAAATCGTGTAATAGGAACGGTTATGCTTAAGGAAAAAGATAAGATTTCCATTTGCGACAGTCATTTCATCTTCACGGGCAATAAGCTCATTTATAGTGTTTCTGCCATAAAGATGGAAGGTAATCAGATGATGTCTTCAGGTAATAAGAGACTTGTTTTACAGGCGGATATTAAGTCAAGAAAAGTTCCAAACAATAATGGGCAGGGCAAGAAGGAACTTATAAGGGACGTTAAGCTTGAGGTTAAAGAGGGAACCCTTGTTGCATTGCTTGGAAGCTCTGGTGCAGGTAAATCTACTGTTATGAACTGTCTTAATGGTATGGACAGCTCAGGAACTGAAGGTACAGTATTATTTAATGGAGAAGATTTATTTGCAAACTTTGAGAGATTAAAGTACCTTATTGGAAGCGTTCCACAGAAACCTGTACTTCACACAATGCTTACGGTTCAGGAGGAACTTATGGAAGCTGCAAGAATAAGACTTCCAAAGGATGTCAAGACAAAAGAAATTAAGCAGTATGTGGACAATGCAATTAAGCAGCTGAATCTTGATGCAAAAAGAAAAACAAGAATCCAGAAATGTAGCGGTGGTGAGCAGCAGAGAGTAAATATTGGTATTGAACTTGTGGCAAACAGGACATTGTTGTGCCTTGATGAGCCGGATGCAGGTCTTGACCCGGGTATGAAGAATGAATTGTTTACTATATTACGAAACCTCGCACATAATGAAAATAAGAGTATTCTGGTTATTATTCATGATGTTTCAGATATTGATTTGTTTGACCAGGTGGTTATGATGACGAAATATCAGGATGTAGGGCGTCTTGCGTTTTCAGGTACTCCTGCAGAGGCAAGGGAATATTTTGGAACAGATTTAAAGCATGCATACTCATTGCTTTCAGAACAACCGGAAAAATACATTAAATAAAATGGAGATGTGACAAATGAATAATCAAGGAAATATGAACCAACAATATGGTATGGGAAATCAGGGAAATATGAACCAACAGTATGGAATGAACGGGCAGTATGGAATGAATCAGCAGCAGATGAACAGGCAGCCAGTCAAGGCAAATAAAAGTAACCCAAATAATAACAGAATTTCTGCTTTCCAGGAATTAAAAATTCTTTTAAGACAGTACAGAATTATGCTTATCAGTGATAAGAAGAATCTGGCAGTAATGTTAATGTTTCCGCTTGCGGCAGCATTAATCACAGTGTGGATAGCAGGAAAAGATATGTATATAAACTATAATGGAACAAAGTCAGCCAGTTTCGTATTAGTCAGCGCCGCAATTTGGGGTGGCCTTTTTAATTCAATTCAGACAGTTGTAAGAGAACGAGATAACATTAAAAGAGATTATGTCACTGGTCTTAGGTTAAGCTGTTATACATTATCAAGAGCTATCTGGCAGTTTGTAATCTGTATGATACAGACACTTATTTTGTGTACATCCTTTATTGGTGTACAAATGGTTCATGGTAATGATTTGCCTAAATCAGGAATTGTATTTGGACAGCCGCTCATTGAGTATTACATAAGTCTTTTGCTTCTTATGTACGCAGCAGATGCCATGGGATTAATGATTTCATGTATCGTTAGAAAATCAGAAACAGCCAACGTTATGGCACCATATATTTTGATTATACAGCTTATTTTTTCAGGAATACTTTTCGAAATGAAAGGTGCAGCAGAAGTTATTTCTTATGGAATGCTCAGCAGATGGGGAATGGAAGGCTTAGGAAGTATAAGCAGATTAAATGATATGAAGTTAGCTATTGAAATGGAACCAAATATGCCACCATTTCCACCACGTGAAGCAGAGGCAATGTTTAATGCAAATGGCACTCACCTCTTAGTAATCTGGCTTTGCCTGGCAGGCTTTATTTTGGGATTTCTTCTTGTTGGCGGAATTTTATTGAGAAGAGTATCCAAGGATACAAGATAGTATTTTGAAAATAGAGAATCTTTATTCAAAACATCTAAGGAGGATTTCTATGGACACAGAAAATATGGATGTAAATTACGCAACCAGACGTCTCGATGATAGAATTATCAATGTGTGCGTCATTAGTGATGTTGGTAAAAGACGTGGTAATAATGAAGATAATTTCGTTTTACAGAATGTAATTAATGAAGAATCAGTTAACAAAATAGGTAAAGAAGTTAAGTACGACAATAATGGAAATTGGATATGCATAGGTGTTTTTGATGGGATGGGAGGAGTGGATAATGGAGAGATTGCTTCTCTCTATGCGGCAAAAAGGTTTATTGATGTTCTTAATGAAGTAGAAGAATACAATTATGATAAAGTGGATGAGTTGATTAGAAATGCATATACAAATGCAAACAGAGATGTTGTTACTGCAAAGAACGAATCTCCTATGGCAGGGACAACAGGAACTGTATTTGTGACAAATGGAAATAAGTTTAAGATATTTCATATTGGAGACAGCAGAGCCTATTTATTGAAGGGTGAAGAAATGTTTCAGCTCACTGTTGATCAGACGCTGGCAGAAATGAAGAAAAGACTGGGGATTTACGATGAAAATGATCCGGAGTCAAAAATGGCAGAGCATCAGCTTACCTCATTCATAGGATGCGATGATACAATGGAGAACCTTGTGCCAAAGGAATCAGACTGGATGGAGGTCCAGACGGGAAGTAAAATTTTATTGTGCAGTGATGGTCTTTACGATATGGTTGATAATCAGACCATATACGAATATCTCGGTGCAGAAGAGGATATTATCAGCATATCAAAACATTTAGTTAGACAGGCGATAAAAAATGGCGGAGAAGATAATATTACTACGGGTATTATCTGGTTTGAAAATGATAATTAAATGTTTGTCAGATTTGCTTTAGGAGGAAATAAAAATGTCAGTAGAGACACGAGTCAAAAATTATCAAGGTGCCTTTAGCGGTTGGGAACTAAGGGAGAGACTGGGTTCCGGTTCAAATGGTGGAACTGTGGTATATAGAATAGAACGACAGGGCGAATCATGGCAAAACTTTAAAGAAGAAGCGGCACTAAAGGTAATCAGGGTTATTGAGGAAAACGGGAAATATGAAGAATTAGATTCTGATACAAGGGCAGAATATGATGAGAGATATATGAAATTGTGCAAGGAAGCCTTTGAAGAATTGGAGCTCATGAACAGGGTGAGCGGATGTTCAAATATTGTCAGCTACCAGGATCACAAGTTTCAGGATTTCCGAGATGAATATGAATTTGGAAGAGATTTGTTAATCAGGTTGGAGCTTTTGAAAGACCTCAGACATGAGATGAAAAACATCAAATTTGATGAAAAAGGAGTCATAAAGCTTGGTAAACAAATGTGTAACGCATTGTCAGTGTGTCATAACAAGGACATAATGCATAGAGATATTAAACCGGAAAATATTTTTATTGACAGAAATGGCGCATACAAATTAGGAGATTTTGGTATTTCGAAGATTGTAGACGCATCAAAAGGTGCCAGTACAAGAATTGCAACGTGGGAGTATGCAGCACCAGAGGTGTATGCAAAAAATGGAAAAAAAACATATAATCTAACCGCAGATTTGTATAGTTTGGGAATGGTATTGTATGAGGTTGCAAATGATGGGAAGCTTCCTTTTGCAAAGAGAAGAAGAATAGAATCGGAAGAGACAGACCTCAGAATTTCAGGTAAGCCAATACCTCCGCTTACAAATGTAAGTAAAGAATTATCAGATGTGATACTAAAATCATTGGAATATGAACCAAGAGACAGATTTAAGAGTGCTGAAGAATTTATGAATGCACTTGTGCTTGTGGAACAGGGAAAAGCGGGGGTTGCATCAGTTGAAAGAAAGACACCTGTTTATGCCACAACGCCTCTGGTGTCATCTGGAATCACGGCCAATCCTACACCAATGCCTATGCAGCCTGTATCTGTGGTATCAAAACCACAGGTTAAACATTTAGATGATGTTCCGCCTATGGGAGGAATGGCAAACAATAACTATGGAGGAAGAAATATAAATCCTACACAGACTGGCTATAATATGGGCACTGGATACAATGCGGGAAATGGATATAATGCGGGAAATGGATATAATTCAGGAAATGGATATAATTCAGGCACTACATACAATTCCGGAAATACATATAATCAAACCACAGGATACAATTCCGGTAATATGTACAATGTAACAGAGGCTCCAAAGAAGAAGAGTGGTGTTAAGTTTGTATTCTTAATTCCGGGAATATTGGCCTCGATTTTTATGTTAATCATGTTTATTTCCGGTGGACATATATTGGGTACGGTGCTTTCGCTTGTGTTGATAATTTTAATGGTATTATTAATGATTTTGGCGTGATGTTGGTGAGTGAAATATGCAGATTGAAAAAAGTGTAAAAAATAAAATCATTAAAGTTGTTATTATTATCTTATGTTTGGTGGTAGTATATATTGCTTTTAAAATAGTTCCATTTTTGATTATGAAAACTGAAATTTCCGGAAAAGGAAAATATGATATTACAATAAAATGTGATGTGGAAAAGTCAGTGGATGAGTATATACCATATCTAAGTTTCCTGGGTGTCGATGCCAGGGACTTAAAGATAGATATTGAAAAAGATGGTGATATTTATCATGGTTTGTGTTATGTGAACAATCAAGATGTACCTGTTCTTGAGTTTTACCAGCACGGAGACAAATTTTTGGTAAATCTGTCGACTATAATAAGCTATATCGGCATGGCATCGGAGGGTATGCTCCCGGATAAGCTTACAAGTCTTATGGAAATTAATAAAGATATGTTTATCACTACTGAGGCCTTAGAGGAGCTGGTAGGAAAAAAAGATGAGGACGTTGAAAATTCAGTGATAAAACTGATTGACATTAAGCGGATTCCAAAGATATGTCTTATAAATGATAATAAATATCTGAATGACAGTGTGAGAGTCGGTGTGGATTGCAGGATTAATAGTTTTACGAATATCAGGGTTACTGCAAGACCGGTATTTCCGTGGGGAAAAAGAGTCGCTTATGGAAGTCTTGATGGAGATACAAAAATAGGTGATTATTGCATTTCATACAAAAAGAATTCAAAGATAAAACTTAAAATGCCTGATAAGGAAATATCAAAGACAGAAGTGATAGTAGCAAAGCAGGCAGCTAAGGTTGTTCTTGAATATGCAAAGAAGATTAAGGAGAAAAAATAGTAATAAAACTTGTTATGGAGGAAATAAAAAGTGATAGCAGAGAAGATGAAGGAACTAGTTCAGGGAAGTTCGGTAATAAGGGCTATGTTTGAAGAAGGGAAAAAGATGGCTGCAATTTATGGTGCAGAAAATGTATATGATTTTAGCTTAGGAAATCCAAATGTACCGGCTCCGGAATGTGTAAACGAGTCTATAAAGGCCATTGTTGATGAAGAAATGACAACTATGGTTCACGGTTACATGGCAAATTCAGGATATGAAGATGTAAGGGCAAAGATTGCTGAGAATATTAACAGACGATTTGGAACAAGTTTTAAGGAAGACAACCTTGTAATGACAGTTGGTGCTGCCGGAGGGCTTAATGTTATTCTTAAATCGATTATTAATCCGGGAGATGAGGTTATCGTATTTGCTCCATTTTTTGGTGAATACAAGTCGTATGTAAGTAATTATGATGGAAAGCTTGTTGTAGTTTCTGCCGACACAAAAGAGTTTCAGCTCAATCTTGAAGAGTTTGAACAGAAGATTACAAAAAATACAAAGGCAGTTATCATTAATAATCCAAATAACCCTACAGGAGTTGTTTATTCAGAGGAGACAATAATTAAACTCACAGACATAATGAAGAAAAAACAGGAAGAATTGGGAACGGATATTTTTCTTATTTCTGATGAGCCATATCGTGAGCTTGTATACGATGGGGCAGAGGTTGTATATCTCACAAAGTATTATGACAATACAATAGTTGGATATTCATACAGTAAGTCCCTGTCGCTTCCAGGAGAGAGAATTGGCTACATTGTTCTTCCGGATGAATTAAGTGACAGCGAGGACATGAAGGCTGCAGCAAATGTTGCCACAAGAATTTTGGGATATGTAAATGCACCTTCTCTTATGCAGAGGGTTATTGGAAGATGCGTGGATGCAGAAGTGGATGTTGAGCCATATAACAGAAACAGAGAGTTATTATATAATAGTCTGTGTGAATTTGGATTCGAGTGTATCAAACCACAGGGAGCATTTTATTTATTCGTGAAAACTCCTACAGAAGATGAAAAGGTATTTGTTGATGCTGCAAAAAAACACAATATATTGGTAGTTCCGGGTTCTGCTTTTATGTGTCCGGGATATGTGAGAATTGCATATTGCGTTTCATATGATACAATCAAGAATTCACTTGGTGCATTTAAAGAGCTTGCAAAGGAATTTGATCTTAAATAGTTTGGAAGGATAAAGAAAATGCAAAAATGGAGAGAAAACATCAGACAGGTTGTTCCATATATTCCTGGTGAACAGCCACAGCGTCCCGTAATAAAACTAAACACAAATGAAAACCCATATCCACCGGCACCCGGTGTAAGAAAGGCATCTGAAATAATGAATACAGACTGTCTCAGATTATACCCGGACCCTGAGTGTATGACATTGAGAAAAGAGCTTGCAGTTTATTATGGTTTTAAGCCGGAAAATATTTTTGTGGGAGTGGGTTCGGATGACGTTTTGTCAGTGGCGTTCATGACATTTTTTAACTCAGATAAAAAGTTGTTATTTCCTGACATAACATATTCTTTTTACAGTGTATGGGCAGATTTGTATAAAATTCCTTATGAAAAGGTTCCAGTTGATGAGAATTTCAAGATACGAAAAGAAGATTATTATAAGGAAAATGGCGGGGTTATTTTTGCAAACCCAAATGCACCTACAGCCATTTATGAATCCCTGGATTTTGTTGAGGACATTTTAAAAAACAATCAGGATGTAATAGTGATAGTAGATGAAGCATACATTGATTTTGGCGGTGAGTCTGCAATGAAACTCATAGATAAATATGAAAATCTTTTGGTGGTTCAGACGTTTTCAAAATCCCGTTCAATGGCAGGCATGAGAATTGGATATGCCATAGGAAATCCCGAACTTATTAAGGCAATGAGTGATGTGAAGTATTCCATTAATTCTTACACCATGAACCAGAATTCACTCTATGTGGGAATTGAAGCCATTAAGGATAAGGAATATTTTGAAAAGGGATTGGAAAAGATTATTTCCACTAGGGAATGGTCAAAAAAAGAGCTTGAAAGACTCGGCTTTACCTGTACGGATTCCAAGACAAATTTTCTTTTTGCGACACATAATAAATATTCAGCCAGGGAGATATTTGAATATCTAAAAACAAAGGATATTTTTGTCAGATATTTTAGTTCAAAAAGAATTGATAATCACTTGAGAATCACAGTGGGAACTGATGATGAGATGAAGGCACTTATAAAGGCTTTGGAAGAGTTTTTGAAGTAGGCTCTGAACAGTTAAAATAATGAAAAAAAATGGAGAGGTAACAAGGATATGTTATCTCTCTTTTTTATTCTGGGTTCAGGTGTTAATAAACTTCAGGCTCAGTTCATTATGAAAACTGATTTGTTATTTCATTATAAGAACAATTTATTGAGCGAAGTCTACCAACAATGTCATTTATGTCAGCATTATATGCAGCACAAAATTCCTGTAAGTCTGAAAAATTATCGCGAAGCTCGGTATTAACAAAGCTCAATAAAATATTGGGATCCTTAGGTAAATTGTTGAGTTGCATGTATGAACGTCTCCTTTCGGATTAAATTTTATGATTTACTAGTATACCCTAAAAATTGACATTTAGTCAACAAATTGAGAAAAACTCTTTTCTTTTTTTATTGTAAAAAAAAAGAAAATTATCTATACTAGACTAGTATTCGTACAAAAAAGAAGAGAATTTTCCAAAATGCAATGAGTATGCGGAATGGAGACATGAGATGGATTTTGCAGAAATAGATAAATACATAAATGAAATACCAAAATTTGCTTCGAAAAATGATTTGAATCATACAAGAAGCTTTTTAGAAGAATTAAATATAGATGAGGATGAATTTAAGATAATACATGTGGCCGGAACAAATGGAAAGGGAAGTGTCTGTGCCATGATGTCAAATGTACTTGTTAAATGTAAAATAAATGTAGGATTGTTTGTATCGCCACATCTGGTTACAATCAATGAGAGAATTAGAATTAATAATGAAATTATATCAAAAGAAGAATTTGTAAATGCATTTGATGTTGTAAATGAATGTGTGAAGAATATGAAAAAAAAAGGATATGACCATCCATCATTTTTTGAGTTTTTATTTATAATGGCGATGCTTGTTTTTAAGAAGCGCAATGTTGAATACATTATTCTGGAAACAGGAATGGGCGGAAGATTAGACGCAACAAATGTAATTAAAAATCCATTAGTTACCATTATTACTTCTATTGGAATGGACCATATGGAATATCTTGGAGACACAATCGAAAAAATAGCAGAGGAAAAGGCAGGAATTATTAAGGAAAATGTGCCGGTGGTATTCTGGGCACAGGATGATAAGGTCAAGGAAGTTATTGAGGGAAAAGCTTTGGAAAAGCAATGTGAAATGCTGTCTTTGAATTGTAATAATTATAAAATTCGTAAAAAAAATGTTAAAAGTATTGCTTTTTTACCTTGCCTTGAGTATTATTTATTTGACACTTTTGAGGTGCCTTTTATGAGTGAATACCAGGTACAGAATGCAATGTTGGTTATTGGTGCCTGGAAGTTTCTTTTGGATTTAAGGGACAGACAGTCAGAATTATGCGAAGGGATTAAAAGTGTTATGTGGGAAGGAAGAATGGAATTTGTGAGAGAAAATGTCATTTTTGACGGAGCTCACAATGGTCCTGGAATTGATGAATTCATAAAGACCTTCCGTGAATATAAATGCGATGGAAAAAAATACGTTTTGTTTTCAGTGGTAAACGATAAAGATGATAAATATATGCTATCTAAAATAGCAGAGGAGAAGACAGACGAAGTAATTGTTGCCAGGCTTAATTCAAAAAGGGCATTAGAGGCAGCTAAAATCTCAAAGGATTTAAGAGAAGCAGGATACGACGGAAAAATAGATGTGTTTGATAATACAAAAGAAGCCTTTGAATATGGCTTGAAAATTACAGGGGATAAAGATGTTTTATTTTGTGTGGGCTCTTTATACCTTATTGGTGAACTTAAAGGTTATTTGATTTAGTGCGTCCTGGCGCGTGGAAATGAGGATATATATGATAAACTATGATGAAGAAATAAAGAAATTTAGTCCAAGTCTTGAGGTTGATGAGACTGAAGATGCCATATATAACAGTAACATTAAGGATATTACAGATGTTGTTTTGGAAATGTTAAAAGAAGTAAAGACTTATGAGTAAAAGTCTGTGAAATGGAGAATTTGAATTATGAGATGCTATAGATGTGATAGCGTGCTTTCTGGAAATGACTTCTGTAATAGCTGTGGTGCGGAGGTTTCTGTCTACAAAAAGATAGTTAAACTCTCTAATGCCTACTATAATATGGGACTTGCAAAGGCTCAGATTAGGGATTTGACAGGTGCCTGCGAGTTGTTGAGAAGAAGTGTGCGCTTTGATAAAAGTAATATTGATGCAAGAAATCTTTTAGGGCTTGTTTATTATGAAATGGGAGAGGCAGTTCAGGCTTTTTCGGAATGGATTATTAGCAAGAATATTCAGCCTGACAAAAATATTGCTGGTGACTACATAAAGAGGCTTCAGTCAAATGCTAACAGATTAGAAATAATCAACCAGACAATAAAAAAATATAATATTGCACTGAATTATGCAAAACAGGGTAATGATGATTTGGCAGTTATTCAATTGAAAAAGGTATTGAATACAAACCCTAATCTCATAAAAGGACATTTGCTTTTAGCACTTTTATATATGAAAAAGGGTGATTATGAAAGAGCAAAGAAACCTATCATGAAGACTCTGAAAATTGACACGAACAATCCTCTGGCAAAGAAATATCTCAAGGAAATTAAAAATGAAACAGAGGGAAAACACAGTGATATTGATAAAAAGAAAAAATCATCGGAAGGATTCAGGGATTACGAAAAAGAACAGGTAGAAAAAGAAATCAGAAATGGTTACGATGTTATTGTCCCTGCAAGGAGGAATGATTACAGGGAGTCAAATGCCGGTCTCCTCACTGTGATAAACGTGTTAATTGGTGCGGTAATCGGGGTGGCAGTGGCATTCTTCCTGTTGATGCCGGCTAAGGAAAAGTCGTTGAAGGATAATCATAACAGAGAAATATTAAAATTAAATTCACAAATTGATACCATAAATAATGAGAAAAATGACTTGTCATCCCAAATTAGTGCGTTACAGGGAGAAAAAGATTCTCTTTCCGGTCAGCTTGACGCTAAGGGAAATGAAAATAATCAGATTGTTGAAGATTATGACAAGCTGATAACTGCCACAAATTTCTTTAACGCAAAGGATTATGTTAAATGTGCGGAAAATCTTGTCGCAATTTCAAATCCTGCCAGAAGTGAAAGTTTCAGTGCAATGTATCAGCCGATGAAGGAAGAGTCCTTTAAACAGGCGGCAGCATGGTATTTTGCATCAGGAAATACAAATCTTTCAAAGGCAAATTCACTTGAAACCTTTGATATGGCCATAGGAGATTATACAAATTGTTTTAATTATGATTTTCTTTCAATAGATTATGTTACTGCAGCAGATAAAATTGGAGAAACATATGAAAAACAGTATGACATGGCATTTGCACAGGGAATAGATGTGGCAGCAAGTTACAAGGAGAGAGCACTGAAAAATCTTGCGGATTTGGCGGATAATAAGTTAGCAAATACGACGGGAATAGATGCAAAAGCAGTGGAAAATGTAAGAAAACACATTGAAAATATATCGAAAAAGTAAGCAATACACAAAAGAGAGATAGTCGGAAGGACTGTCTCTTTTTTTGATATGAAAATGTAAAGGAAGGAGAGCCGGGATGATAGAAATACTCGATGGGATTCTGATTGTTCGGGTAAGTGAAGAACTGGACCAGCATAATGCAGATTTGATACGAAAGGAAGTAGATGAAACAATAAAAAAACAGAGAATTGTCGAAATAATATTTGATTTTCAAAAGACAACCTTTATGGATAGCTCAGGAATAGGAATGGTAATGGGAAGATTTAAGCTTGTAAATAGTATAGGAGGAAGTGTTGCAGTGGTGAATTTATGTGAAAGAGTGAAAAAGATATTTACTTTTTCGGGATTAACAAAAATAGTGAATCAGTACGAGAATGTTGAGGAAGCATTACAAATAATGAAAGGGGAAGGAGATAATGAATAATAATGTTGAGAGGATGTCAGTAAAATTTGACAGTGATTCTGTTAATGAATCATTTGCCAGAATTGTGGTTTCTGCATTTGTCACCAGATTAAATCCTACAATTGATGAGATGGAGGATATTAAAATGGCAGTTTCAGAGGCTGTAACTAATTCTATTATTCATGGATACGAGAAAAAACAGGGGACTATAAAAATGGAATGTGAAATAGATGGCAGGGAAATTGTCATCAGAATAATTGACAACGGAAGAGGGATAGAAAATATCGAGGAGGCAATGAAACCTTTATTTACAACAAAACCAGATGAGGAAAGGTCGGGTATGGGCTTTTCGATAATGAAGGTTGTAATGGATGATGTGAGAGTGGTTTCCGGTGCTTCAGGAACTATTGTAACACTTTCAAAGAGAATAGGCGAGTATTTAGAAAATGAGGGGGATTGCAGGAGAATAGTGGAGGGAGTATGGAAAACAAGCAACTCTTAGGCAGGATGAGAATTGGAGACAGAGAGGCAAGGAATCTTCTGATTGAGAATAATGTGGGGCTTGTTTGGAGTATTGTGAAAAAGTTTTCAAATAGAGGTTATGAGACAGAGGATATATTTCAAATAGGCTGTGTGGGGCTGATTAAGGCTGTTGATAAGTTTGATGAAAGCTTTGGTGTGGAATTTTCAACATATGCGGTGCCAATGATTATGGGTGAAATAAAAAGGTTTATGAGGGATGATGGGATAATTAAGATATCAAGGAGTCTGAAAGAAAATAATTGGAAACTTAATAAAATTAAAGAGGATTTTTTTAGGGAAAAGGGAAGAGAACCGACGATTTGTGAGTTGGAAACAATGTCTGGGATTAATAAAGAGGACATTGTTCAGGCGCTGGAAATAAAGACAGAAGTGGACAGTATATATAGAAACCTGGGAGGTGGGGAAGAGAAAGACAGAATGTTAATTGATAAGCTGGAGAATGAAAGTGTTGAGAGGGGTGCTGATGAAAAGCTGTTAAATCGTATGTGTCTTATGGAATCATTAGAGAATCTTGATGAAACTCAAAAGAAGATAATAATTATGAGGTATTTCATGGACAAAACACAGTCTGAAATTGCTAAAGAGCTGAATATAAGTCAGGTTCAGGTATCCAGAATGGAGAAGAAGATTTTGTTAAGCTTGAGGAAAACGATAGGAGACTAAAAAAACATAATTTTACCGTAATTCTTGTAAAATATGACAAAACTTTATAAATAATTGCTAAAAAACTAGAAATTATTACAAATATATTGTATAATGGGAGCATTAAGTAAAAGGTGGTGTTACAAGTTTTATGGACAAAGATAAAGATATTAATATAGGGAAAGATATAAAGATTGATGAAGAAGTTAGTAAGGAAAAAGGTGTAAAGAAAGAGAAGAAAACAGTATTCTTTACGAAAAATAAGGCAGAAAAACCAGAAAAAAAACCAAAGGAGCCGAAGCCACCAAAGGCCCCGAAGGAGCCGAAGCCGCCAAAGGCCCCAAAGGAGCCGAAGCCGCCAAAGGCCCCGAAGGAGCCGAAGCCGCCAAAAGCACCGAAGGAGCCAAAGCCACCAAAGGCATCAAAGCCTAAGAAAGATGGTAAGGGTGGATTATTTAAAAAGAATAAAGATGGCAAGTCAGACTATTCACATGATATCTCAGAAGTTACTACAGTGAATAAAATCCAGACAAAGCTGATTGTTGCGTTTATGATACCGGTTGTGTTGTTTGTGGTAGTAGGTATGATAAACTACTCTATTTCGGAGCAGGGACTTAAAGAGAATGCAGAATCCCTCACATATACCAGTGTGGACACTTTGAAGGAATATTTTGAGTTAGGTTTTCAGAGCATAGAACTTACCGGAACAAGAATATGCGTTAATAGTGATGTTAATTCACATTTTGGCGGATTGTATGAAAATACATTTGAACTAGATGCAAAGACAGCCGTGGTGACAGAGGCTGTTGCCGACAAGTACATATTGAATATTGTTGCATTTAGTGAAAATCAGAAGAATTCACTTTCTAATACAGGTGTTGTCAAAGGAAAGGACTTGTATAACACATTTGTAGGTTCAGCTACCGGAAAGGAAGTTGAACAGAAGATGGAAAATGGCAAATGCTGGATTAGCACACATCCGGAAGTGGATGATATGATGAATTACAGTGATAATCAATATGCACTTTCATATGTGAATGAAATTCTTGACAGTAATAACAAACCGGTTGGATACCTGTTAATTGATGTTAAGTCATCTTTTATAAAGGATATTCTTGACAATGCCAAAGTTGGTTCCAACAGCATTAAGGGATTTGTAACCAGTGATGGAAAAGAAGTTATTTCCGGACCTAAGGGCTTCAAATTTAGTGACAAGAAATTCTTTAATGAGATTAAAAACAGTAAAGAAGGCGGTTACAAATATGTAAGCTACAAGGGTGAATCATATTTGTTCTTATATGATAAGGTATCATATGGCGATGGGATTGTATGTGTGTTGGTTCCAAAGGCAGTTATCGTAGAAAAGGCAAATGATATCAGGTTGTTTACTGTTTTGACAATAATCGCCTGCTGTATTATAGCAGTTGTTATTGGTTCTATACTTGCATTGGGTATTTCGAAAACCATTAACAAGATTAACGATGTAATGAAACAGACTGCAGAAGGTGATCTCACAGGAAAGCTACAGGTTAACAGAAAAGATGAATTCCGTCTCCTGTCAGGAAATATTGGTAATATGATATTTAGCATTAAGAAGCTTATTAAGAAGATGACAAGAGTAAGTGAGCAGGTTCAGGATTCAGCAGTTCAGGTAAATGATAACTCTGACGTGTTATATGAGGCGACAAAGGATATTAAGACCTCAATAGAATTTATTGAGCAGGGCTTAATACAGCAGTCAGAGGATACAGAGAGCTGTCTCAGACAGATGTCAGATTTGTCAGACAGAATCAATGCAGTTTCAGATAGCACAGTAGAAATTGGAAACATTGCAAATAAGACCCAGGAAACTGTTAACAATGGTATGGGTATTGTTACGGAGCTTGGAGAGAGAGTAAAGGATACCACGGATATTACAAAGAATA
Organism: Lachnospiraceae bacterium; assembly: GCA_050309585.1. Lineage (GTDB taxonomy): Bacteria > Bacillota > Clostridia > Lachnospirales > Lachnospiraceae > Bovifimicola. The sequence continues at coordinate 91,758 of JBNRML010000036.1, forward strand.
TTATTGAAGATATTGCATCTCTTGAGCAGGAATCCAGAGCAATAAATAGCATTATTTCAACAATCAATGAAATTGCGGAGGAGACAAACCTTCTTTCTTTAAATGCTTCAATTGAGGCAGCAAGAGCCGGAGAAGCAGGAAGGGGATTTGCTGTTGTATCTGATGAAATCCGAAAGCTCGCAGAACAGTCTTCTGAGGCAGCAGAGCAGATTAGTGAAATAATTGACAGAATTCAGAGCAGGGTTAAGGTAACAATTAGTACTGCGATGAAGGCAGAAGATATAGTTAATTATCAGGCAGAGGCACTTGGAACTACGGTTAATGTCTTCCAGGAAATCAGAGGTCAGGTAGATACACTTGCACAGGATCTTGACACTATTTCAGTCAGTGTTAAGGGAATGGAGGAAGCTAAGAATGACACAATGGAAGCAATCGCAAGTATTTCAACCACATCAAATGAAACAGAGGCAGCTTCTACAGAGCTTACAAAAAGTGCAGAGAGACAGATGCAGGCAGTTGAGGTTCTCAATACAGCTGTTAAGCAGTTACAGCTTAATTCAAACGAATTAGATGAATCAATCAGTGTATTTAAGGTTGATGATAAATAAATAAAAAAAATCGTTCCTCATTTTTGGGGAACGATTTTTTGTCGTCATGGCGTATATGTATTTTTTAATGAAATATACACATAATAGTGTGGAAAGTAAATTTGCTCCGACATGGAGATTAGTGTGAAAAAGAAGGTGTTTTGGTGAAAGATTATATTAAGGCAGGATTTGTCAGTGCAATAATATTTTTTGGAGCAGCATTTGCAATTATGGCTTTTAATGAGGATGTTGCTGTGGAGTCACTTTTTGAAAAGATTTATTTTTTGGTAATGGGTGAAGAGAAAAATGGAATGACGGTGCTTGACTGGAGTTACGGTATTGGACTCGGGTTGGGAATATTGATTTTTTTTAACAGATTTGGAAAAGAGAAAAATGGCGAACCGACTCCAATAGAATTAAAGACGTATCAATATGAACGTGATATAGATGAATATATGGATAATGAGGGGAAGAAAAGTGATTATTAGAAATATTATTTTAGCTGTTTGGGGAATAAGTGGCGGGTTAATGGTAGCAGCTGGAATATGCGCTCTAATGACTACCATCAATTTTATTTCAAGACTGGCGCTTAAAACAAATACGGCATATAGAGTGAAAAACTATGAAAATATGTTGTTTTGTGGGGCATTTATTGGGAATTCAATTTATTTTGTATATCCAGTCATAAATCTAAGAAGTGGTCCGGGGAATATATTGCTGGGAATAATCGGAGGATTTTGGGGAATTTACGTAGGGTGTCTGGCTATGTCACTGGCGGAGGCCTTGGATGCATCTACTGTATTTTTCAGAAGGATAGGGCTCAAAAAACACATAAAAGCAGTCATATTCGGAATTATTATTGGAAAGGTTTTGGGCAATTGGATATTCTGGCACTTTATGAATGTTCCCTGCTGAACTGTTGCAAAATATGTATAAAAAACTTCTGTATTTATTGTAAATATTGTGCTAATGTGCTAAAATTTTAGTGAATTTTTATTATGATGGAGGAAAAATGGAACAGAAGGTTAGTTTATACAAGAATTCCAGTTCAAAGGTTACGGATGCCTTTGATAATGTTGTGGCAAATATCTGCCTGCAAAGAGAAAAAAAAGGGTATAAATCTTATTTATTGACGGGGGTTGAACCAGGGGTGGGAACAACTACGGTTGCCATAGAATTAGCAATGGCCCTTGCTGAAACAGGATGGAAAACATTACTTTTAGATGCGGACATGAGAAAAAATTCAGCATATAAAAGACTGGGTGAAAATTTATTTGTGGGAATGACAGACTATATAAGAGGAAGTGTAGATGAGACAAAGATTATTTATGGTACAAATATAGAAAATCTTGACTATGTGCCTTGTGGTAACGTGAAGGATTCCAATCAATTGAGAATGTTATATTCTCATAGAATGTCTAAAATATTAAATATATTAAATGCGTGCTATGATTATGTGATAATTGATGTTCCGGCTCTTAATTCGGCAGTAGATCCGCATATTTTTGCCATGAAAACCGATGCTACCATTATTGTGGCTGCATTAGATGGCTCAAGTAAAAAAATGCTTGAGGAGGCCAGGGATAAGCTTGTTAAAGATGGCGCCAACATAATTGGTGTCATTGAAAACAAGGTTACAATGGAAGCTTATAAGGATTATAAGAAGGATTTTGATTACTTTACGGAAAAAAAATATCTTCATGGAAATCATTTATCCTTTGGAAACAAACAATAATAAAAAAAGAGAGGACAACAATGAGAACGCAAAAAATAAAAATCTGTTTCCTTGCACTCTTACAATGTGTTTTGTTGTGTCATAACATTCCTGTTTTCGGTGATGTTCCCAATGTTCTGCCTGATGCAGAGCCTGTGGTACAGATTGCGGGATATGAGATGCAGGAGGGAAATATTGAATTAGATTCATCATTTACCATTAAAATTATATTGAAAAATAATAATGCATATGCAGCAGCATACAATGTGGTTGCGGATGTGACCACTTCGGATGTCCGGATGCAGCTTAAAAATGCAGAGGTTAGCCAGCGATATTTTGAATGTATTCCGGCAGGAGGCCAGGTAAGCTTTACACAGTCATTTGTTATTGACAAGGAGTATCCTCTAAATCATGCAATACTTACATATAATTTAAGATATACATCTGAAAGTGGTAAAGAGTATAGCAATACCTCTTACATATCACCTGGTCTTAAGAAAACCTGTAAGTTATCGGTAAATTCAATTTCTGTTTCTGAAAATGCAAATGTTGGGGCAAGAACAATTATCAACGTGAAATGCGAAAATGTTGGTGTTGTTAATATGTCTAAGCTTTCAATGGTTTTAGAAGGAAACGTGGCGGATAACCAGACAAGTATTTATTTAGGTGAGATACCACCAGGAGAAATAATTAACAAAGACGTTTATGTTACATTTTTGAAGGAGGGTACTCAGGAGCTAAAGATTAGTTTTGAGTACACTGACGATTTTGGAGACAAGTATACATATGAACCATCATTCTTTACTGTAAATGTCAATAAGAAGAAAAGTGTTGGCATAGCATCTTCAAATTCAAGTGGAATAAACATTGGTGGACAGAATTTTAGCATAAAAATGATTCTTTTTACAATTATGTCGATAGTGGGAATTATTTATTTAATTACCAAGCTTTTAGATTCAATGAAACGCGGAGGAAGTAAATAGAGATGGGAAATAACGAAGTAGAAATAGATATTGCGAAGTGTCTTCGTGCAATTAAAAAATCTTATAAGGTTGTCCTGCTTGCAACACTCCTTGCATTATTACTTGGAATAATTTTAGCTATGTTTGTAAGTAAACCTCACAACGAGTATTTAGCGGTTTCTTCGGTTTATAGCATCGGATCTGACAAATATTCAAAAACTACTCTTACACTGGATAATTCTGTAGCCATGAGCCAATACTACGACATTATTAAAAGTCATAAGGTGGCAGACAGGGCAAAACTTATTTTAGGTGATGAGGAAATAAGTGAAAAAGATATATACGACATGGTCAGTATAGGAGATAATTCAGGAAACACAAAATCAGCTACTGTTTACATACAAGCTGTAAATCAGGATCCTGCATTGGCTGTGAACGTGGCCAACGCAGTTGCAGAAGCCTTTATCCAGGAAATGGCAGGAAAGGAACAGGATGATATACAGATTCTTGATAATGCAAATGAGGCTGAAAAATGTTATGATGCGGGTATAAACAGAGTAAAGATTATTATTTTCTCAACGGTCTTTGGAATAATTATGTCTTGTATTATTATTTCCATGAAAGAGATTTTATCGACAAAGATGTACACGGCGAAGGATGCAACGCTTAACGGAACGCTGGATATAATTGGTGTAATTCCTGTTTTTAAACAGAAATAAGGGATGTCGTTTTGATGGATGGGACTGAACTACGGTTATTTTTAATATAATACAAATTATGTCCGTAATATCTTACATTAACAGTATCTGTTCAGAGCCAACCTCCAAAATGCTTTCATTTCGTCGGTGTGGCGTATCAGCCAAATAAAATTTCAAAAACAGTCTTTGAAAGTAATTCTGTTAAGAAATGAGGATTTGTATGAATAATTAATCGCAGTAATGAGATTAATCTTGTTACTGCGATTTTTTATGCAGATTTTCAAACTGCCACTGCATAAAAAAGGAAATAATAGTAATAATAAAAGTAATGTATCTGTTCAGAGCCAAATATATTTTTACAGATACAAAGTAATAATAAAAAATGTTTGAGGTTAATATTTTTTTATGGAAAGGAAGGAAATATGCAGGTAAAAGATGATAAAGAGCTTAGCAAAAAATACAATGAGTATGTCAGAAGAGTCACTAAGACAAATTCGCTTCCAAAAGATATGATTTGGGCTTTTTTTGTTGGGGGCATAATTTGCATGATAGGCCAGTTGATAATGAATTATCTCGGAAAAAGGAATTTTACCAAAGATGAGATAAATAGTATCACTATTTTGATACTTGTTTTTTCGTCAGCTTTATTAACAGGCTTGAATATCTATCCTAAAATAGGAAAATTTGGTGGGGCAGGAGCTCTGGTTCCGATTACAGGTTTTGCCAATTCTGTTGCGGCTCCTGCTATTGAATTTAAGGCAGAAGGAATGGTAACAGGTCTTGGTTGTAAGATTTTTACCATTGCAGGACCGGTGATTTTATATGGAATACTGAGCTCTTGGGTACTGGGATTTATATACTGGTTTTTTAGCTGATAAAAGGTGCTTAGATGATTATATTTTAATAATTAATTATAAGAGAGGTTGACGGTATGAGTGAGCAGAAGGGAAAACAGAGTATTGAATTTAAGAATAAGCCTGCAATTTTGAGTACTGCATGTATTTGTGGACATAAGGAGGTTGAAGGCCCTATGTCTGATTATTTTGATAAGTTTTATGAAGATGATATGTTTGGTGCAGATACATGGGAAAAAGCCGAAAGTGCACTGCAGGAGAAAACGGTCAAGCTGTGTCTTGAAAAGGGAAAGCTAAGTGAAAGTGATATTAGATATATGTTTGCGGGAGATTTAATGGGACAGCTTATTGCTTCAACATTTGGATTGATAAATTATAATATTCCATTGTTTGGAATTTATGGGGCATGTTCTACAGTAGGTGAGGCATTAAGTCTTGCGTCGATGACGGTGTCGGCAGGATATGCTGACAGAGTACTGGCTGTGGCCTCAAGTCATTTCGCAAGTGCTGAAAAGACATTCAGGTTTCCATTGGAATACGGAAATCAGAGACCATTTTCTGCCACATGGACGGTGACAGGGTGTGGAGCATTCGTGGTTGGAAACGGAGAAAAAACTTTTTCAAAGGATGAAATATACGGAAGGATTGCAGGAATAACAACAGGACAAATTGTGGATTTTGGCGTAAAGGATTCTATGAATATGGGGGCATGTATGGCACCGGCGGCTGCCACGGTTATAGAGGCAAATTTAAAAGATTTTGGATATACGGTAGAGGAGTACGACAAGATAATTACAGGTGATTTGGGATATGTGGGACAGAAAATACTCATAGATTTATTAAAGTCCGTGGGAATTGATATTAGTAAAAAACATATGGATTGTGGAATAGAAATATATGATTCAGAAACACAGGACACCCATGCTGGAGGAAGCGGTTGTGGCTGCTCAGCTTCAATTTTAAGTGGATACATTTTAAAGAAAATTAAGTCAGGACAATGGAAACGAGTGTTGTTTGTGCCAACAGGCGCACTTTTATCAACAGTGAGTTTTAATGAGGGACAAACTGTTCCGGGAATTGCACATGGAGTTATTATTGAGCATTCTGACATATAGTGTCAGAAAATTGCTCGGAAATGGAGGATTAGTGTGAAAAAAGACTCTGAAAGAGCTCTTTTTTCATACAACGAATTGAGACGGAGCATCAATTCGAGCTATCGCAGTCGAGAAACAGGATAACCTGATTTCTCGACGCGTGTCTACGCAAATAAATTTGCTCCGACATGGAGGATTAGTGTGAAAAATCACACTGAAGTGCTGATTTTTCACACAGCTAATTGTGCCGCAGGCGCCCCAATTAGATTTATCGCAGAGCTGAATCTGAAATTC
>JBNRML010000037.1:0-3270 GCA_050309585.1 Lachnospiraceae bacterium
TTTGCATCATGCACATGTAATACCAATATCAGGAAAGTCATACAGGTTAAAAGACCACTTAAAACAAACAGACTAATTGTACATTTTTATATAATATTTTTTGTACATTAGGTCTTGACATTTTATACTCATCATCCGTGCATAGCACCTTGGGAACTTTATAGAATACAAACTGCTCTGACTGCTCCTCATAGAAGTAGTCATATTTCATGTGTTATCCTTTCTTCATAAGCTGCGCATAGCAAGGAAAACAAAATTCCCTGCCTCTACCATATGGACAAGGATTCTTACAGTTTCTAGGAGAAGGAGCCATCTCTGACTCCCTCTTAGGAATTTCTGCAAGGTCTTTCTGTTTGTAGACATTCTTACCGGACATTACAGTGCTTCCCCTCCCTTAGACTTAGCTGCCTTTTCAACAACATCCTTCTTCGGTTGCTTAGCCGCCTCATCCTTCTTGGCTTTAAGGTCTCCTAATACGGAACCTTTTTCCTCTTTCTCAGAAGAGATATCAGCTTCTTTTGCCTGCTGACGTGCTTCAAACTTCTCTGCAAGCTCGAAGATATGCTCTTTACTATCGTAGTGATAAACACTATCAGTAAGCTTTTCTTCGGGAGCAACCTGTGTAGCATTTACATCTTCCACCATTGATTTCAAATCGTTGAAATTAACTGCTCCATCGTCTTTTACTAACAAAACTTCGTGGATACTCGAAGGTAAAATATAGAAGTCACCACCAAGCTTTTCAGCTGCTTGGTCCATGAATTCCTGATATGCAATCACACCAGCCCCGGAAATCTTATCCGGTACCGTTGCAACATACATCATCTCATCCTGTGGAAACTCCTCAATGCCGAACATCTCATGTGCATCCTCGCCCATCATATCCATCATGACTTCGCTCATTCCCTTAATTACCGCAGGTCTAAGCTCTGGTGCATTCTCTAATGCATCTGCATGAAGCTGTTCCGGTGTAACTCCCATCTTGTCCAAAAGGTCATTAGAAACAAGGATTGATGCTCTACCATTTTCATCACTCTCCATGACGAATCTGTAAACAACTGCCATATCCTCCATCTCCTGATGTGGAACCTTAGCAAGTAAATCAGCATTTCTGTCAGCTGCAACTACTTCCATCGCAAGCTTATCTTTCATCTGTTCATAATCCGTAAGTGACTGAACATCAAAAGTAGGCATATCAGCAAGATGTGCTTCCACCTTATTTGTTACCTGCTCCACAATCTCATTAAATGGAACACCGGACTCATATGCTTCGGCAAATACTTCCAAATTCATATTCATACCGATGTTACTTCCTTCCGGAGTAATCGTAATTGCTTCATAACTTTGATTCATCTTCTCGACTGTGCTAACTTTGACATCAACATCATTACCTCTCTCTGAAAGGTTTTCCTTTAAAGTTTCAACGAACTCGTTCTTAAATTCTTCGTTATTCATCTCTTTGTCTCCTTCACAATTTATTCTGCATCTGGTCGTCACCCGATTTTGAGCAATAAAAAAACGCCATCCCCATAACCTCAACGGCTATGAGCTGACGCTCCTTACTGCTCTATTCTTTTGCAAAAGAAAACAACCGGCGGTGTTTTTCTCGCTCGATTGTCTATGATAATATTATCACAGCCAAAATCATAATAAAAGTGTCAAACCCCCTACAAAACCCCTACATTTACCCTACAAAAACCCTACAAATCAAAAAAAGAACCGGAATCTCCGCTGTGAACGAAGAGACCGGTTCGGTTAGTTATGATATGTTCAACTCAGGTGAAACCTGAAATTTCACGCTTATTTTGATAATAGCTTTTTATACGAATTATCAACGCATATCGCTCCAAAAGGTGCTGTTATTAAAATAGATATTACCGCAACCGCAAGGACAATCTCTCCACACGACAGACCCATCACAAGCGGAACCGTTCCAAGTGCTGCCTGTACTGTTGCCTTGGGTGTATATGCTACTGCACAGAATAGACGCTCTTTTTTATTTAGCTTTGTTTTGACAAGCGATATTGCTACTCCCATCATCCTAAATACCAACGCCAAAATTACTAACAAAATCACGACAACACCTGCCGCTATAGCATACTTCAAATCAACTGCAATACCAACCAAGACAAATAAGAATATTTCTGCTCCAAGCCAAAGTTTATTATATTTGACAGATAGACGCTTTGCCAACACATCATATTTTTGATTGATTATAATACCCACGCTCATTATTGCTAACAGTCCTGAAACTGGCACAATACCTTCCAGCTTATTTTGCAATTCAAGTAGCAGAAATGAAACACTTAGAATAATAAGCACCTTAACGGAATCACGAATGTGAAATCTTCTAAAAAAACATACAAGAATAGTTCCTACAACTCCACCCAAAAGAACCCCTAGCAAAATAGATATCGGTATCTGTATGAAGCTTATTGCAGATACTTCTCCTGTTGAAGCTAAAGTAATAAGTGCAGTAAACACTACAATCACAAACACATCATCCACGGATGCTCCCGCTAAAATTAACTGTGGAATACTCTTGTCCGTACCATATCCATCCTCTATCAGTTTTATCATTCTAGGAACAACCACCGCAGGAGATACCGCAGCCATGACACTTCCTATGATTGCTGCATCCAGAATAGATACATTTAATAATAACGGTGCGAAAATTATTGTTCCCACCATTTCAATGCATGCTGGTACAAAACACATTAGAATTGCCGGACGACCTACCTTTTTCAAATCAGAAAAATTTAAAGATAAACCAGCTCTTGTCAAAATAATAACTAATGCAATCTGTCTCAAATCTCCTGATATTGTAAGTATCGAGTCATCTACTAAATTCAGACAATGTGGACTTAATACAATTCCTACAATAATCATTCCTAACAGGCTTGGCAATTTCATTTTTGAAAATAGCCATCCCACCAATAACCCGAACAGTAAAATAATAGCAATACTTGTTAACATATAATCCTCCTTATATCGCAGAAACTAAAAAAGCTGACAGTTTCTGCGTAGTTTTCGCAGAAGCCATCAGCATAATTGCGGTTTAGGGATTATTACCCAAGGGAGTGCCTCATTCCCAATGTTGATATTATAATACTTTTTCTTCTGATTCACAACAGAAAATTCAACTTGAGTTTCCGTACTTTTATCCACAAAGCCCCGTTTTCATAGTCATTGTCATAAACAACTTTCAAAAAATGTCCAAAATATAAGGAATCCTATTCCTTTTTGATGTATAATTTAATCACCACAAAA
>JBNRML010000038.1:0-8282 GCA_050309585.1 Lachnospiraceae bacterium
GCCTTTGTGCCGAGGACCGGGATGAAATTTGTGGTGGCGGACTTCTCTGCCATTGAAGCAAGGGTGCTTTCGTACCTCGCCAAGGAAAGCTGGCGAAGCGAGGTCTTTCAGAATAACGGGGACATCTATTGTGCATCAGCATCTGCCATGTTCGGTGTACCTGTAGAAAAGCACGGCGAGAACGGGCATCTCCGCCAGAAGGGTAAAATCGCAGAATTGGCTCTCGGCTACGGCGGTTCGGTCGGTGCATTGAAAGCGATGGGTGCTTTGGATATGGGACTTGAGGAGGAAGAACTCCAGCCGCTTGTAGATTCGTGGAGAGCTGCCAATCCTAATATCGTGCGTTTCTGGTGGGATGTTGACCGCTGTGTAAAGGATACGGTCAAGAACAGAGTAACCACAGAAACACACGGCATCCGCTTTTTCTATCAGAGCGGTATGCTGTTCATTCAGCTGCCAAGCGGCAGACGGCTTTCCTATGTGAAACCGCGCATGGGAGAGAACCGTTTCGGCGGTGAGGCTGTGACCTATGAAGGTATGGGCGGCACAAAGAAATGGGAACGCATCGAAAGCTACGGTCCCAAGTTCGTGGAAAATATCGTGCAGGCAATCAGCAGGGATATTTTGGCTCATTCCATGCGAACGCTGTCGCACTTTTTTGTTTGCGGTCATGTTCATGATGAACTGATTATCGAGTGCAGCATGGGAGTTTCCCTTTATGCTGTGTGTGAACAGATGGGCAGGACTCCGCATTGGATTTCCGGGCTTCTTCTCCGTGCGGATGGATACGAATGCAGCTTCTATAAAAAAGATTAGGAAACCGTCAGATTGCACCTCCTGCCAAGGCTATAAGGTAGGAGGTGCTTTTCTAATGAATGATGAGAATAAAACAGTAACGAAAATTACAGAGCCGGACAGTTTACCTGTCCTTATGAAATCACGCATGACGGAGGAACAGCTGTGCGGTGATTATAAATATTGTATGGCACAGAAAATGACAAAAGCATTGCTTGATAAGGACCTGATTTCTGTGGATGAATTCAACAAAATCAGCGAAAGAAACCGCCAAGCTTTCTCTCCATATTTAGCTGAAATTATGCCATAAAAGACTTGATATATATCGATTAGTACGGGAATATGTCCATACCGAAAGCGAGGTGAGTTGATGAAAAGGATAACAAAAATTGAAGAAAATAATGCCTTATCGGTTAAGACGAAAACCCGTGTTGCTGCCTATTGCAGAGTGTCCACGGCAAGCGATGAACAGCTTATCAGCCTTGATACGCAGAAAGCACATTATGAGGATTATATCAAATCCAATAGCGAGTGGGAGTACGCAGGAGTATTTTTTGATGAAGGTATTACTGGCACCAAAAAGGAGTGTCGTGACGGTCTGAATTCCCTGATTGATTCCTGCGAAAAAGGTCTTGTGGACTTGGTCATTACAAAGTCCATCAGCCGATTCAGCAGAAATACAACAGACTGTTTGGAACTGGTAAGAAAGCTGATGGCGCTAAATGTGACCGTGATTTTCGAGAAAGAAAATATTAACACGGATACGATGGAAAGTGAATTGATGCTTTCCATATTAAGCAGTCTTGCGGAAAGCGAGTCGGTGTCCATTTCTGAAAACAATAAATGGTCAATACAAAAACGCTTTCAGAATGGCACCTACATTATTTCCTATCCGCCTTATGGTTATGAAAATGCCGGCGGAGAAATGATTGTTGTGCCGGAGCAGGCAGAGGTTGTCAAAAAGATATTTGAAGATACGCTTGCCGGGAAAAGTACCCATGCCGTTGCAAAGGAACTGAATGACAGCGGTGTGAGAAGCAAGAAAGGCGGAAAATGGACTCCCGGAGCAATCAATGCGATTATTCGCAATGAGAAGTTTACGGGAGATGTTATTTTTCAAAAGACCTACACCGACAGTCAGTTTAGCCGCCACACCAATGATGGCGAGTTAAATAAATATCTGTGTGAAAATCATCATGAGCCGATTGTAAGCCACGAAATTTTTGAAAAGGCAAATGAGGTCCTGAATCAGCGTGGCAAGGAAAAAGGCAATGGAGAGCGAACCGAACGCTATCAGAATCGTTATGGCTTCTCAGGCAGAATCAAGTGCGGAGAGTGCGGCGGAGTCTTTAAAAGAAGAATCCACTATAAGCCCAGCGGAAGTTACATTGCTTGGTGCTGCACCCATCATATCGAGGACAGGAACTCCTGTTCCATGAAGTACATTACGGATGATGGCATAAAGACGGCGTTCCTTACTATGATGAATAAACTGATATTTGCCCATCAGATGATATTAAAGCCACTGCTTCACAGCCTGCAGGGATTTGATGATAAGGATAGGCTTCTACAGATACAGGAATATGAAACTAAACTGGAAAAGAATATGGAGAAAAGGCAGGTGCTGACGAGCCTTATGGCAGGCGGACTATTAGAGCCAGCACTTTTTAGCAAGGAAAACAATGCTTTGATTTTGGAAGAAAAGCATTTGCAGGAAGAAAAGAAACAAATGATAAATTCCGTCAGCGGTGACAGGACAAAGATTGAAGCCTTGGAGACACTTATAAAATTTGCATCCGGCAGTGAGATGCTGACGGAATATTCGGATGAGATATTCCTTTCCTATGTAGAAGGGATTATCGTGCTTTCAAGAGAAAAAATCGTCTTTGAACTGAAGTGTGGACTGAAATTAAAGGAAAGGTTGGTGGGATAATGGCACATATACCCTACGGATACAAAATTGTGAATGGAAAAGCAGAAGTCGATGAAAAACAGGCGGAAGCAGTCAGAAAGCTGTTTGACGGCTACATTGCAGGACTTGGATTAAAGCCTGCGGCGGAGAATGCAGGCTTTGAGATTTATCATGGCAGTGCAGGCAGAATGCTGCGAAACACGCATTACCTTGGAGATGAATATTATCCTGCCGTCATCGACAGAGAGCGTTTTGACAAGGCAGAAGAAATTAGAATGTCGAGGGCATCCTCTTTGGGCAGGGTCAGAGAACTGCAGGATGCACCAAAACCAATGGCAGATACAATGTTTACCATGCCGTTTGTTGAGAGAAAATTTGCAGATCCATTTGAACAGGCAGAATATGCCTACAGCTTAATTGAAAGTGAGGTGGCGATAGTTGAATAAGAGTATCACAGTTATCCCGGCACGAAGACGTGTGGGAAACACAGTAAATAAAGAAGTAAAGCCGAAGCTCAGAGTCGCAGCGTACTGCCGTGTCAGTACCGACAGCGATGAGCAGGCTACCAGTTATGATACACAGGTGGAACATTACTCTAATTTTATACAGAAAAATGAGGAATGGGAATTTGCCGGAATATTCGCAGATGATGGTATCTCAGGCACCAATACCAAAAAGCGTGAGGAGTTTAACCGCATGATTTCCGAGTGTATGGAAGGCCATATTGATATGATTATTACCAAGTCCATCAGCCGATTTGCCCGTAATACCTTGGACTGCCTTCGCTACATAAGACAGCTGAAGGAAAAGAACATCCCCGTGTTTTTTGAAAAGGAAAACATCAATACAATGGATTCCAAGGGCGAGGTTCTGCTGACCATCATGGCCAGCCTTGCACAGCAGGAATCGGAATCCTTAAGCAAAAATGTAAAGATGGGGATGCAGTTTCGATTTCAGAAGGGAGAGGTGCAGGTCAACCATAATCGCTTTATGGGATATACAAAAGACGAAGATGGACACCTCATCATTGAGCCTGCCGAGGCAGAAATCGTCAAACGAATCTACCGAGAATACCTGCAGGGTGCAAGCCTAAAGCAAATCGGAGACGGCTTGATGGAGGATGGTATTTTAACGGGTGCCAGAAAACCAAAGTGGCGTCCTGAATCAGTGAAGAAAATACTTCGAAATGAAAAGTACATTGGTGATGCCCTTTTGCAAAAGACTTATACCGTGGATGTACTAACAAAAAAGCGAGTGAAAAATAACGGCATCGTTCCGCAGTATTATGTAGAAAACAGTCATGAACCGATTATCCCCCGCGACCTTTATATGCAGGTGCAAGAAGAAATGCTCAGAAGGTCCAATCTTCATAGCGGTGCGAACCGAAAGAAACGAGTCTACAGCAGCAAATATGCACTTTCCAGTATTGTCTATTGCTCGAAATGCGGGGAGATTTACCGCAGGGTTGCTTGGAACAATCATGGAAAACGCTCTACGGTATGGCGATGCGTAAACCGAGTGGAGCATGGTCCCGACTGCTGTGATGCACCAACTGTGAAGGAAGAAGAATTACAGAGCGTTGTGGTAAAGGCAATTAATATGGCACTCGGTGGCAAGGAGGATATGCTTGCCGACTTAGAAGAAAATATAGCGATGGTGCTTGCTTTGGAAGATGAGACTTCAATAGAAAGCCTTGATGCCAAGCTGGAAGACCTGCAGCAGGAACTTCTGAAACGAGCCAATGCCAGACAGGATTATGAATACCTTGCTGATGAGATTGACCACTTGCGTGAGAGAAAGCAAAAGGTAATGGCGGATAATGCCGAGCGAGACGGAACAAAACAGCGAATTGCCGAAATGCAGCAGTTCCTTGCCGGGCAGACGGAACAGATTGAGGAATACGATGAAAACTTGGTCAGAAGAATGGTGGAGAAGATAACGGTTTACGAGGAGAAATTTATGGTGGAATTCAAGTCAGGCACAAGCGTGAATGTAGAGAGATAGAAGTAATAGGCTACAGAAGTTAGCACCTTGCAGAAATGCAGGGTGTTTTTCTGTTGTTGCAATAATTATAGCTGTAAATTATGTTAGGGTGATTGAAATTCACAAAAATGTGTAGTACAATAAGTTATCTGATTTGTGAAACAAGTTGAGAGTAAACAAGCAGAGGTGTAGAACATGATTAAAAATAATATAGAACTAGATGTAAAAGTTAAGTGTATAGAGAATGCAACCACACAGGCAAAAATAGCGGAAGACATCAATACTACGAAATCATACGTGAATCGTATTATCAAAAAACAAGATGGCGTGGTAAATAAGACCTTTGTGCAGATGATGGAGGCTCTTGGCTATGATATAGAGCTTACCTATGTAAAAAGAGAAGGGTAAGGTGGTGGCTTACGGTGGAACTATTATTAAATGATATATTGAATTTAACAGCGGCAGAAATAAATAATAGCAGAATCGAGTTGAATATGACGGAAGGTTCTGGAGGTATTGCATATATTGATAAGTGGTTAGCTCTGGGACAGGATGAAAAGGATAATGGCATCACTGACTGTTCTTACTGGGGATGGTATGGAAATAAAAAGAACTTTAATATTGGGCAGACGGTATTTAGCTTTATTAAAATGTCTTATGATGAATGGCTCTTTATTTCTGCAGCTGAAATAGTAGATGTCCCTGTTGGTAGTAGAGCGAAAGTTAAAATTATTAAACGACTTGTACCACTGTTTGGACGGCTGGTTATGAAATATAAAAAAGGAAACACTTATGCACGGTATGTGTTTCGGATGAAAAAGGTCATAGGAAACTGTACTATAAAAGAAATACTTCCATGTCAGTATTCGGGAGAACGGTTTGAAGGATATGACCGTGTGCATCTGCCATTTAGAAAATTAGCAGATGTTTTCAACGGAAAAATTATGCCTACCTATTACGAGGCACTAAAAAAGGTAACTGGGATTTATTGCTTGACGGATACAAAGAACGGAAAACTTTATATTGGGTCAGCAACAGGTGAAGAAGGTGTTGCACAACGCTGGGGAAATTATTTGGATTCCAAGCACGGTGGTAATAAAAAGTTGATTGCTCTTTACAATGAAAAAGGATCCGATTACTTTGAAGAGTACTTTACATACACACTTATAGAGTACTTTGGATTATCTTATGACCCTGAAAAAGTAGGGGAGAGAGAACAATACTGGAAGAAGTGTTTTAATACAATTAAGAATGGCTATAACGATAATTGATAATAAAGGATGGTGATAAGAGGTGGGAATATCATTTAGAAATTCAGCTGGATTTGGGAAACGAATGGAATATAAACTGATTGGTGATATGTTGATAGAAGGCATTGATTGCTATGTTCCATTGGTGGACGACCACGGTGTAGATTGCGTAATTAAGAAAGAAGATGGTACTTTCATTGAGATTCAGATTAAAGCTAGATCTAAAGATGTTACGGATGGCGATGCAGCTTTATTTGCAGCTATTAAACATGAACTAACAGATAATTTCTACTTTTTATTCTTTTCTGAGAGACTTGATACTATGTGGATTTTATCATCAAAAGAATTTATTGATGAATGTGTAACTAATAAGACTGGAAAAAATGCGGGTAAACATAGCATTTGGTTTAATGGAAATCGCAAGGATTCAAATGGGGTAAAGAAGGAATATTGTAAAAAGCAATTCGAAAAATATGTTTGTAAAGATTTTTCGAGATTTTACTAAAAGAATTAATAGCTAAGGAGGACCGTATAATGAGGAACTTATTATCAGAACAATAAGTGTTAAAACAGTTTGATATTCCTGATTTTAGGCATATTACAAAAGATAAGGTTATGACTTTTGCATCTATGTTGCAGAATATGGAACCTGAAGTTGCTAAAAAAGCATTAGAACAATTCCCGGAATTTGCCAATATGGCATTGGAAGTGTTGAAAGATTACAAAAGTGTTATGGAAAAGACACTTGATGCAAACTCGGAGAGTAGCAAACAGTGTTTTGATATTTATAATGAAGTAGTTACGGCCTTAAAGAGTTGTCTAGCGAAAGATGATATGCCTTTTGAGGAGAAAAAATATTACATAGAAAAAATGGTTGAAATTGCAAAAATGGCTGAAAGTAAGGATACAGAAAACAAAGGATTCAACTGGAAAATGATTTCATTAGGTACATTGGCTGTCTTTACAGTTGTTGGTATAGGGGCAAGTATTCTTGGGGGTAACACTAATATAAAGTTGCCAAAGCCAAAGCTATCATTCTAGCAGGAGGTTAGTTGAATGTATAATTTTGATTTGAGAACTCCCGACAGTGCATATAATTTTTTGCTTACTTTCTTCAATATGTCTGGACAAGAATATATAGAAGAACTCATTATCAACAGTGATAATGAGTTTGAGAAATTTTGGGACCGCAATGCAGCAAGGGTAAATGACATCAGCGTGGAGAATATTAGAGTATGGGGATTTCATGTTGTGGGTTCTTTAGATGAATGCAGAGAAATTCGTAGTCAAGGTTTAAGGAATCTTCAAAAAGTATTATCTGGGGATACTCTATTAAGCAGAATATTAAAATCCAATGGTGTATTTTTTGATGTGAAAAGGCATTTATTGTTCTATAAAGGTAAAGAATACAATGTGGATTATGATTGGTATAGGCACAATGACTATTCAATGCCTCCAGAGAAATATCTCAAGCCAATTGCACATCGAGTTTATTACGACTACTGTGTTAATGGGTTTATGATGAATGATGATATTTTTTCCTACGGAACCAATATTCATGAACGACCAGAATTTATGATGAAACTTACTGGTGCTTTCCCAGATTTGAAAAAGATGGAGGATGAATGGGCGAAACGTAGCAAAAGCTATAAAGTGAATTTTTACGCAACAATAGATCAAATCCATCGCTTGAATTTTGACTTGAATGAAACACAAGAAGAACTAACAGACGAAGAAATTGAGAAGATAAAACGGTGGATGGTAAGCCATGCGTTTGACCGGGCAAATAGTAATTTGCTTTCGGAGGTGTTCTTATACGTAAAAGACGAAATAGATATTCCGCCTGAGCAAATAACTAGTTGCGAGGAAATATAGATTTTATGATTTTACTAGTTTTGATAAAAAGAGATAGACAATCCACGTGGAAAGCGTAGTAAAGCTAGAAAGAAGATAGAGTTAGAACCCTTGATTTTTCAAGGGTTTTTCTTTTGGGCTTGTTCGTGTCCGAGGGTAATTGAGGGACACGAAGTACCCATCTTGCTATTGCCTTGGGAGACAAGAGAACTACTGTTTTTAGGATAGGTTGAGCCTTGAGAAATGTTGTCTGTTAATGTTAGACTGTTTCAATTACAGAGATTGGTATGGAGATCAGAAGGCTGCGTGATGAGAAGCAGGCCCTTCAAAATGAGCAGGTATCCCGACAGGATCTGAAAACACGAATTGATGAGTTGATGCGTTTTCTTAACGACCTGCCTTGTGAGCTGATTGATTATGAAGAAGATTATGTGAGGACTCTCCTGGAAAAGATAACGGTTTACGACGACCACATTATAGTTGAATTT
>JBNRML010000039.1:0-14058 GCA_050309585.1 Lachnospiraceae bacterium
GGATAAATTTTCAGACTGCAAGACGGAGGAAGAAGGCGTAGCGGTGGCTACGTCGACTGACGACAACGCCGCAGATGGAAATTTAGACAAGTGAAACATGCTGTTAATTAAGGTGAGTTATACTAGGATTAATACCGCAAGTGAAATGTAAATACCAATCGTGATATAATATTTGACATGCAATCATCCTTTCATTTATCCGCACAAATATACAATTTCATCTAACAAACGTTCAATAAGCTTATAAATATCTACAGCCGGATTCATCTGTGTAATATCCTTATCCATATCTTTTCCGGTATCCTTCCAATGTTTTTCAAGCAATTTGGCATTTTCTATTGCAGCTCTTATTTTTTCGTTCCCATTACTACCTATGATTTTTCCGATAGTTCCTTTGGACGCTTTCATTTTCTTTGTATATTTAGTTACATCCAAATACTCTCTCATTAATTTTATGATTGCCCTTTTGCTGTTATCTTTATCTGGCTCCAAATTTTGAAAATGCATAACCAGCCATGTCTCAAATAGTAGGTTTGAATAGTCCAGTATATAATCATTTTCAGAATCTTTCATCAAAGCAATTACTTCTTGAATATTTTCTGGAGCATCACAATCAAATACTAAATGTTTTTCATAGTACAAATATTTACTTGCATTCTCAGCTATTCCCAAAAACTCTTCCGCATAATTATATACATGCATAGCATTTCCTTCTGCGTTGATTGGCTCAATAACTATGTCTGAATATTTTACACGCAAGTTGTTATCAATATAATTTCTAAAGTAATCTAAATAGTTATATTCAGTATATCCTTCACAAAATATCAAAAGTTTACCTGCATTCTCAGGCTTAGGATTTGTGATTTTTCTTTCTCCATTTACTAATCTCGGCATAACCACTCACCTACCGTTTCCACATATATATCATCCTCCTCTGATAATACTGGAATAGCACCATACTTACCTGCCATATAGTCTTTTGCAAAGCTTGCATCGGATCTCGCTTTGATATCAGCCAATGTATAAAGTGTGGATTCTCCTTTTTTGTTTTTTTCAACAAAAGCTATTTCATCCCTTCTAAATTGTTTTCTATTCATTAATGAAATATCATGCGTTGTAAAAATCAATTGAGCTTCTCCATTCTTTTTCCCTTGAAACAGATCCACGATAAATTTTGTCAATATCGGATGTAATCTTGCTGACATCTCATCTACAATAAATACACCACCTTCCTCAATAATATTCAAAATATATTGGATAAAAGAAAAATACCTATTTGTTCCTGATGATTCCATATTCAGTTCAAACTTTTCCTGACGTATGACTTCTCCCTCATCATTATATACATTGTGAATTGTTTTTACTTCATAAGGATGTCTCTCTCTTGTTTTTTCATCCTTATTCTCTTCTATGCTAAGTCCTACTATTCCAACATCTGCAACTCTTATAAATTTTTCTA
Source organism: Lachnospiraceae bacterium (assembly GCA_050309585.1). Classification (GTDB taxonomy): domain Bacteria; phylum Bacillota; class Clostridia; order Lachnospirales; family Lachnospiraceae; genus Bovifimicola. The sequence goes on from JBNRML010000039.1 coordinate 1,460, forward strand.
TAGTTTTTCTATATTCCTCGTCCTCCACAATTCTTTTTGAAAAACTCACTCCAGACACTAATCCCTTAACACTACCTTCAAAAATCAACTCAAAGTGCACATTAAATTTATGTTTTAAATATGCCTTAAACTCATCAACAACTTTCTTTACTTCTCCTTCTGCGAAGTAATCCAAAACACCTATATATAATCTATCTTGCCTCTGCTTATCAATATTCTTTAGTTCATTTTCATACTTTTTACCAAATGAAATTGAATCTTGCTGTCTGTCAAATACCATCTTGTCATCAACCAATAACCATTCTTCTTTAATACTATATTTCTTTTCTTCTAACATATCATGAATAACAAATCCATATTGATAGGTCTTGTTGTTCTGAATAAACAAAATTTCAAATTCCGAATCATTGTTTACATCTTCTCCTAATTTAAAGGTACTTCTTTTAACATTAGGCATTCTATCCCCTAAATCAATCTCATCATCTCTATTACCTTCATCAAAAAATTGATTATATACAAAACTTTCAAAATAATATAGTGCACTTATTAGATTTGATTTTCCACTCGCATTTTTTCCATATAACGCCAAAGTCTTTACAACCCTATTCTTACCAGTTTCCAACACATGATTTTTCATGTCCTTATAAGAAATTGCACGCATGTCTAAAACAACTTCATCCTTAAATGATGCAAAATTTTTAACTCTAAACATTATTAACATAAGTGTATCTCCATTTCTATTATTCTACTTAGAACTATACTCCCATTTTACTTAGAAATCAACAAAATATTCTTATTTTTCGAATATTTTGTTGATTTCTATTATTTTTACCTGGTAGAATCTTTTATATTATCGTTTTTTTCGATTTTTGCATTTTCATACTTCTTCACAAAACAAAAGTCCTTTTTATCTCAGTAGTAGAAGCCTCCAACATACTATATAAACTATGTAAACGTTCTGATTGGTTTGTATATGGATATTTTTTACAATTATCTGGTTTGCAGTCACCTAATATGCAGCTTCCATCCTCTTGCAAAAAATCACATGGTTTATGTTTTATCCTATATTTGCCTTCGCTATCTTTTTCAGAAAGATATAATTCAACAAATATTAATCTCCATTATATCCTCCATCAATATTCTAATTCCGTTGTCCATAATGACAGCCTTATTTTCCCTGTCAATTTTTTTAATTGTCCCCACATCTGTAAGATATGCACCACCCTTTTTCAACTTATCCGGTTTAAAATAAGTGATTGTCACGTTTCTTTTTTCAGAGATGTTACTTTCTATCTCCCTAAGCTTTTCATTAATCTTTTCTATGGCTGTTTCATCCGGAATTATTCTTGCATCAGTAAGCCTTGCTGTTTCTTCGATGGCCTCCTCATGCCCTGTGAGTGCCGCAAAAGGAGCGAACTGTGCTGCCCTGTCGTGCTGAGACATATGTGGCCTGTCCACCGACTGGTGATGCAAAAGATTTATGATGTCATCATATCTGTGTTCATCCTTATAATAACCGCTCATGCCTTATGTCCTCCAATCTGCCCATTTCTTGTTCTTGTGGTGGCACCCTCTTCAAAGTTCATCCCCTTTAGCACAGCATTTTTTCCAAATTTTTTTTGAATATCAAGTACTGCGTGCTGCATCTTCTTTTCCTTTAAAAGCTCCTTTTTTTCACGCTCCTTCTCCTTTTCCAGTTTTTCATAATCAGTAAACAAATCAAGCTGTTCAAACTCTTTTTCTTCCTTAACCTCACTTTCAGGAATAACTCTTGATGCCGTAACATTTATTCTCCTGACAAGTAAATCCCAGTTAATTATTCTGTCAAACAGCTCCTCAACAGCCCTCATAATTATCTTTGTGGAAGATGTATACCCTGACAGGTTTATGGTTCCGTGAGCATGCTTTGGCACCTGTCTTCCGTAGCGGTCTGCGGTAACCTCACCTTTATATTTTTCTCTTATCTCAGGATTTGTAAGACTTTCAATATCATACCCTATTGTAAGAACCATCTGGTCTGTAACAAGTTTTTTATCCACCAAATCAAGTACAAGTAAATCCGTCATTTCCTTAACAATTAACTTCGCCTTTTCTGAAGTATACGGTGACTGAAGTACCTGCCCTGAGCCCAGGCTGTTTTTCTCCGGTCTATAGGACTTAATTTCTGCAATGGTTGTGGGCTCCCAACCCCAGGCATGGTCTATCAATAGCTCCGCATTTATTCCAAAGAGCTTGTACAAAAGTGCCTCATTATAAAAATCATTTTCCTTTCCAAGAGAGCATCTTGCCACATCTCCCATAGTAAATAATCCATTAGCCATAAGCTTTTTGGCATATCCCGGACCAACTCTCCAAAAATCCGTAAGTGGTGTGTGATTCCACAAAAGCTTTCTGTATGACATTTCATCAAGCTCTGCAATTCGGACTCCATCCTTGTCTGCCGGCATTTTCTTTGCCACAATGTCCATTGCAACCTTACAAAGGTACATATTTGTTCCGATGCCGGCAGTGGCGGTCACACCGGTTTCACAAAGGACATCACGAATCATTTTAAGTGCCAGTTCATGGGCAGTCATATTATAAATTTTCAGATACTCAGTTGCATCAATAAAAACCTCATCAACTGAGTACACATGCATATCCTCTGGTGCAATGTATCTCAGATAAATATCAAAAATTCTGGTGCTGTATTCCATGTAATATGCCATTCTTGGTGCAGCCGCAATGTAGGAAACCTCAAGCTCATTGGATCTTGCAAGTTCACAGGCATCAAAAGAAGCACCAGTAAATCTCTTTCCTGGTGCATTCATCCTTCTCTCACCATTTACTTCCTTTATTTTTTGCACAACCTCAAATAATCTCGGTCTTCCTGGAATCCCATAGTTTTTTAGAGAAGGCGACACTGCAAGACATATAGTCTTCTCTGTTCTGCTGGCATCGGCAACCACAAGATTCGTTGTGAGAGGGTCAAGCCCCCTCTCAACACACTCCACTGAGGCATAAAAAGATTTCAAATCAATAGCTATATAACTTCTCTCTGACATATTCATTTCTACATTCCAGTTTCCACAATTATCTGACTTCCATCCTTGGTTTTCTTAACCTTAATCTGCTGCGCAATATTTTCAATTAACTCTTCCCTGTGGCTGATAATACCCACAAGCTTATTTGCACCGGATAAATTTATAAGAATATCCATGGCATTATCTATGGACTTTCTATCAAGTGTTCCAAAGCCTTCATCCACAAACAGTGCATCCATCTGTATGCCACCGAGGTTTGAAGACACCGTGTCTGACAATCCAAGTGCGAGACTTAGGGAAGCCTTGAAGCTTTCTCCCCCTGAAAGATTTCCAACAGGTCGTCTGTGGCCTGTGTAATTGTCAAGCACCTCCAAATCCAGATAAGTATTGCTTTTCCTTCCTATGGCATCCTCCTGGCGATATAGCTCATACTGCCCGTCACTCATCGGTTTCAGTCTTCTGTTTGCCGCAGCAATAATTCCATCAAAGCCCGCTGTCTGAATGTACTGCTCAAGCGTCAGCTTTCCATTTCCCGTGGTTCCCTTAACGAGATTATAAAGCCTCTTTGCAATATTATTTTCTTTCATCGAAGCTTCTAATACACCAGCCTGTGCTCTTATGTTTGACTCCTTTTCAGAATTTATATCAATCCTGTTATTAGTAATATTTAATTTATTTCTCAATTCATCAATGACATTTTTCTGGCTGTTGCAAATCGACTGCAGTTCCTCAATGTCCACCATTTTCTTTCCCTTTGCATCTTTCTCAGCCTGAATAAGCTGCGTTTTATTCGTGGAAGCTTCCTGATTAAAATCTGCCAAAGTTTTTTCATTGTAATTTATTTCAGATTCTGCAGCCACGTACATAAGCATTTCATCCACAGAAGAAAATTTCTGTTCCGCAACCAGCTTATGAAGCTTTTCTTTTAAAACCTTTTCATCCTCCATCTGGGATTTCAATGAATTTTCAAGGGTTTTAAGTGCTGCCTTATATGATGTGACCAGAGAATCTGCACTCTTCTTTTTTTCTTCAGCCAGGTTAATTTTCTCCACAAATTCATTCACTAAAGTCATTGCTTCCCTGCAGGCTCTCTCCGCTTCCTCCCAATTATTATAACTGAGTTTTTTAAGAGTAACAATGATAGCCTTATTTTCTGTTATTGCATTTTCTGTACGCTGCTTATCCAAAAGAACTTCCTCTTTTTCATTCGAAAGTTTTTCAGTTTCTTCACCCTGAGCCCTTTCAAGCTGTTGTTCTGCCTTTTCGAAAGCTTTACAGTCATTTTTTAATGCAATTATTTTATTTGAATTAATTTCAAATTTTTCTTTCACTATTTCTTTCGCCTCTTCCAAAATAGAAATTAATTCAAATAGCTTTTCACCACCGGTTTTCATGTCAACCAAAGGGTTTTCAAGACAGTCAATGACTAAAACCCTGAGTTGCTCTTCATATTCTTCAAGGGCTGTTTTGGCTTTTTCCGCTGCAGTGTTTGCAGCATTTTTCTTATCCTGTAGTGACTTTTCCACCGCCTGTAATGCTTTAAATTCTTCTTCTGAAATTGATGTATCAGGTAACACCGCCGGCTCCGGATGATGCACGGAACCACAAACCGGGCATTTTTCACCATCAATAAGTCCTTCAGCCAGAATACCCGCACGGCAGTCATCTAATATTCTCTCTGCCCTAATTCTTCTTTCTGTTGCCTCATCATATTCTAATCTGACCGATTTGTACTCACTTTGTTTAGTTTCAAGCTCTTTTGCCCTTCTGTTTTTTTCCGGAATCTGCACATCAAAAACAGTTTTAACATCTTTCAAAAATTTTAAAAATTTTTCTTCCTCTGCCACTGCACTCTGAAGCTCCGCTGGTTTAGATTTAAGCTCAGTTATGCTTTCCTTCAAACCACTAATTTTTTCCTTAAGCTTCTTTTCATCTGAAACTATTTTTTCCTCTTTTTGTAATACTATTTCTTTATTTTTCAGGAGACCGTTAAGCTTTTTCTCCAATTCATCCCTCTGATGATATTTTAGTTCTTCTTCATTTATTTTATCTATCAGTCTTTGAAGCTTTGTGATATCGCTCCTCTTTTCCTCAAGAGCTGTGAGATGTTCCCCTGCCTCTTCTGCCTGGGAAATGGAAACTATGAGTTTGTTATTTTGTTCCTCTATTTTTCTCCTTGTACCTTCAATCTCCCCAGCTTTAATTTCCCATGATTTGTATTCCGGATTTACCAGATGTGTAGCAGCTTTTCGTCTTTCTAATAAATCAGATATTTTTTCCATATTCGACTTTTTATCTTCAATTTCTTTCCTTTTAGCCTGTAATTCATAAAGTCTGTTTAAAAATTCATTATTTGTTTTCGCAACAGCAAGATTATCCTGATTATTCTTTAACTCAGCCTCTGCCCTTTCAAGTTCCTCTTTTAATACTTTAAGCTTCTCTTTATCTGATTCAATAATACGCTTAATGAGTTCAAGCATTTCCTGAAGGTTCCATACACTGCCTGACTTTTCAGCCCTCCCCTGTAACTCCAGAAGTTCTTCGAAAAACTCATTTTTCTCACCCACAGACACATCTTTAAAATACTGAATAATGCTGTCTTCGGTTTGTTTTTTTGACGAATAACTATTGTCCATTCTCTCCTTAAGCCTGTACTCAATTCTCTTATATGGCTCTGTCTTAAAAATGGTACGAAGTATTTCTGTTCTCTGCTCTGTTTTTGCATTTAAGAGACTTAAAAATTCTCCCTGGGCAATCATTGCAATCTGCATAAACTGTTTTGAATCCACATGTAAAAGCTCTCGTATTATTCCCGGTTCTGAATTTGTTCCGTCTACATTTCTGCTTCCCTCCACAGTTCTCCCATCAGGATAATAAAATATTACCTTTTCTGATTCCTCTGTCTCTTTTCCGTTTCTGTTAATTCTTCTGTAGGATGGTTTTCTGCAAATATGATAGTCATTTCCCTGATGAGAAAAATAAAAATCCACATAGCTTTCTTCGGATTCCTTTGCATATTCACTTTTAAGATTCTTTGTATCTCTGTAAGAACCACTGGTAGTTCCATATAATGCAAAACATATCGCGTCAAAAATAGTTGTTTTTCCGGCACCGGTATCACCAGAAATCAAGAAAAGACCTCTCTCTTCAAACTGTTCAAAACTTATTTCCGGCATTTTAGAGGCATATGGACCAAATGCACTTATAATCAATTTAACTGGTTTCATCTATTACACCTGCCTCTCTCGCTGCCCTTCTCATATAATCCATTTCCTCTTCAGAGATTTCACATCCATACATTAATTTGTAGAAATCCCCTATTAATTCAGAGAAGGATTTATTTTCTGCAATCTTTGAAATATCCACCTGTTCTATTTCTCTTGTGTGGGAATTGTCATAATCAATTTTTACAGTATTTGGATATATCTGCTGAAAAATTCCCATGGCATTGTTAATAATATCTTCATCAGTCAAAGTCACATATATAAAATCTTCAGTATCTGAAACATTTCCTTTATCAAGCAGGTTCTTCATTTCACCTTTAATGTGTCGCATATCTCTCATGGGCTTGAGGGGTACCAGTTCAATATACACCTCCCCTTTCTTACCCAAAGTAATAATAGGTACTGATTTTTTGTTATTAACTTCACTCAATGAATACTTTAGCGGTGACCCTGAATATCTCACCTCATCTCTTCCCACTCTCTGAGGAGAATGAATGTGTCCTAAGGCTACATAATCAAATGCATCAAAGCAGTCATATCCTATTTTCTCAATAAGCCCCACACTCTGAGTTCCTGCTCCCTCAGAGCCTCCCAAAGCCGGGTCTTCTGATTTACCAGTCACAAACTGGTGGGCCACAATAATATTTCTTCTCTCTGTATCAATTCCCGCGTTTTCAATTATTACCCTTACTGCATCATCATATGAATTAATTTCTGCTTCAGGAAAGAAATGTCTGACCTGGGATGCCTTCACAAAAGGAAGTAAATAAATATCAAGTTCTCCATATTCATCCTCTGCTGTGTGCTTATAAATTGTTCCATTATATATGGATGAAATGTAAATCTGATTTTTTTCAAACAAATTACTTCCATAATTTAATCTGTCATCAGAATCATGATTTCCGCTAATCATAAACGTGTTAACACCAAGCCCTGACAGGCTGCATAAAAAATAATCAAGCAGGTTTGTGGCAGCCTCACTTGGCACACTTTTATCATAAACATCCCCGGCAATTAAAACTCCGTCAACAGCTTCTCTATTTATTATTTCCAATATCTGGTCCAATATATATTTTTGATCCTTAATCAAATCAAAATCTCCCAGGGATTTTCCCAGATGCAGGTCTCCAAGATGTAAAAATTTCACACTAATCCTCCTATGCTTTTCTCAAATATTTGGCAGTAATTGTTTCTGCATTGTCATACATTTCTCTCGGTGTTCCTGTAAACACGATTTTGCCTCCCTTTGTGCCTCCATCAGGACCTACATCAATTATATAGTCAGCAAGCTTCATGACATCTGTATTGTGTTCGATTACAATTACTGTATTTCCTATGTCAACAATTCCTTCCAAAATATCAACAACCTTCTCAATGTCTGCCATATGAAGTCCGGTGGTCGGCTCATCCAATATATAAATATTTCCCTTATCACGAAGATTCTTTAAAAGTCTTGACATTCTGTGCACATCTCTTGGATGCATTCCTGTACTTGGCTCGTCAAAAATGTAAATCATTCCACACAGTGAACTTCCCATATACCTTACAAGTTTAAGCCTCTGGGCCTCACCTCCGGAAAGTGTAGAACTTTCCCTGTTCATAAAAAGATAAGGTAATCCTATGTCAATCATCCTGTCAAGAGCAGCAATTAACTGTGATGTAATCGTTGTGGCCCTTTCATCCTTAATATCATTGATTACCTCTCTCAATGTGGTAAATTCCATTTCACACATATCATAAATACTGTAACCATTTATTTTACATGAAAGTGTTTTGTCATTTAAACGCTTTCCTTTGCAGTCAGGGCACTCACATTCATACAAAAACTGAGCAATTTTCTTTAGGGTATAATCAGTCTATTCTTCCACTCCTTTCATCAAAACCAGGCGCTTAAACTGATTGTATACCCCCTCAATCTTTTTATCTATTCTTTCACCATCTTTTGTCCTGCTTCCATACAAAAGAATATTTTTTTCCTCTTCTCCTAAATCCTTCCAGGGAACATCTGTCCTGAAATACTCCGGTCGTCTGTACACCTTCCAGTAATATTTTCCCGTTCCAAATGCCGGTAGATTAAAACATCCCTCATCATAAGTCTTCTCTTCATCAATGAGATTACTCACATCAAAATCCATTACCTTACCGATACCGGCACAGGTCTGACACATCCCATTAGGATTGTTAAATAAAAAATATGATGCCGGTCCAACTGCAGGCTCTCATATTCTCGAATACAATAAACGTAACATCGAATACATATCACTTATTGTACCAACAGTAGACCTTGCATTACCTCCCAGTCTGTTCTGATCAATAATTACTGAAGGATTCATATTTTCTATTAATTCCACATTTGGTTTATCGTATTTAGGAAGCCTTCCACGGACCCAGGCTGAATAGGTTTCATTCATTTGTCTCTGACTCTCTGCTGCAACAGTGTCGAATACGATACTTGACTTTCCCGAGCCTGATACCCCGGTAAAAACCACAATTTTATTTTTAGGAATATCAAGCGAAATATTTTTTAGATTATTTTGTTTCAATCCGGTTATTTTAATTGGTTCCATATTTTCCTCGATTCTATAATTATTCTCTAATAAACTTTTGTCCGGCTATCTGCCAAATGATATCTTAGTACTCATTCTATTCTATAGGAAGCTGAATCTCCGTAAGCCAGTCATCTGATGATTCCTTATTCCATATATCATCAATATAGGCTTCTCTTACCAATCCTGAAACCTTATATCCATTTTCCTCCGCATATTTCATAATAAATGAATATGCCATACTCCCTTAGGGGAGAGTCAAGAAGTGTCATTTTATTATACACTCATTTAAAATAAATTTCAAACAAGTGTTCATTAGATTTCAGGGTAATTTTAAACTTAATTGTATTAACTTAATTGTATTTTTAAATTCCAGTTGGCAAGAGTTCAGTTGGCACAGTTGGTACTTCTCTACCCAAATACACTTTTTTCTCATTTTGGCTAGATAATTTTTCTTGATTTTTCTTTTTTTCAACAACCTCTCAGGTATTTTCTCTATCCAAATTGCAAAATCATCTCATTTGGGTAGATTTTTTCTTCATTTCTTTCAATTTATCCTTGTCCATTCCTGTTTTTCCTTCTATTTTCTTTAGCCAAACTCGACATTTCAATAGTCTTGGGTAGAATTTTACCGTCAAGAACCAATCACAATTAAAATATCTATCATATTTTCTCTACCCAAATCTTTATAAAGTACTTTTTGGGTAGAAAAATCAATCTAAAAAAATATAAAAGGTTTGAAAAAGAGATTTTGACACAACTATTGTGCAAATCTCAGTTTTTCAAACCCGACAATATAGATATTATCTGTTCAATACCCTTTATCAATACTTTATATTTTATACTTTATGCCTTATACTCTTAATTTTTCTTATTTAAAATATAACCTGTTCCGGAACCAACAAATCCGCCTATTATATGAGCCATATTTGAAACATTATCACTAACCATAATCCCATCATACACCTGCTGACCAATATAAATTGTAGCAACTAATATAAAAGTCAATGGAATCTCCCCATCCTTAAACCCTGTAAATGACGCCAGTACAATAAAAGCAAAAACAACCCCGCTGGCACCACACAATGCAACATTTGGAAAGAAAATAAAGTTAATTAAACCTGTTCCAAAAGCCGTAATCATTATTATTTCAACCAATGTTCTTGAATTGTATTTTTCCTCAAGCATCGGTCCCAGTAATAACAGATATGTGGCATTTCCCATAAAATGAGCCCATCCGCTGTGTCCAAAAATATGTGTTCCTAACCTGATGTATGTCAACGGATTCAACAGTGAGCTTCGATATGTCATAAACAAAAGCTTTGTGCTTTCGCCTTTTGTTAGTTCGCCTAACAACGTAGCTATAAAACTAACAAATATAAGAGTTAAAACTGCCGGTGCATTAAATGTAATTCTCATCCTTTTATTTTTCATAATCCATCCCGCCTTTACTAATCCACACTTATTCTAATCCACACCTATTCTAATCCACACTTATTCTAATCCACACCTATTCTGACACCTCCAGCTCTCTCTGATGGCTGAATAATGACTGTCACTGCTGCATTTTCAGGCCATTCAAACTGATAAGATTCTCCTGATGTCTGTCCAATAAAGGTCTTCCATGATACATCTGCCCTAACCTGAGGGTCACAATGTCCATTTCCAACCCAGCAAACAACCGCATCCGGGTCTACAGAAATCGTTTCTCTTGAGTTCACATTGCTTAACACTATTGGATTTCCATCTGATAAAACAGCAACATATGCATTCGCTCCCCTTGCCGTCAATGTTGAAGTAGCCAACCCCTTTTGGGATAAAATACCTACTCCGATAAATCTTACACTATAATCACAATCCTGTGTAAAAGCTAATATATTTTCAGATTCAACTGATATGGTTTCACCCGGCTGCAAATGATAAACCACTATATGCTGTCCATAATTTGCATAATATGTAACAGAATCTCCATTCAGATTAACACGCATTAATGGCAAATTCTCTCCTGTCACCCTTCTGGCAATATGCCCCATTAATGCTTGTCCAAAACCTCCCTGAGGTCCTAACATCAATTTTTCAAACCTGTAATTTTTCGGTCCCGCGTTTTCACCGGCTATAAATGCCCCTGCTTTTGCAATCAAAACATCACTACCCTTACAGGTCACCTTTAACGTCAATTCATTAATAGTTTCAAATGTTAACATATTTTATCCTCCTAGTATATATTTACGCCGTATAAATTACACAGACCAGCCAAATCTTTTGCAACACCATTTCCAATCGCATTAAATTTCCACATTCCATTATACTGATACATTTCCCCTATCATCATTGATGTCACGTTTGCATAATACTCATCCATTTTAAAACTGACAATTTCCGAGTTATCATTACAATTAATAATCCTTATATATGCATCTCTAACCATGCTGAAATTCAGTTTTCTTTCCAGGGCCTCGTTTATTGTAAGAACAAATACAATCTTTGAAACACGATTATTCATTCTTATAAAATCAACGAATACTTCTTCTCTGTCATCATTATTTGAAACGGTAAATCTGACACTGTCATCCGGACTTTTTTCCTGCCCGTAAAATACAAACCAGTCATCACCTATTACTTTTCCTGAATTATCCAGCATAAAAGCCGAAACATCCAAATCGCAATTCTGATTATTGACATTCCATCCCAAACACACACGCACATTTGATAATTTACAATTATTCTCCAATAATACTTTCTGGCCCTTCTGAACCTGATTTCTCAACACAGGCATCCTCATCTCCCGTATAACCGGTGTGTTCTGCACAGTCACCGTATTGCCCTGCCTGCCTTTGTTTAGTATCAATATACTGCCTGAATCATTAGGTTTCTGTATATATCTGTTGTTAATCTCCATCACAGAATTCCTATCTAGCGGTTTCTCTGTCTTCATTGGTACCTCTATCATCCCACCACCTCCTTGTTAATGACCTTTAATATGTATTCCAACAACTCCTCCGAAAAGACTTTTTCACCAGTCATCTGAACTAATTTATCATCCATTATATATTTATCTCTAAATCCAGCCGGAACAATCCCTATATCTGCTTTAGTAACCATAGGAATATCAAATTCACTGTCTCCTGCTGCAATCAATTTTTCTGCACCTATATATTTTTTAAATCTTTGGACTGCGGTTCCTTTATTTAATTTTTTAGGAACAACGTATATTTTTTCTCCATTATTAAAAACGTCAACCAACGTTCCATCCAGAATATTTTTTAAATCTTCTACTACTGACTCAGGTTCATCGCATTTAGTAAATACAAACATCTCTTCAATAAACCTAACTTCAAATTTTCGTCTGTTATCAGACTCTAATATATTTACTGATTTTAACAATTCATCCCTGCTATTTTCAATTATTTCATAACTCTCCTTAGTCCAGTCTTTTTGCCTTATTCCATCAACTAGTAAAATACCTCCATTACATACCAAGGCATATTTTATGCTGCCTAATCCCAGGTCAATTCTTTCATATTGTTCCTGAGTTCTGGTTGTTGTCGGAACAATCAATACTCTGTCTCTGATTTCCCTTAACATATTGTATGTATATTCTGTGATATAGGATATTTCCCGTCCCTGATACATTTCAACGTTTTTTTTGTTTTGTCCTATATCGTGTTTATAAGAATATATCAATGTATTATCTAAATCTGTATTAAAAATTATCATTTTTACTCCTAAAAATAATAGTATCTGTTCAGAGCCAACCTCGAAAACTGTCGTTTTCTCGGTGTGGCGTATCCGCCAAATATATTTTT